>NZ_CAXAPN010000032.1:0-92404 GCF_963971015.1 Pseudomonas sp. RA_15y_Pfl2_54
CCAGATGCATTCTTTATCGGCGCTTGGGTGAAAGGAGGAGGGTGAAATCTCCCACGGTCTGTACTGCGCTAACAGTCAGAATCGAGCCTTGTCCCTCCTCCTCCCTTCAAGTCCTACCATACAAGCGGGCTTGCTCGCGAAGAGGGTGTGTCAGTCAATTATGTGTTGGCTGACACACCGCTTTCGCGAGCAAGCCCGCTCCCACTTTGGTTATCGGGTGTCTTTAGTGGCCATGACTACGGCCCACATGGGAATGCTCAACCTCCGTCGCCACCACCCCGCCACTCACTTCCAGCCGCTGCAAAATCCCGCATTGATCGGCTCCCGGCCCTTCGCCACAGCGTTGGCGCAGGTCGAGCAGTTGTGTCTGCAACGCCAATAACCCGTCAATTCGTGCCTTCACATGCTGGATGTGTTCATCGATCAGCGTGTTGACGCTTTCACACTGATCCTGCGGGCTGTCACGCATGGCCAACAGGCTGCGGATTTCTTCGAGGGTCATGTCGAGGGTGCGGCAGTTGCGGATGAAGGTCAGGCGTTCGGCGTGGGCCTGGGTGTAGACGCGGTAGTTGCCGTCGCTGCGGGCGGGCTCTGGCAGCAGGTTTTCGCGCTCGTAGTAACGAATGGTTTCGACGGCGCAATCGGTCAGCTTGGCCAGTTCTCCGATCTTCATGACGGCAATCTCCAAAAGGGTGCTTGACCCTATAGTGGCTACAGGGTCTTTACTTGGCAACAGGCACCTTCATGGACGCGACCAATGAGCGATTCCCTGCACTCCCACAAACCCCACGCGGGGCACGACCACAGCCATAAATTGCAGCCTGTGCATAAACATGACCACGGCGGCGACGCTTGCTGCGCATCGAAAGCCGCCGCACCTGCACGGGTGCTACTGAGCGAAAAGACCAGCGCCGACGCCCGGCTGAGCAGCTTTCGCATCGAGGCGATGGACTGCCCGACCGAACAGACGCTGATCCAGAACAAACTCGGCAAACTGGCCGGCGTCGAGCAACTGGAATTCAACCTGATCAACCGCGTGCTCGGTGTGACCCACACGCTGCCAGGCACCGAGCCCATCACTGAGGCAATCAAATCCCTCGGCATGCACGCCGAACCGCTGGAGGCGGGCGTCGAGTCGCCAGCCCCGGCCCCCGTGAAAAAACACTGGTGGCCATTGGCGCTGTCCGGCGTCGGTGCGCTCGCCGCCGAAGTGATCCACTTCACCAACGCCGCGCCGACCTGGGTGGTGGCGATCATCGCGCTGGTGTCGATCCTCAGCGGTGGCCTCGGCACCTACAAAAAGGGCTGGATTGCCCTGAAGAACCGCAACCTCAACATCAATGCGCTGATGAGCATCGCCGTGACCGGTGCCGTGTTGATCGGCCAATGGCCGGAAGCGGCGATGGTGATGTTCCTGTTCACCGTGGCCGAGTTGATCGAAGCACGTTCGCTGGATCGTGCGCGCAACGCGATCAGCGGTCTGATGCAAATGACCCCGGAGCAGGCGACCGTATTGCAGGCTGACGGTCGCTGGCTCGAACAGGAAGTGAAAAGCGTCGAACTCGGCGCCCGCGTGCGGGTAAAACCCGGCGAGCGTATTGCGCTGGACGGTGAAGTCGTCAGCGGCCGTTCGACCATCGATCAGGCGCCGATCACCGGGGAAAGCCTGCCGGTGGAGAAAACCGTGGGCGATAAAGTCTTCGCCGGCACCATCAATCAGGCCGGTTCGCTGGAATACGCGGTCACCGCAGCGGCGAACAACTCGACGCTGGCGCGGATCATTCACGCCGTCGAGCAAGCCCAGGGCGCACGCGCACCGACCCAGCGCTTCGTCGATCAATTCTCGACAATCTACACCCCTGCGGTGTTCGTCCTGGCCCTGGCCGTGGCGATCATTCCGCCGCTGTTCATGGGCGCGGTGTGGTTCGACTGGATCTACCGCGCGCTGGTGTTGCTGGTGGTCGCGTGCCCATGTGCCTTGGTGATTTCCACCCCGGTGACCATCGTCAGCGGCCTCGCGGCGGCGGCGCGCAAAGGCATTCTGGTCAAGGGCGGCGTGTACCTGGAGGGCGGTTTCAAGCTCGATTATCTGGCGCTGGATAAAACCGGAACCATCACCCACGGCAAACCGGTGCAGACCGATTACCTGTCCCTCGATCCGACGGCCGACGCCACCGCCCCGGCGATTGCTGCCGCGTTGGCCGGCCGTTCCGATCACCCGGTGTCGCTGGCCATCGCCAACGCCGCTGTGGATAAAAACCTCGCGGCGCAGATTGTGGATAACTTCGAAGCGCTGGCCGGCCGTGGCGTCAAAGGCGAGATCAACGGCCAGGTCTACTACTTGGGCAACCATCGTCTGGTTGAAGAGCTGAACCTGTGCTCCCCGGCGCTGGAAGAAAAACTCTTCGCGCTGGAGAAACAGGGCAAATCCGTGGTGCTGTTGCTCGACAAGTCCGGCCCGCTGGCGCTGTTTGCGGTGGCCGACACCGTCAAGGAGACCAGTCGCGAAGCGATCCGCCAGTTGCATGCGCTGGGCGTGAAAACCCTGATGCTCACGGGCGATAACGTCCACACCGCGCAGGCGATTGCCGCGCAGGTCGGCATCGATCAGGCTCAGGGCGATTTGTTGCCGACCGACAAGCTGCAAGCCATCGAAGCGCTTTACGCACAGGGCCACCGGGTCGGCATGGTCGGCGACGGTATCAACGATGCCCCGGCATTGGCCCGCGCCGAGATCGGTTTTGCCATGGCCGCAGCGGGCACCGACACGGCTATCGAAACTGCCGATGTCGCCCTGATGGACGACGATCTGCGCAAGATTCCGGCATTCATCAGCCTGTCTCGCGATACCGCCAGCATCCTGAAACAGAACATTGCATTGGCGTTGGTGATCAAGGCTATCTTTCTTGGGGTAACCTTCGCCGGGCTCGCCACCATGTGGATGGCGGTGTTTGCCGACATGGGCGTGAGCCTGCTGGTGGTGTTCAACGGTTTGCGCCTGTTGCGCAAATAGACGATGAGGGGCGGTTGTGCTGAGTGCCGAGCTGAAGGCGTTTTACATGGTGGCCCGTCTGGGCAGCATCACTTTGGCGGCGAAAAAACTCGGCCTCAGCCAACCGACCGTGACCACGCAGATTCGTAACCTCGAAAGCCACTATTCGGTAGAGCTGTTCTACCGTGGCGGTCGCCGATTGAGTGTCAGCGACGAAGGCGCGCGGCTGCTGCCGATGGTCAAGGCGTTGTTGCAGCAGGAAGCCGATATCGAGTTTTTCCTGCGCAACAGCGGCCAGGTGCAAGGCACGCTACGCATCGCCGCGACCGCGCCGTATTACATCCTCGATCTGGTGAAAACTTTTCGCGAACGCCTGCCGCAGGTGGACGTGTCGGTGGAAATCGGCAACTCCCAGCAGGTGCTCGAAGCGCTGGAGGATTACCGGGTCGATGTCGCCGCGTCGTCGCAGTTGCTGGATGATGCGCGGCTGATTCGTCGGGTACTCGGCACGGATCCGCTGGTATTGGCGGTGCATCGCAATCACCCGCTGGCGGTGCATGAGCATGTGTCGCTGAGTGCGTTGGTCGGGCATACGTTGCTGATGCGCGAGTCGGGTTCGACCACGCGGCGGTTGACCGAAGAGTTGCTGGCCAGCGCCGGGGTGAGTTTCGGGCCGCTGCTGGAGATCGGCAGCCGTGAATCGATTCGCGAGGCGGTGTTGCGCAACATTGGCATCAGCATCATTGCCCGCCAGGAAGTGCCGCATGATCCGCAGCTAAAGGTGCTGACCCTTGAGCATGCGCCGCAGATTCCCGAGTACCTGTACTGCCTCAAGGAGAGGAAGGGCGCGCGGTTGCCGGCGGCGTTTTTGGGGTTGGCGCAGGAAATGTCCCCGGCCTGAGATCTTTCAGTGCCTGTGCCGGCCTCTTCGCGAGCAAGCCCGCTCCCACATTGGAATGCGTTCCCCCTGTGGGAGCGGGCTGCTCGCGAAGGGGTCAGTCGCCGCAGCAAAATCCGACAGGTAAATCCCCAATCTCTGTAGGGCACTAAACCCTTTCCAGCGCAGGTGTTTAAAGACACTCGGTGTTACGCCCGGCAGCCTACAAATCCTTGCGCCGCTGCCTACGCATGCACCAGAATCCGCCGGCTTGTGCGCCTTGGGCTGGCTGCGTAACTTGGTTCGCATCACTGATTTCCAGTGATCGGGTTTAGTAGCCCGGATCAGTTGACTTACGGCTGCACAAGAATCATCCAGTCGGGCGCTTGCTTGCACTTGATGGTGGCTGTGCGCATGGCATCTTCGGGTGCGCCGGGTCTTGAGTCTTCTGCCGGTCTACTAACTTGCGCACAGCTGCCACCCCTTTCGTTTAGTAGCGAGATGGCTGCGGCTCTACTGGAGAAAGACTCAATGTTCAAACCAACGCCAAACCCGCCGATCTCCGATCCGGCATCCCCCTACGAATCGCCCGATTCAAAGAAATTCCACGAAGCCGCCGAGCGCGCCCTCGACCACTATCTCTGCCCACCGGTCGCCGCCATCATGGCCGCGTCCTACACCCTCAACACGCTCTACATGGCACACCCTGAGGCTGACACCGAATCCCTGCTGGCCGACGCCAGTGAAACGCTCGGCTCCGCCACCGTGATGCTCCACAACCACGCAGCAATGGTTGAAGGCTCGCACCGCAAAACCCTGCAAGGCATCGCCCAGGTGGTGATGCTGGCCGAGCTGGCGGTCAATCGTGTGCTGGACAGGTTAGTGCCGACCGAGTGATCAACGCGCTCAGCGGCGCATGCCCATGTGCCGCTGAGTGGAGGCTAGAGGTGTCGATCGCCTGAATCTTTTGGTGAATGTCTGGGCCTCTTCGCGAGCAAGCCCCACATTGGAATGCGTTCCCCCTGTGGGAGCGGGCTTGCTCGCGAAGGCGTCAGACCAGGCAATGCAGAACCTCAGCCCAAACCAAAATCCCCGAATACCACTATCAGCCGTTTTTGCCTCACTGCCACATGACGGACGCATTACAACGCTAGGATTTGCCTCATCTGCTTGATGAGGTCTGTCCCATGAATCCTGCCATCGCAACCACCCTGACTCACCCCGGCGCACCGATGAAAGTGCGTGGCGTGCAGAAGCGCTTTGGCGCGTTCACCGCACTGGATAACGTCTCCCTCGACGTCGCGGCCGGTGAACTGGTGTGCCTGCTCGGCCCGTCCGGGTGCGGCAAGACCACGTTGCTGCGTTGCATCGCCGGTCTGGAAAAGCAGGACAGCGGCGAGTTGTACCTCGGTGACCGCGATGTCTCGAATCTCGCCCCGCAGGCCCGGGACTACGGGATTCTGTTTCAGTCCTACGCACTGTTCCCCAATCTGACGGTGGAGGCGAACATTGCCTACGGCCTCGCCGGCAGCGGTCGCGATGAAGTGCGCCGCCGCGTCGGTGAGATGCTGGAACTGGTCGGCCTCACCGGCAGTGAGAAAAAGTACCCCGGCCAATTGTCCGGCGGCCAACAGCAACGGGTGGCACTGGCCCGCGCTCTGGCCCCGGCACCGTCGCTGCTGCTGCTCGACGAACCGATGTCGGCCCTTGACGCCCGGGTGCGTGAGCATTTGTGTACCGAACTGCGCCAACTGCAACGCAACCTCGGCATCACCACCCTGATGGTCACGCACAATCAGGACGAAGCCATGCTGATGGCCGACCGTATCGCCGTGATGAATAACGGCCGGGTCGAGCAGTACGCCACCCCGCAGGACATCTACAACCGCCCGGCCACACCGTTTGTGGCCGAGTTTGTCGGGCAGGGTAACTGGCTGCCGTTCCAGCGCAGCAGCGCCAGCCACGCCCGGGTGGGCGGGATGGATGTGCGTCTGGCGGATGGCAGCGTGAGCGGCGCCTCGGGCCGATTGTTCTGCCGCCCCGAAGCGATCAACGTCAATCCGCTGGTGCACGAAGAAAACCTGTTCCCGGCCAAAGTCCGCGAGATCACCTTCCTCGGCAACCGCTGCCGCATGAGCTTCGAACTCGATCAACTGCCCGGCCACGCGCTGCTCGCCGAACTGGCGCCGGAGGCCATGCCGCGCCTCGGCGCCCAGCAGATCATGGTTGCGTTGCCGCCGCGCAGCCTGCAGGTGTTTGCCTGATGAGCAGCCACCTCGCGCTGCCGCTCCCGCATAAGCAGGTGCGTCAGACGTCCCGTGCCGAGATCGGCGACCGCATCTTCGTCGTCGGCGGCAAACTCCTGCTGCTGGTACTGCTTGGCGTTGCGGTGCTGTTGCCGTTGCTGGCGATCTTCTGGCGCGGCTTCAGTAGCGAAGCCGGGCAGGGCGGTGGCTGGCTCGCTGCGAAAGAACTGGCGACCAGCGAGAATTTCCACTGGCTGCTCGGCAACAGCCTGAAAGTTTCCCTCAGCGTCGCAGCCATCGTCGTACCGCTGGCCTACCTGTTTGCCTACGCCCTGCAACGCACGTTGATTCCGGCCAAAGGCATCTGGCGCGGGATATCCCTGCTGCCGCTGATGGCGCCGTCGATGCTGCCGGGGATTGCGCTGGTCTATCTGTTCGGCAATCAAGGCCTGTTGCGCGGGCTGCTCTCGGACAACATCTACGGGTTCTGGGGGATTGTGCTGGGTGAGGTGATCTACACCTTTCCCCATGCGCTGATGATTCTGCTGTCGGCGCTGTCCCTGGCCGATGCGCGGCTGTTCGATGCGGCGTCGAGCATGGGCGCCAGTCCGGCCAAGGCGTTTCGCAGCATCACCTGGCCGGCGACCCGACAGGCTGTGTTCGCCGCGTTCTGTCTGGTGTTCACCCTGACCATCACCGATTTCGGTGTGCCGGTGGTGGTCGGTGGCGACTATCAAGTGTTGGCGCTGGAGGCTTATAAAGCCGTGGTCGGCCAGCAGCAATTCGGCCGTGGTGCGTTGATCGGCATGGTGCTGTTGCTGCCGGCGCTGCTGAGCTTTGGCGTCGATGCGTGGTTGCGTCGACGTCACGGCGACTCCATGAGTGGCCGCGCCCAGGTGTTCAAACCGGCGCCGTCGAAAGTGCGTGATGGCTGCTATCTGGTCATCGTCCTGCTGATCTGCGCGGCGTTGCTGCTGGTGTTCGGCATGGCGGTGTTCTCCTCGCTGGTGAAGTTCTGGCCGTACAACCTGTCGCTGTCGCTCAACCACTATCAGTTCAACGAAACCGCCGGCGGTGGCTGGCTGGCCTACAGCAACAGTTTGAAGATGGCGCTGGGTACGGCGCTGATCGGCAGCGTGCTGATCTTCACCGGCGCGTATCTGATGGAAAAAACACGCACGCAACGCGGCCTCAATCTGGCGTTGCGCATGCTCAGTTTCGTGCCGATGGCGGTGCCGGGGTTGGTGCTTGGTCTGGGTTACGTGTTCTTTTTCAACCTGACCGGCAACCCGCTGCATGTGCTCTACGGGACGATGACCCTGCTGATCGTCTGCACCATTGCGCACTATCTGACCACCGCACAAATGACCGCAACCACCGCGCTGCGCCAGCTCGATGCCGAGTTCGAAGCCGCCGCGCTGTCGCTCAAGGCGCCGCTGTATCGGCATTACCTGCGCGTGACCGTGCCGATCTGCCTGCCGGCGTTGCTGGACATCGTGCGTTACCTGTTCGTCTCGGCGATGACCACGGTGTCGGCGGCGATCTTCCTCTACAGCCCGGACACCATTCTTGCGGCGGTGGCGGTGCTGAACATGGATGACGCCGGCAACGTCGGCGGCGCGGCGGCGATGTCGACCCTGATTCTGTTCACCTCGGCGGGCGTGTCCTTGCTGCTGGCGTGGGCTTCGCGCGGTTTGCTGCGCCGTTCCCAGGCCTGGCGGCAAACCGCGCCCGGTCACTGATGTTTCCCGTAACCCTCAACTCAAAAAGACAGGAAAACGATCATGTTCAAGCCTATGGCCCTGGCCGCTGCTGTGCTCGCCACTTTCAGCCTGAATGCCTTCGCGGCGAAAACCGAGTTGACGGTGTACACCGCCCTCGAAGCCGAGCAACTGAAGTCCTACAAGGACGCCTTCGAAAAGGCCAACCCGGACGTCGAGATCAAATGGGTGCGCGATTCCACCGGGATCATCACCGCCAAACTGCTGGCCGAAAAGGCCCGTCCGCAGGCTGACGCCGTGTGGGGCCTGGCCGCCTCGAGCCTAGCGATCCTCGACCAGCAAGGCATGCTGCAAAGTTACGCACCGAAGGATCTGGGCAAGATCGGCGCGAACTACCGCGACGCCGCCAACCCGCCGGCCTGGGTCGGCATGGACGTGTGGGCCGCGACCATTTGCTTCAACACCGTCGAAGCCGAGAAGCAGGGCTTGAGCAAACCGGTGAGCTGGCAGGACCTGACCAAGCCTGAGTACAAAGGCAAGATTGTCATGCCCAACCCGGCGTCGTCCGGCACCGGTTTCCTCGACGTCAGCGCCTGGCTGCAAACCTTCGGCGAGAAGCAGGGATGGGCGTACATGGACGGCCTGCACCAGAACATCGGCCAGTACGTTCACTCCGGCTCCAAGCCTTGCAAACTGGCGGCGGCGGGCGAGTTCCCGATTGGTATTTCCTTCGAATACCCGGCCGTTCAGTTGAAGCGCCAGGGCGCGCCGCTGGACATCATCCTGCCGAAGGAAGGCCTGGGCTGGGAGATCGAGGCGACTGCCGTGATCAAAGGCACGCCGCATGAAGAAGCCGCGAAGAAACTCGCGGACTTCTCCGCCAGCGCCGAGGCGATGGACCTGTACAAGGAGAACTTCGCTGTTCTTGCCCAGCCGGGGATCGCCAAGCCGCAGACCGAACTGCCGGCCGACTACGAGCAGCGCCTGATCAAGAATGACTTTGCCTGGGCCTCGAAGAACCGCGACGAGATCCTGACCGAGTGGCGCAAGCGCTATGACGGCAAGTCCGAGAAAGTCGTCGCCAAGTAAGCTCTTTATCGACTGACAGGGCCGCTTCGCGAGCAAGCCCGCTCCCACATTGGATCTTCAGTGAACACACATTCTGTGGGCACCCAAAATCCCCTGTGGCAGCGGGCTTGCTCGCGAAGGCGGTCTCCCATTCAGGGAAAATTTCCATGACACAACACAACGACCTGCTGATCGTCGGCGCCGGCATCCTCGGCCTGTCCCACGCCTATGCCGCCGCCAAACGCGGTCTCAAAGTCACGGTTTTCGAACGCACGGCCACGCCCCTCGGCGCCTCGGTGCGCAACTTCGGCCAGGCACTGGTCACCGGCCAGCCACCCGGGCCAATGCTCGAACTGGCCAAGGCCAGCCGCGAGATCTGGGGCGACTGGGCGCAGCTCGCCGGCCTGCAAATCAAGCGTAACGGCTCGTACCTGTTTGCCCGCACTGAAGCTGAAGAACACCTGCTCGAAGCCTTTTGCGCCGGCCGCGCCGTGGAAAACGGTTACAACGTCGACTTGTTGCGCGGCGCCGCGTTGCGCGACCTCTACAGCGGTCAGTTCAGCCATCACCGTGCAGCCTTGCACGGGAGGGACGATCAACAGTTGTATTCGCGTGAAGCGATTCCAGCATTGATCGATTACCTGCGCCGCGACCTCGGCGTCGAATTTCATTTCTCGACGCTGGTGCGCGATGTGGAGCCGGGGCGTCTGCACAGCACGGCCGGTTCGTTCACCGCCAAACAGATCATCGTCTGCTCCGGCCATGATTATCAGACGCTGCTGGCCGAACCGATTGCCACGCTCGACCCGCAAATCTGCCGCCTGCAAATGCTCCGCGCCAAACCGCACGTCGACCTGAACCTGCAACACGCCTTGCTCACGGGGTTGAGCGGCGTGCACTACGGCGCCTTCGCCGACTTGCCGGAAGCGGCGGCGGTGCAGGCGCAGATCCTGCGCGAACAACCGCACCTGCATGAAAACGGCATTCACCTGTTGATCAGTCCGACACCGTATGGCGAGTTGATCATCGGCGATTCGCACCACTACGGCAGCGATCCGTCGCCGTTCAACGCCGAGCAAGTCGACACCTGGATGCTCGAACTGGCCGAACACACCCTCGGCTGCAAGGTGCAAGTGATCGAGCGCTGGCAGGGTGTCTATGGCGCCCGTGGGCCGGGGCCGTTTTCGTTCCTGCGCCCGGCACCGGGGCTGAGTGTGGCGCTGATGCACACCGGCGTCGGCATGAGCGTCGGTCCGGCCATGGCCGAGCGCAATGTCGCGCAGTTGCTGGGGGACATTTGATGGCAGGTCACAAGACCTTCATTCGCGAGCAAGCCCGGGGGAATGCGTTTTTCTGTGGGAGCGGGCTTGCTCGTGAAGAGGCCGGCTCAGGCGCTACAAATCCTCAGCCAAAGACTCAATTTGCTCCTGCCGCTGCGCCTGATTCAACTTCGCATGCGGGTTGAGCGACGACCATTGCGGATGCGCCCGCGCCTTGCTCAGCGCCTCCGGCAACTTGCCCTGTCGCCAGGTTTTGTCCTGCGGTGCGGCAACCTGAACCGCGTCCAGCGCCGCATGCCCGCGCTGATCCAGGGCCAGCAGCAACTGGCGCTGGCGCAACGCCAACAGCCGCAACACGGCATCATCCACCGTCAACTCGCGCTGGCCTTTGATCTTGCCGAGCAAGCGACTGCCATAACTGCGCGCCGTTTGCAGCGCACCGCCAGCAATTGCCCCGGCCAATGCCGCCGCGCCGAGGGTGATGCCGCCCACCAGCAAATCCACGCCAGCCCCGGCGGCTGCCCCGGCAGCGATCCCGCCCCCCACACGCACACCGAGTTGCTTCAAGGTTTCCGGGTTGAACAGGTCATCGCCCCAGCGGCCATCGAGCAACGGTAGATCACTCGCCGCCGCATCCTGCGGGCGAAACGCATACAGCTTGAGCAGCGCTTCGACGCACTTCTGTTCGCGCTGGCGCACAGCCTTGCGCAGTTCGCTGATGGCTTGCTGTTCCTGCTCGGCTTCGCTGACCACGCTGCGGCGGCACGCGGCGCAGTCGATCAGCAATTCGGCAATCAACCGCGCTGCACTGTGCTGCCGGGCGAGTCGCTGTGCCTGCTGATCTGCAATCAAGCGTTCCAGTTGCGGCCGGGCGTTTTCCAGCAACAAGGCGAGGCTTTCATACAGCCGTCGCGCACCATCCTCGGGTGGCGCCACGCTGTCGAAACGCACCAGCGCATGCAGACCAAGACGCGCCAACGCGTCACGCCAATCCGGTTCGCGGTGGTTGGCGCTGCTGACGAAATTGAGCACCGGCAGCAGCGGTTTGCCGCAACTGGCCAACACTTCCAGTTCATCGCGGTACTTGGCCAGCACCGGCTCGCGGGCGTCGATCACATACAAACCGGCGTCGGAGGCGAGCAGTTGCCGCAACACTTTGGCTTCCTGTTCGAAACGCTGGCGCGCCTCGCTGCCGTCGAGAAACCGCGCCAGCCGCGCCGGGCCGTCGAGGCGTTCGCCGGGGCGTTCCAGACGTTCGAGAAAATCCAGCAGGGCGATGGCGTCTTCCAGCCCCGGCGTGTCGTAGAGGTCGAGCAACGGCTCGCCGTCCACCGACAGCCGCGCGCCCTCGACATGCCGGGTGGTACTCGGTCGATGCGAGACTTCGCCGAAACCGACATCGCGGGTCAGCGTGCGCAACAGCGAAGTCTTGCCAACGTTGGTGTGGCCGACCACGGCGAGTTTCAGCGGCGCTTTGAAGGCATCAGTCATGACCGCTCTCCAGCCAGTTCAACGGCGCGCAATCAGCAAAGGGTAGTTCCAACTGTTGCAGTGCGATGTGCCAGTCGCCGAGGCGTTCGGCGTCCAGCGCTTCACCGGGCGGCGCTTGCAGCAGCCAGACGCGGGTGGCGCTGGCGTTGCGCGCCAGTTCGGCGATCAGCGCGAGGCTGCCGCGATCCGGCGAGCGCCGTGGATCGCAAGCGATAACCAGACGTGCCGGGGGGAAGCGGCTGAGTTGTTCGAGCAGTTTGTTGCGTGATTCGCGGCTGTCGAGGATGCCGGCGTTGCTGACGTTTTTCGGCAGCGCCGGCGGCCATGGGCGTTGCTCGTCGAGTTCGATCGCCACCAGCAATGCGCCTTCGCTGGCGTGTTCGCTGACGCTGCTTTCGACGCGGTGCAATTGCTCAGGCGCGGCGTCGGTGACGCCCAGGCGTTCGCTGGTCGGCATCAGGCGTTCGCGCAATTGCGCGTAGCCGGGCAGGTTCAGGTCCAGACGCAAGCGGTCACGTCCCCGTTTCCAGCGCCAGCGGCAGAACAACATCAGTATCAGACGCGGCAAGACGCCATAGATCAGCACCGCGCCCACCAGCCAGATGGCCCACCACTGGCGAACCAACGCACGGTTGTAGTCGGTGTCCAGCGTCACGCGAATCATGTCGACGCGCGGCGCACTCCAACCCAAGGCATGGGGAATGACCGTCAACGCATCCGTCAGGGCGGCGAAGAAGTCGGCGCCTAACAGCGTGCTTTCCCAAATGAAGTCATAGCGCCGGGCAGCCATCATCAACACCAGCATGCTCAAAGCGCTGAGCATGATCAGCAGCCACAGGCCATTGACCAGCGTGCCGATCGCCCAACGATTGAGTTTTTGGCGTTGCAACAAGACGAGCAACGCTGGGGGCAACTGCGCGGCTTTGGCGTCACGGGCGAATTTTTCGCTGAGCCAAAGCCAGAGCCGGCCGAGTGCGGCGCCATGTTCCCCGGCGAACAACAGTCCCAGCGCCCAACTCAACAGCAAAATCAGATTCACCCCGAGCAACGTACCCAACGCCCAGAAAATATTCACCGGGCGCGTGCCGTCACCCAGCGTGGAAAACGCCATGCCGGCACCGGTCACGCAGGCCAGCACCACCATTAACAGCAGCGCCAGACGCGCGCCTTGCAGCCAGTGCTTGAGTGCGTTGGTCAGCCCGTCACGCTCGGCCAGCCACAAGGCACGGCGTTGAATACGGCTCGGCAAATCACCGCCAGCCGCGCGGGCCAGACGATTGGCTTCCAGATCATCCAGAGGCCCCGCGTGTTCTTCGCGCAGGCGCACGGTTTCGGTCAACCAGAGGTTTTGCAGTGGAGTCAGTTGTGTCACGCGGCATCCCGTCGCTCAATTGAGCCGTGAGCATAACCGCTGTGGCGCTTATCGGGTCAAGCGAGGCTCTGGTATCCTCGCCGGCATGACTAAAATACTCCCCTTAAGCCTGATCGCAGCCCTCGGTGAGAACCGTGTGATCGGCGTCGATAACAGCATGCCCTGGCACCTGCCGGGGGACTTCAAATACTTCAAGGCCACGACCCTCGGCAAGCCGATCATCATGGGGCGCAAGACCTGGGATTCCCTCGGTCGTCCGCTGCCCGGGCGCTTGAACATCGTGGTCAGTCGTCAGGCCGATCTGGTGTTGGAAGGCGCTGAGGTTTATCCATCACTCGAAGCCGCGGTGGTTCGCGCCGAGCAATGGGCGAAGGAACAGGGCGTCGATGAACTGATGCTGATTGGCGGCGCGCAGTTGTATGCGCAAGGGTTGGCGCAGGCGGATCGTCTGTACCTGACCCGTGTGGCGCTGAGCCCGGAAGGCGATGCGTGGTTTCCGGCGTTCGATCTTAACCAGTGGAAGCTGGTGTCGAATGTGCCGAATGCGGCCGAGGGCGACAAACCGGCGTACACCTTCGAGGTCTGGGAAAAAGCTTAAGAGCTTCGTCGGAACGCCGCCCGGAGCAAGCCCACACACATTGGATCTGTGATCGACACAAATCCAATGTGGAAGAGGGCAGGTCAGGCAAAGAATAACTTAAGCCTGAGCAAGCTCCGCGTGCTCATCGGCATCGAGCAGTGCTTTATCGGTCTGCTGCATCACCTGACTGGTAATCGCACCGGCGGTGATTGCTCCACTCACGTTCAACGCTGTACGCCCCATGTCGATCAGCGGCTCAACCGAAATCAGCAAGGCCACCAGTGACACCGGCAAGCCCATCGCCGGCAGCACGATCAGCGCGGCAAACGTCGCACCGCCACCTACGCCCGCCACACCGGCCGAACTCAGGGTCACAATCGCCACCAGCGTCGCGATCCACAGCGGATCCAGCGGGTTGATGCCTACGGTCGGCGCTACCATCACCGCCAACATCGCCGGGTACAGGCCTGCGCAGCCGTTCTGGCCGATGGTCGCGCCGAACGATGCGGCAAAACTGGCTACCGATTGTGGAATGCCCAGACGGCGGGTCTGCGCTTCGATGCTCAGCGGAATGCTCGCTGCACTGGAACGGCTGGTGAATGCAAACGTCAGCACCGGCCAGATCTTGCGGAAGAAACGCAGCGGGTTGATCCCGGCCGCCGACACCAGCAGGCCATGAACGACGAACATCAGGCCCAGACCGAGGTACGACACCGCCACGAAACTGCCGAGTTTAATGATGTCTTGCAGGTTGGAGCCAGCCACCACTTTGGTCATCAGCGCCAGTACACCGTACGGGGTCAGCTTCATCACCAGGCGCACCAGGCGCATCACCCAGGCTTGCAGGGTGTCGATGGCGTTGATCACTTTCTGACCTTTCTCGACGTCATCCTTGAGCAGTTGCAGCGCGGCGACACCAAGGAACGCGGCGAAAATCACCACGCTGATGATTGAAGTCGGTTTGGCCCGCGCCAGATCGGCGAACGGGTTCTGCGGGATGAACGACAGCAGCAGTTGCGGCACATTCAGTTCGGCGACCTTGCCGGCGTAGTCGGTCTGAATGGTTTGCAGACGGGCCATTTCCTGGGTGCCGGCCACCAGACCTTCGGCGCTGAGGCCGAACAGGTTGGTCAGGCCGATACCGACCAGCGCCGCAATCGCGGTGGTGAACAGCAGCGTGCCGATGGTCAGGAAACTGATCTTGCCCAGCGACGAGGCGTTGTGCAGGCGGGCCACCGCGCTGAGGATCGAAGCGAACACCAGCGGGATGACGATCATTTGCAGCAACTGCACATAACCGTTGCCGACCAGATCGAACCAGCCAATCGAGGCTTTCAGCACTGGATTGCCCGCCCCGTAAACGGCGTGCAGAGCTATACCGAACGTGACGCCGAGCACCAGCGCGAGCAGGACTTTTTTCGCCAGGCTCCAATGGGTGCGGCGGGTTTGTGCCAGACCCAAGAGCAGGGCGAGGAACACCAGCAGGTTGAGAATCAACGGTAGATTCATGAGAACTCCAGGAAAGACTTTGCCAGCAGCCTTGCGGGGCTGCTGCGAACCGGCAAGCCTAACAGTTTGATTTCAAATGAATTAATACCGAAAACGCAGGGTAATAGTCGCTTTTGGAATAAGTAGGCGTCGCTCTGGGGAATGCATCTGGCGTGATGGAGACGTGGACGGTCGCTGACAGATGAAAACGGTCACACTTATTTGTTACCGTCGGTCTCTTTGATCAGGGAGAAGGGCTTATGAAGTTTGCACCGAAATTTCTGGCTGTCGCACTGACTGTGGGGTTGGGCCTGGCCGGTCAGGCATTCGCCACCGATTTGAAACACTGGCCAGCCGATCAGGCCAAGGCGCTGGACGCGATGATTGCCGCCAATGCCAACAAAGGTAACTACGCGGTGTTCGACATGGACAACACCAGTTACCGCTATGACCTGGAAGAGTCCTTGTTGCCGTTCATGGAAAACAAGGGCCTGATCACCCGCGACAAACTCGACCCCTCCCTGAAACTGATTCCGTTCAAGGACACCGCCGACCACAAGGAAAGCCTGTTCAGTTACTACTATCGCCTCTGCGAAGTCGACGACATGGTCTGCTACCCGTGGGTGGCGCAGGTGTTCTCCGGCTTCACCCTCAAGGAACTCAAAGGCTACGTCGATGAGCTGATGGCTTCGGGCAAACCCGTGCCGGCGACTTATTACGACGGCGATGTGGTCAAGACGCTCGACGTCAATCCGCCGAAAATCTTCACCGGGCAGCAAGAGCTCTACAACAAGCTGATGGAGAACGGCATCGAGGTCTATGTGATGACCGCCGCGTCTGAAGAACTGGTGCGCATGGTCGCCGCCGATCCGAAGTACGGCTACAACGTCAAACCACAGAACGTGATTGGCGTGACGACGATGCTGAAGAACCGCGAGACCAACGAACTGACCACCGCGCGCAAGCAGATCACCGCCGGCAAATATGACGAGAAGGCCAACCTCGGCCTCGAACTGACGCCATACCTGTGGACCCCGGCGACGTGGATGGCCGGCAAGCACGCCGCCATTCTGACTTACATCGACGAGTGGAAAAAACCAGTATTGGTGGGCGGCGACACCCCTACCAGTGACGGTTACATGCTGTTCCACGATGTCGACGTGGCCAAGGGCGGCATTCACTTGTGGATCAACCGCAAAGACAAATACATGACGCAGTTGAACGGCATGATGGCCAAGCACGCTGCGGCGCAGGCCAAGGAAGGGTTGCCGGTGACGGCAGACAAGAACTGGGTGATCGTCAAACCCGAAGACATCCAGTAAGCCCCGATCTTCTGTGGGCGCCCGGATTCCGGGTGCACTGACAGTCCCACAGTTTTGATCTTCAGTGTCTGGGGAATCTGGCCAGACAAAAAAATGCCTCGCACTTGGCGAGGCATTTTTGTTCCTGCGATTGACGCTTACAGCCCGTCAAGCATCGCCTTGTTACGCACAGCACCTTTGTCGGCACTGGTCGCCAGCAGGGCGTAAGCCTTGAGCGCGGTGGTCACTTTGCGTGGACGCACTTCCACAGGTTTCCAGCCTTTTTTGTCCTGCTCGACCCGGCGAGCCGCCAGTTCTTCGTCGCTGACCAACAGATTGATCGAGCGGTTCGGAATGTCGATCAGCACTTTGTCGCCATCGCGCACCAGACCGATCGCACCGCCAGCAGCGGCTTCTGGCGAAGCGTGGCCGATGGACAGGCCCGAAGTGCCGCCGGAGAATCGGCCGTCGGTGAGCAAGGCGCAGGCTTTGCCCAGGCCTTTGGATTTCAGGTACGAGGTCGGGTAGAGCATTTCCTGCATGCCCGGGCCGCCTTTCGGACCTTCGTAGCGAATGATGACGATGTCGCCTTCTTTCACTTCGTCGGCGAGGATGCCGCGCACGGCGCTGTCCTGGCTTTCGAAGATCTTCGCGTTGCCTTCAAACACATGGATCGACTCGTCGACACCGGCGGTTTTCACCACGCAGCCGTCCATCGCGATGTTGCCGTACAGCACGGCCAGGCCACCCTCTTTCGAGTAGGCGTGTTCGAAACTGCGGATGCAGCCATTTTCACGGTCGTCATCCAGGGTTTCCCAACGGGTCGACTGGCTGAACGCAGTCTGGGTTGGAATGCCCGCCGGGCCTGCCTTGAAGAAGTGGTGCACGGCCTCATCGGTGGTCTGGGTGATGTCCCACTTGGCGATGGCTTCTTCCATGCTGCGGCTGTGTACGGTCGGCAGATCGGTGTGCAACAGGCCGCCACGGGCCAGAGAACCGAGGATGCTGAAGATACCGCCGGCGCGGTGCACGTCTTCCATGTGGTACTTCTGGATGTTCGGCGCAACTTTGCACAGTTGTGGAACGCTGCGCGAAAGACGATCGATGTCGCGCAGGTCGAAATCGATCTCGGCTTCCTGAGCGGCTGCCAGCAAGTGCAGGATGGTGTTGGTCGAACCGCCCATGGCGATGTCGAGCATCATCGCGTTCTCGAACGCCTTGAAGTTGGCGATGTTGCGCGGCAATACCGCCTCATCGTTGTCGCCGTAGTAACGCTTGCACAACTCGACGATGGTGCGGCCGGCCTGCAGGAACAGTTGTTCGCGATCGCTGTGGGTGGCCAGGGTCGAACCGTTGCCCGGCAATGCCAGGCCCAGGGCTTCCACCAGGCAGTTCATCGAGTTGGCGGTAAACATGCCGGAGCAGGAACCGCAGGTCGGACAGGCGCTGCGCTCGTACTCGGCAACCTTCTCGTCAGAAGCGCTGGAGTCGGCGGCAATCACCATGGCGTCGACGAGGTCGAGGCCGTGGGACGCGAGTTTGGTTTTGCCGGCTTCCATCGGGCCGCCGGAAACGAAGATCACCGGAATGTTCAGGCGCAGGGCGGCCATCAGCATGCCCGGAGTGATCTTGTCGCAGTTGGAAATGCACACGATGGCGTCGGCACAGTGGGCGTTGACCATGTATTCGACGGAGTCGGCGATGATTTCACGGCTCGGCAGCGAATAGAGCATGCCGTCGTGACCCATGGCGATACCGTCATCCACCGCGATGGTGTTGAATTCTTTCGCTACGCCACCGGCGCGTTCGATCTCGCGAGCGACCAGTTGGCCCAGGTCTTTGAGGTGCACGTGGCCCGGCACGAACTGGGTGAACGAGTTGGCAATGGCGATGATCGGCTTTTTGAAGTCGTCATCTTTCATCCCGGTGGCGCGCCACAGTGCGCGGGCGCCGGCCATGTTGCGGCCGTGGGTGGATGTTTTCGAACGGTAATCAGGCATTGAAGCACTCCGGGCGGCTAATCAGGTATCAAAGGGGAAGTGAGCTTCTATTGACGTCTGGAACACCCGGTAATGGCCGTGTGTCTGGAAGTGGCCGATGACGTTGCGGGATCGCCGCTGGTCTCAGCCTGAGCTCATAAACCCGCCGGGGGATGAATGGCGATGAATCTGGCGATTCTACACCGCTGGCGTCTGGAGGGAATGGCGCAAAGTGTTGTTGCAGTGCCAGCGGCGGTTGCGGGATGACGACTGGCAGGATTATTCGCCATCCGGTTGCGCGGTCGTGTTGATCTTGAGCATGTTGGCGCGGCGGCTCACCCCCCTGTTCAACGCCAGAGCCACGCCACTGAGCAAAACAAAGCAGTAACCCAGCGTGGATTGCAGGTTGGCCGGGCTCAGGCTGATCAATGCACTGATTATTCCGCCGCAAATGAAAATGATCGTGCTGCCAGCCGAAGCCGACGTGCCGGCGTTTTCGGGAAACAGGCCCATGGCCCGCGAGGTGGCTGCCGGTCGTGCGATGGTGGTGCCGGCCGTGCAGATCAGCATCGGAATCAGAACGGTGGCTGGGGCCAGTGCATGGTTGGCCGCCAGATAAAGCATCACCAAACCTGACAGCAGGATCAGACTCAGCCCGGTGATGATCTGCCGGCCCGGCGTGATGCGTCGGTTCAGTACGGTGGCGATGATGCCACCGACGACATACGCAGCGCCGTACACCAGCAGGATCAGCGAAAAATCATAGGCCGACAGTTGCAGTTGATCCATGAAGATCAGTGGGGAAATCACGATAAAGGAGAAATGACAGGCGAATGCGAAGGCTGAAATCAGCCAGTAGCCGACAAAGTCGAAATCTCCCAGCACCCGTCGATAGGCCTTGAGGAAACCCGGGTGCGTGCCGCTGACGACAGGGCGAGTGTTCTCCAGAAACAGCCATGCCTTGATCAGCACCGTGGCGGACAGCGCGATGAACACCCCGAAACTGCCGCGCCAGCCAAGGGTGGCTTGCAGAAAGGTGCCGGCCAGCGGCGACACGGAGATAAAAATCCCGGTGGCGGTGACCATCAGAATACGCAAGCGATCACGCTCCTCGCCTTCGAACAGGTCCTGCACCAGTGCCTGGGACAGCACAAAACAGCCGCAACCCAGTGCCTGCACCACCCGGAATATCAGGAACAGCGTGTAGTCGCCGGTCAACACGCAACCGAGGGCGCCGAGCATCGATACGCTCATACCGGCGAGCAACAAGCCCTTGCGTCCGATCACATCGGATAGCGGGCCGATCAACAACTGGGCAAATGCGATGCCCACGGCGAACAGACTGATTGAAAGCGCGATGTCCGCCGGTGTGCTGCGGAAATGCGCCGCCAGTGCCGGAAATGATGGAAGCAGGACATCCAGTGGAAACACGCCCAGCAGCACCATGGCCAGTAAAAGGCCGACAGCCCCGCGACGCTGGCGTGTGATTACCGCGTACTTTCCGTTATCCATCGATCAGTCCTGCCTTGGCAAAAAGTGTCTGGTTATGGGGCGTTGCGAAAAATCCGGCCTTGCGCAGTGCATCCAGCGTAGCGATGGAGCCTGAACGTGCGCGCGCGCGGTTGGCCTGCACCGTTGCCATGCTGGCGACAATGTCCATCACGTCGCTGTCGGCAATGCCCGCACCGCGCAGGCTCTGTTGCAGCCAGCGTTCGTCGACCTCGAAGAAAAGCCCGATGATCTCCAGCAGCGTTCTGCTTGCAAACGTGCGCTGGCGACTGTTCATCGAAAGCCAGAAGTAATGGAACACTTCGGCAAAGTAGCGGCTGTGGCGGGCTTCGTCGGCCAGGTGATCGCGCAGCATGTCGTTCACGCTGGACACCAGACTGTCGCGACAGACGTCCAGCAGCTCCCGGGCAATGATGGTCTCCGAGACGAAGCCAAGCAGAAGCCATGCCAGTGCACGGTGCTTCTGCGGGGTGCGGACGATCAGTGCGTTCATGCGAGTGATCCGCTTCGGAATCGCCGGACGTGCGCTCATCCCGTAGAACCCGGCGATCTGCTCCGCGAGACGATTGGAGAACAACGCGTGGTAGCCCTCGTCGGTATAAAGTTGCAGCGCCGCGTGTTTCATTGGCAGAGGCACGTAGATAGGCAGTTCCCGATGAACGATGACCTCAACCGCGCGATTGACGATGCGATGTTCGAGCAGGGTGGTGTAATCGAGAAAGTGCACCAGATGGTTGGCCGTCAGTCGGTGTTGCACTTCGCGTCCGGCGGCCTCGATGGCCGGGTGGGCCAGATAAGGCAAAAAGGCCGGTGGAAACCAGTAGCGGGTTTGCAGTTGCTGCAGCACGTCGTCCGGCAATTGATAGTCGTGGGTACTGCTGCGTACCGAGGCGCGGCTGTCCCAATCCCCCAGGGTGAATTTAAGCGCCCATGACACCGGTACTTCGTTCGAATCCGGGATAGGGAGGGTCATGCTTGTACCTCGCGCAAGAGATCGCGCATTTCCTGGCACATCACCTGCCCGTTGCTTTCTCCGCAGCCAACAAAGAACAAAGGTTGTTCAGCGCTTCCCTCGATTTTGAGGAGCGTTTCGACCTGCTTGTCGGCAAATGCACCGGTCAACCAGGTGTTGAGACCCAGTGCTGTGGCGATCAGTTGAAAGGTCTGCGACAGATGACCCGCCTCAATGAATGCCATGCGATAGGCGCGTGAGTGCTCGTACTTCCACCAGAGCCGATCGAATCGAGCGGTGATGAACAATCCCAGCGGCAGGTTGTTGATGAAGTGCTGGCCGCCCAGCAAGTCGCCCAGCGCCGGTTGAGGCAAGGGATTGACCCGGCTAATGGTGTGTTCGGCAGGGTGGTAGGCGTAAATGCCGGGCTCCAGGTCGTCGACGTTGCGCACCAGCAGAAACCCTTCGCATGCATTCAGGCCACCACCGGACGGACTGCTGCGGCGTGCGCCAAGGTCTTGGGCAATGCTGTCGTCGCGATTGAGGTCGCGCTCATGGAGGTAACCGAGAGAAAGGTAAAGCAGGGTGCCGACGTCATCGAGCGTCATCGCTGCGCCGGTGTAGGAGCGACAGGTTTTGCGCTGGAGCAGTGCGTTACTCAGGCTGTCGTCGTTCAAACTGCGCGGGAGGGGCAAAGCGATGCGCTGTCCGGCCACATGCATGGGCCGGTCTGTTGCGGGAGCCGGGGTGGCCAATACTTCGTTGCAGTGCGCCAGATATAGCCTGGACCACTCATGAATATTCTGCGGGCTGTGTTCGCAGGGAATGTTTTGAGTGCCGATGTGATAGATCTTCGACAGTTCATCCCAACCCCATGGCGGGTTGTCTATTTTTGAAACGGTTAGAATGCCGGCGCTTAATAGTTGCGTGTCTATTATGTTGTGTGGGTCGAAGAGGTCTGGGTTGTTTATTAGTTGTGCAAGGCGGGTCGAATAGTTCAGGTCAAGTTCATGTTGGGTGTGCTCTTTGTAGTTCCAGACTATTTGTCCGGGCGAGCGCGGCAATATAAATAGATAAGGGTTTATGTGCATGGTATTCATTCACTCTGGATAAAGTCGAAAGGACGCCGCGTTGCCGGCACTCCACGGCGTCCTGACTCACTTAGCGGGCTTTAGGTGCAACCAGAAAAGCCAGGTTTGCGATTTTGTTGGTTTCCAGAGAAATGCTTTTCATGATGTGAACTCCTTGTTCGTTGATAGTTGAAGTCACCTCGTGGTGACAACTTCATAATAGTTTGTAATGGAATATTGGCAAGTGGATATTAAGTAGGAATGTTCCAGTAATTTTGTCGGAACTATCTTTAGCTGGAGTTGGACTTTGTAGGGTGTTTTTCAATAATTTAAGGGCGTAAGGAAATATCCTTCACGTTAGTAGGAAAGTCCGTGTAGGAAGTCGTGATTGTTGACGTAGAGGTGACGCAGAGTTCGCCAGGGGCAGGCGTAAAGCAAACGGGGAGCCTGCTGGCTCCCCGTCATCCGCATTGATCAGCTGTTAGGCAGCAGGCGGCAGGTGATGCTCTTGATGTAGCGGGTTTCGTTGATCGCCGGGTGTACCGGGTGATCCGGGCCTTGGCCGCCGCGCTCCAGCAACTGGATGTTGCGATCCAGGTGACGTGCACTGGTCAGCAGGATGTTTTGCAGGTCATCTTCCGGCAGGTGCATCGAGCACGAAGCGCTGACCAGGATGCCGTCCTTGTTGAGCAGGCGCATGGCTTGTTCGTTCAGGCGACGGTAGGCGCCTTCACCGTTTTTCATGTCTTTCTTGCGTTTGATGAACGCCGGCGGGTCGGCCACGATCACGTCGAAGCGTTCTTCACTGGCCTTGAGCTCTTTCAAGGCTTCGAAAACGTCACCTTCGATGCAGGTCATTTTGTCGGCGAAGCCGTTCAACGCGGCGTTGCGCTCGACACCGTCAAGGGCAAAGGCCGAGGCATCGACGCAGAACACTTCGCTGGCGCCGAACGCTGCAGCCTGCACGCCCCAGCCACCGATGTAGCTATAGAGGTCGAGGACGCGTTTGCCTTTGGCGTAAGGCGCCAGGCGTGCGCGGTTCATGCGGTGATCGTAGAACCAGCCGGTTTTCTGGCCTTGAATGACCGGGGCTTCGAACTTCACGCCGTTCTCTTCCAGTGCCACCCACTCCGGCACCAGGCCGAATACCGTTTCGACGTAGCGGTTGAGGCCTTCGGCGTCACGGGCGGCGGAGTCGTTCTTGAACAGAATGCCGCTTGGCTTGAGCACTTGAGTCAGTGCGGCGATCACGTCCTCTTTATGCGCTTCCATGGTCGCCGAGGCGATCTGCACGACCAGGATGTCGCCGAAACGGTCGACCACCAGGCCTGGGAGCAGGTCGGAATCGCCGTAGACCAACCGATAGAACGGCTTGTCGAACAGACGCTCGCGCAGGGACAGAGCCACGTTCAGGCGGTGCACCAGCAGCGATTTGTCCAGTGCTACCTTGATGTCGCGCGACAGCAGTCGGGCGCAGATCAGGTTGTTCGGGCTCATTGCCACGATGCCCAGCGGCTTGCCACCCGCCGCTTCGAGGATGGCCTGATCGCCGGCATTGAAGCCATGCAGTGGCGTGGCGGTCACGTCGATTTCGTTGCTGTAGACCCACAAGTGACCGGCGCGCAGGCGACGGTCGGCGTTGGCTTTGAGGCGCAAGCTAGGCAGGGACATGACGTCGCTCCGGAAAAAAGAGCGGGAGTATACCGTGTTGCGAGTTATGTCGGGTTTGATGAGCGATGAAACGCCGATGCGCCTTCGAGAGCCGCGAATTTGCCACCGAGCGGGTTTCGATTATCCGGTCGGTATCAAAAAGTCCGAAGCCAGGGCTTGAATGAAAGTTCCTGACAAATGCCCACCGAGGTGTCGTCTTGCGGTTTTTAAGCGTTAGAATCGCCGCCTGTCCCAGAGTGTGTACTTATGTCCCAAGAGCTGACCACCGAACAGATTCAACAATCCCTGCAAGGCATCAGCGTGCCCGCGCAGCCGCAGATCATGGTGGATCTGCAAATGGAGCAGTACATGCCCGATCCGGACCTGGAGGTGATCGCCAGACTGATCTCCCAGGATCCCGGCCTGTCCGGCTCGCTGCTGAAAATTGTCAACTCGCCGTATTACGGCTTGAGCAACAAGATCACTTCGATCCAGCGCGCGGTGAATCTGCTGGGCAGCCGTTCGATCGTCAATCTGATCAACGCGCAGTCGATCAAGGGCGAGCTGAACGACGACACCATCGTCACGCTCAATCGTTTCTGGGATACCGCCCAGGATGTGGCGATGACTTGCCTGACGCTGGCCAAGCGCATCGGCATTCAGGCCAGTGACGAGGCCTATGCCTTGGGCCTGTTTCACGATTGCGGTGTGCCGTTGATGCTGCAGCGCTTCCCCCATTACATGTCGGTACTGGAAAAGGCTTACGCCAATGCCAGTGCCGAATGTCGGGTGGTGGACACTGAAAACAGAGAGTTCAACACCAATCATGCGGTGGTCGGTTATTACACCGCCAAATCCTGGCGTCTGCCGGAGCATGTCAGCGCGTCAATCGCCAATCACCACAATGCCTTGGCGATCTTCAGGGATGAGTCGTCGCACGACAATCAGATGAAAAACCTGCTGGCGATCCTCAAGATGGCCGAGCACATCTGCGCTTCGTACCGGGTGCTGGGCAACCAGACCGAAGACTACGAGTGGGAAAGCATCGGTCCGATGATTCTCGATTACATGGGGCTGTCGGACTACGACTTCGAAACGCTCAAACAAACGATCCGCGACCTCGGCGCGCGTTGATTCGAGGACACCATGCCTGAACTGCCCGAAGTCGAAACCACCCGCCGGGGCATTGCCCCGCACCTGGAGGGCCAGCGCGTCAGCCGGGTGATCGTGCGTGACCGCCGGCTGCGCTGGCCGATTCCCGAAGACCTCGATGTGCGCCTGTCCGGGCAGCGCATCGTGTTGGTCGAGCGGCGGGCCAAGTATCTGCTGATCAATGCCGAAGTCGGCACGTTGATCAGCCATTTGGGCATGTCAGGCAATTTGCGCCTGGTCGAGGTCGGTTTGCCGGCGCTCAAGCACGAGCATGTCGATATCGAGCTGGAGTCGGGCCTGGCCTTGCGCTACACCGATCCACGGCGTTTCGGCGCGATGCTGTGGAGCAACGATCCGCTCAATCACGAGTTGCTGATTCGTCTCGGGCCTGAGCCCTTGACCGATCTGTTCGATGGCGAGCGGCTGTTCCAGTTGTCACGCGGGCGTTCGATGGCGGTCAAGCCGTTCATCATGGACAACGCGGTGGTGGTCGGGGTCGGCAATATTTACGCGACCGAAGCGCTGTTTGCCGCAGGGATCGACCCGCGCCGCGAGGCCGGTGGCATATCCCGTGGGCGTTATCTGAAACTGGCGATCGAGATCAAACGCATCCTCGCCGCCGCCATCGAACGTGGCGGTACCACGTTGCGCGATTTCATCGGCGGTGACGGGCAGCCGGGCTATTTCCAGCAGGAACTGTTTGTCTATGGTCGCGGCGGTGAACACTGCAAGGTCTGCGGCACCGGGCTGCGTGAAGTGAAGCTTGGTCAGCGTGCCAGTGTTTTCTGTCCGCGCTGCCAGACCTGAAGCAGGAAGCTGAAAAAATCCCACGGTCTATAGTGAGTTGTCTCACTGTTCAGCCCGAAGGATCGTGCCATGAAATCCTCGCAAGTGCTCCTTGTCGCATTGCTGCTGTGTTCCAGCCTGGCTGTTCAAGCCACGGAAAACGGCAGCGGTGATCCGCGCTACACCCTCCAGAACCCATCGGCCTACGCCATGATCGGCGACTTGCTGATTGCCCGACCTTTGTTGGTCGTGGCGACGGTCATCGGGGCGGGCGTGTTTGTTGTGTCGTTGCCGTTTACCGCGCTGGGTGGCGGGATAGGCGATGCAGGGCAGGCGTTGGTGGTTGATCCGGCAAAAGCGGCGTTTGTGCGGTGTCTGGGGTGTACGGGGGAGGGGTTTGAGCAGCGCGAGTGAGGTGTTCTGAATTCGGCGCGGTTGTTGATGGTCCTTTCGCGAGCAAGCCCGCTCTCACCTTTGGAATGCATTCCAGTGCGGGAGCGGGCTAGCTCGCGAAGAGGCCCGAAGAAACGCTACAAAGCGGTCAGATCAGGCCTTGCCGGTGATCTTGTTGTACTTCTCCATCAACTGTTCTTGAGTTTCAGGATGGGCTTCGTCCAGTGGAATGCAATCCACCGGGCAAACCTGCTGGCACTGCGGTTCGTCGTAGTGGCCGACGCACTGGGTGCACAGGTTCGGGTCGATCACGTAGATCTCCTCGCCTTGGGAAATCGCGGCGTTTGGGCACTCGGGTTCGCAGACGTCGCAGTTGATGCAATCGTCGGTGATGATCAGGGACATGCTCACTCCAGCCGGGGCGGCAGGCCCGGGCGCTATAAATCAATGCGCGCAATTGTGCCGCATTGGCGCCCGCAGTGCACGCGGGCGCCGTTTGAACGGTCGTTACTTCTTGAAGCGCAGGGTCAGGGCGTCTGCCACGGCTGGGTGGACGAACTTGCTGATATCGCCGCCCAACGCGGCGATTTCGCGCACCAGCGTCGAAGAAATGAATGAATAACGCTCGGACGGGGTGAGAAACAGGCTCTCCACATCCGGGGCCAATTGACGGTTCATGTTGGCCAGCTGGAATTCGTATTCGAAGTCCGACACCGCACGCAAACCACGCAGGAACACATTGGCGTTCTTCTCTTTGGCGAAATGCGCCAGCAACGTCGAGAAGCCGACCACTTCTACGTTCGGCAGGTGTTTGGTGACCTCGCGAGCCAGTTCGACCCGTTGTTCCAGCGGGAACAGCGGGTTCTTCTTCGGGCTGGCAGCGACAGCAATGATCACATGGTCGAACAGGCGCGAGGCGCGTTCGACCAGATCGCCATGGCCCTTGGTAATAGGGTCGAAGGTACCTGGGTACAACACTCGGTTCATCGCGTCGTCCTGGCGGGAGTCCGTTGGGGAGTCGGATGGTATCGCAGCCGTCCCGGTCGGCCAAGTCGCCTGTTGGGTAAGAAAGCACTATAGACGATGGGAATGATCCGGTTTTTCATGGGTTTTTCAGTCGATCGGCGAGGGACGTCGCCAATTGTGCCGTCAGCCCGTATACCGACAACTGCGGGTTGGCGCCGATGCTGGTGGGGAACAGCGAGCCGTCGTGAATCGACAGATTGGTGAGCTGATGATGACGGCCAAGGCTATCGGCGACGGCGGTTTTCGGCTCTTCGCCCATCGCACAGCCGCCCATGACGTGGGCGCTGCCCAACCGTGTGCGATACAGCTCAAGGCGCAAGCCATCGATCAACGTACGGGCCTCGGCTAGGGTCTTCACATAACGCGCGTCGGCGTGCATCGGCATCA
Source organism: Pseudomonas sp. RA_15y_Pfl2_54 (assembly GCF_963971015.1). NCBI lineage: Bacteria > Pseudomonadati > Pseudomonadota > Gammaproteobacteria > Pseudomonadales > Pseudomonadaceae > Pseudomonas > Pseudomonas sp. RA_15y_Pfl2_54. The sequence continues at coordinate 27,321 of NZ_CAXAPN010000032.1, forward strand.
CCGCTTTGGCGCCGCCGGCGAACTGGATCTCGGCCATGCTGTGGAAGGCCCGGCGCAACCCCTCCCAGGCATAGGGCGAGACTTGATAGTCGAGCACTGGCGAGCCGTCGCCCCGCAGCTCTACGTTGCCGCCGCTGCTGTCGGGGTGAAACCCATCGCGAAGCAGCGCCAGCGTGACGTGGGTATGTGGCAGATCGGCCATGCGCTGCGCGTTGTCCTGACCAAAACCGCCGAGCAGGGTGGCCGCGAGCGCCGGTTGCAGCGGCGGCACTTCGAGTTTGTAGCCCATGGGGCCGGTGACGCCGTCCTTCCACTGGAAATGGTCGGAATAAATCGACTGCGGCGCGCCGTAGAACGGGTTGATGACGTCATCGAAGCGCCCGGCGGACATGTTCACCAAATGCAGGAATGTGCGTTTGCCCAAGGTTTTGTGTGGGTCTGGCGCGTCTGAACGCAGCAGCAGCGCCGGACTGTTGATGCCGCCGCCGGCGAGCACGTAATGCCGTGCCTTGACCGTGATGGAGCGCCCGGTCGGTTCGACGCAACGCTCGTCCATGGCGACGCATTGCAGGGCGAAAACCTTGTCGCCGGTGATCAACAGCTTTTGCACGCGGGCCAGATAAAGCAGCTCTCCGCCCTTTTCCAGGGTGGCCGGAATGGTCGTGACCATCATCGATTGCTTGGCGTTGGTCGGGCAGCCCATGCCGCAGTAACCGAGGTTCCAGCAGCCGCGCACGTTGCGTGGAATAACGTGCCAGCTATAACCGAGCTGTTCACAGCCTTTACGGATCACGTCGTTGTTGGCGTTGGGCGGAATCAGCCACGGAGCGACGCCGAGACGCTGTTCCATTTTTTCGAACCATGGCGCCATCTCGGCCGGACTGTGGCCTTTGACGCTGTGTTCTTTGGCCCAATGTTCGAGGGTCGGTTCTGGGGTGCGAAAGCTCGATGTCCAGTTGATCAGCGTGGTACCGCCGACCGCCCGGCCTTGCAGGATAGTGATCGCGCCGTCCTTGCTCATGCGGCCAATGCCTTCCTGATAGAGGCTGCTGTAGGCCTTGTCTTCAAGCATTTTGAAATCGGAACTGGTTTTCAGCGGGCCTTCTTCGATCAGCAACACTTTATAGCCGGCGGCGCTGAGGATTTCTGCCGTGGTACCACCGCCAGCGCCGCTACCGATGATCGCGACATCGGTTTCGAGGGTCAGGTCGTCCGTGAGTTGTGCGCCGTTGTAGGTTTTCCAGCCTCGGGCGAGGCCTTCGCGGAACGGGTCGGGTACTGGCATGTTCAGGCTCTCTTGTTTTTGTTGTTCCAGCGGGCCCCTTCGCGAGCAAGCTCGCTTGCACATTGAAATGCAGTCCTCGGTGGCAGCGGGCTTGCCCGCGAAGGGCGCGTCTTGGGTTCAGACAGTCGGCGGGCCGGGATAACCGCAATGCGCCCAGGACTCGGCGCGGGTGTACCAGGCCATCATCACCATTTGCTGAAGCGAGCTGTGGCCCATGCGCAACAGGCTCAACGCGCTGTTTTTCCACCGGTCGAGGAAGTGGCGCATTGCTTCAGGGCTGGCGTTTTCCCAGCTGCCCCAGATGCCGGTGAGGGGCCCGCGCGTCACGGCCATGCCCAGCACGTCGAACAACTGCCGGGTGAGCTTGAGCATTTCCGGCGACAGGTGATCGAGGCTGTAGTCCAGCGACTGGAGCGTGCCGTCGACCGCGCCGGGCATCTTCTCGACGGCCACGGCGCCGTCGAGCATTACCGGAATCAATGCGCGCAGAAACAAAAGATCGCCATCGCGCAAAACAGTGAAACCCTGGGCCGGGACGCTCGACGAACAACCACTGAGGCTGGCGCCGAGCCCGGCAGTGGCGAGAAACGCGGTGGCGCCGAGGCTGAATTTCAGCAGGCCACGGCGCGACAGGGCAGGTGTTTCAGTCAGGCTTGGGTGCATTGTTTTTATTACCCGGCGGCGATGACGAATGATTAGCGGATGAACAGTTTCTGAATCAGTTTCTGAATGGATTTTCCGTACGGTGGGTAAATCAGTCTGGCGGCGTTGAAACGCTGTTTGATCAGTACGCCTTTGGCTTTGCTGAACGTCAGAAAGCCTTCGCGACCGTGGTAGTGACCCATGCCCGAAGCGCCGATGCCGCCGAATGGCATGTCATCCTGAGCCACATGCAGCAAGGTATCGTTCAGGCACACACCACCCGAATGGGTTTCGTGCAGCACGCGGTTCTGTTCGCGTTTGTCGTAGCCAAAGTAGTAAAGAGCCAGAGGTCGTGGCCGCTGATTGATGTAAGCCAATGCCTGCTCCAGATCCTGATACGGCACGATCGGCAGCAACGGCCCGAAAATTTCGTCCTGCATCACGGTCATCTCGTCGCTGACATTGAGCAGCACGCTGTGTGGCATGCGGCGACCCTGGCCTTGGTCGAACAACGGAATCAACAGGGCGCCCTTGCTGGTGGCATCGCTGATGTATCCGTTGAGCCGCGCCAATTGGCGATCGTTGATGATTGCGGTGTAGTCCGGGTTGTCGGCGAGGGTTGGATAAAAGCCCTGCACGGCCTGGCGATAGGCTTCGACGAACGCGCCGACGCGGTCTTGCGGCACCAGCACGTAATCCGGGGCCACGCAGGTCTGGCCGGCGTTGAGGGTTTTGCCGAAGGCAATGCGTTCGGCCGCATCCTTCAACGGTACGTCACGGGAGACAATGGCCGGGGACTTGCCGCCCAGTTCCAGGGTGACCGGGGTGAGGTTTTGCGCTGCCGCGCGCATCACCTGCTTGCCGATGCTGGTGGCGCCGGTAAACAGCAGATGATCAAAGCGCAAACGGGAAAACGCCACGCCGATATCTGCTTCGCCGAGCACCACGCACACCAGATCCTCGGGGAAGATTCGCGCCAGCAATGCCTTGAGCAACAGCCCGGTGGCTGGCGTCGATTCGCTGAGCTTGAGCATCACCCGGTTGCCCGCCGCCAGTGCGCCGACCAACGGGCCGATGGCCAGATACAGCGGGTAATTCCACGGAACGATGACGCCAACCACGCCCAGCGGCTGATACACGACTTTCGCCGAGGCGGGCTGGAAGGCCAGGCCGACCTTGCGCCGCGAGGCTTTCATCCAGCCCTTGAGGTGGCGGCTGGCGTAGTGAATGCCGTGCAGGCTGGGCATCAATTCGGCCAGCAGGGTCTCGTCGGCGCTGCGGTGGCTGAAGTCGGCACTGATCGCCTCGATCAAGGCCTGACGTTCATCGCTCAGCACATCGCGCAGGGCCTTGAGCCATTGCTGGCGCTGGGCAGCAGGCGGCATCGGGTTGGCGGCATACGCGGCCCGTTGCGCGTTGAACTGCCGATCAAGCGCTTCCAGTGGCTGTTGCAGCGTTTGCAGGTAGGCTATATCGGCAGTCATAGTGGGCTCCGGAATTATTGTAATGGGGCAATTTTTAGAGTCTGTACTCTAGAAAGTCAAATGGCTTCCTTGTGCAGCTTTGTTTTATCCATTTCCGGATAGGTCGTAAGATGCCCGTCACCGCACTCTGAATTAAAGCTCAAGCCATGGCCCCACGAATAAAAACCAGCGAACGTATCGTGCTGAACAGCCTCGAACTGTTCAATCAACAGGGCGAGCGCAGCATCAGCACCAATCATATTGCTGCTCACATGGAGATTTCTCCGGGCAACCTGTACTACCACTTCCCCAACAAGCAGGCGATCATCGCCGTGTTGTTCAGTGAGTACGAAAGCCTTGTGGACAGCTTCCTGCGCCCACCTCAGGGACGCGCCGCGACGGTCGAAGACAAGCGCTTCTATCTCAAGGAGCTGCTGTCGGCGATGTGGCGTTACCGTTTTCTGCACCGCGATCTTGAGCATTTGCTCGACAGCGATCCGGAACTGGCGGCCCGTTATCGACGCTTTTCCCAGCGCTGCGTGATTCAAGGCGCGGCGATCTACGAGGGTTTCGTGGCCGCCGGGATCCTCGACATGGACCGTGTGCAGATTGAATCGCTGACCCTCAATGCCTGGATCATCCTGACGTCCTGGGTACGCTTTCTGTGCACCACCCGTGAGAACTCCAACCACCTCAGCGAGCAAGCCATCAAACGTGGCGTGTATCAGGTGTTGGTGCTGGAAGCCGGGTTTGTCACCGAGCAGGCGCGCGATCAGGTCAATGCACTGTTCGAAGAATTCTACGTACCGCTGGCCCAGGCCCTTGAGGACGTGAAGTAAACCGTTCTGTCGAATTCCACAGGAGCCCGTTATGTCGATTGCGCAACTGATCAGCCCTACCGCACTGGATGTCCGCAAGGAGCAGCCGGGGCTGGTGATTCTCGATTGTCGTTTTGCCCTCGATGACCCGGACTACGGTCAGCGCAGCTACGCCGAGGGGCACATTGCCGGAGCGAGTTTCGCCGATCTTGAGCGTGACCTCAGCGGCAAAGTGGTCAAGGGTGTGACGGGCCGGCATCCGTTGCCTGCGCCTGCGGCGCTGGTCGAGCGTCTGCAAGCCTGGGGCATCAACGCTGACAGCGACGTGGTTTTGTACGACGACGGCCCGGGTGCCTATGCGGCCCGAGCGTGGTGGTTGCTGGCGTGGCTGGGCAAGCGTGATGGCGTGTTCATTCTCGATGGCGGGCTCAAGGCCTGGCACGCGGCGGGTCTGCCGCTGAGCCTGGATGCACCGACCACTGTCCGTGGCAGTTTCAGCGGCCAGCCGGACACGACCTTACTGCTCAGCGCCGAGCAATTGCAGCAGCGGCTCGGTCAACCGACGCTGACCCTTCTTGACGCCCGGGCCTTGCCGCGTTTCAAGGGTGAAGTCGAGCCTATCGACCCGATTGCCGGGCACATTCCCGGCGCGCAATGTGCAGCGTTTACCGACAATCTGGGTGGTGACGGTCGGTTCCTGCCGGCCGATCAACTCAAGCAGCGCTTTGCCGCCAGGCTTGGCGAGCGTTCGCCGTCGGCACTGGTCGCGTATTGCGGCTCGGGCGTGACGGCGTGTCACAACCTGTTCGCGCTGTGCCTGGCGGGTTATCCGTTGGGGGCGTTGTATGCCGGTTCGTGGAGCGAGTGGATCAACGAGCCTTCGCGTGGAATCGCTACCGGCGAGTAATTACCACGCCCTTCCTTGTGGGGGCGAGCCTGATCAATCATGACGTCAGGCCCGCCAGCCACTGCGGGATGCGCCTTTCCAGATAATAGCCGGGCTGGCGCAACGAGCCCTCGACGAATCCGACGTGACCGCCGCGAGCCAGCAATTGGAATTCAGTCGTCGCCGACAGTTCACTGGCTTGCGGCAGACTATGCGGGAACACGAACGGATCGTCCGCCGCTTGAATGATCAGGGTCGGTGTGCGGATCTCGCCGAGAAAGTAACGGCTCGACGCGCGGCGATAGTAATCCTCGGCATCGGTGAACCCGTGCAGTGGCGCGGTCACCCGGCCATCGAAATCCCAGAACGTGCGCATGTTTTCCAGCGAGCCGAGCGCCGCCAGTGCGGCCATACCGTCCTCGCGTCCGTCGTGCTGGAATTGCCTTTGCTTGTTCTTGATGTAGGCGACCATCTCGCGCATGAAGTGCGCCTGATAGACCCTGGAAAAACCCTGGCCGATACGATCGGCGCATTGGTCGAGGCGAAACGGCACCGACACGGCCACCGCACCACACACACCGCTGGTGTTGCCGGTTTCCCCGAGGTGCTTGAGCAACACATTGCCGCCCAGGGAATAACCGACCGCATACAGCGGCGCCAGTGGTCGTTTGGCGCGCAGGTGCCGAATGGTTTCGGCGAGGTCCTCGCTGGCACCGGAGTGGTAACTGCGCGGCAGCAGATTCGGTTCGCCTGAGCAGCCGCGCCAGTTCAGGGCGACACTGGCCCAGCCTTGCGCGGCGAGCGCGGCTTGAAGGCCGGCAACGTATGGCGAGTTCGAGGAACCGGTCAGCCCGTGCAGCACCAATACCAACGGAGCTTTGGCACTGTGAGGGCCGTGCCAGTCGAGGTCGAGGAAATCGCCATCTTCAAGCCACAGGCGTTCACGCTGGCGATCAAGATGAACGGTTTTACGCCACAACGGACCCCACAGGGTTTGCAGGTGTGGATTGCCCAGGCCAAAGGCCGGACGGAAACGAAGGGCGGGGGAAGGTGAACGTGGTTGCACGGCAAATCTCGACTAGGTCTTGCGCAAAGCAGCAGACGCCGGTCGTCTGCTGCTTTTCAATTTAAAACCTAACTTGCCACAAAGCCTGCTACGGCGCGACACATGCACTGGAAGATGTGCCGGGCGGTGTGGCCGGTGGTGCAGGCAACGGCTGCTGATCGACGGTTGCACCGATCGTCACCACGCGCCACTGATCGGCAGCCAGGTGTCGGTTCAGCGCCTCTTTGATTTGCTTGAGCGTCAGGCGTTGCACCTGCTGGGCGATGTAATCGATGTCGAGTGGCAGATCATGGCGATTGATGTCCACCAATTGCTTGAGTATTTGTTTGTTGCTGGCGCTGTCCAGGGCGACCATGTTGGTCACTCTAAGCTTGATCTGGTCGAGCTCTTGTTGCGTCGGGCCGTCGCGCAGATAGTCGCGGAACATTGATCGGGTCAACGCCAGAATGCCTGCGCTCAATGACGGGCTGACTTGCAGGGAAATTGTCATCAAGCCCGCGCTGGCCCAGTGACTGTTTTGTGAATGCACGTCGTACACCAACCCGCGCCTTTCCCGTAGTTCGTTCATCAGTCGGCTGTTTGCCGTGCCACCAAAAATCAGGTTGGCCGCGTACAGCGCGGCATAGTCCGGATGCTGGCGCGACACACCGAGCTGGCCCAGTATCAACGAGGTCTGGGTCAGTGGCTGTTCCTCATGGAAGGTCCGTTTGGTGCCCAGCGGTCTTAGCGCAGGCATCGGCGTAGCCCCCGTGCCCGCAGGCATGACCGGTAATGCGTGGCTGACTTGCAGGCTGATGGCTTTTGCCTGGTCCAGCGTCAGGTCACCGACCAGGGTGATCTGTGCATGACTGGCGCCGTAGAAACGTTGGTGGAAGTCTTTGACTGCCTGGCGGCTCAGCGACTGCAAGCCTTGATCCGTGCCATAGAACGGCAGCGAATAGGGGCTGCCCGGGGCAAGCAATGCCTTGACCGACTGCTCGGATGAATTGCCTGCCTGCTCCGACCTGAACAGGAGGTGGTCACGCAGTTCGTTTTTTACCCTCTGCAAGGCCTCGTCGGTCAGCAACGGTTCGCCGAGTATCTGAGTAAACAGGTGCAGTGCCGGGGTGCTTTTTTGAGCATCGCTCAAGCTGCGCAACACCAGGTTGGCACGTTCGTGATCGATCGTCATTTCGAGCTGCGCACCGAGGCCGTCGAAGGTTTCGACGATGGCAGGCAAGTCTTTGCCTGGCACGCCTTCGTTAAGCATGCCAAACGTGGCGGCGGCGAGCCCCGGCGTGCCGCCGTCCCGCGCACTGCCCGCCGCGAAGCTGACATGCAGATCGAACATCGGTAATGCCGTGGTGCGGATGAACAACACCTTGGTGCCGGTCAGGGTCTTCCAGCCCTTGATGGACAGCCCCCGTGGCGTGGCCGGATCAGAAACCGGCACCCGGAGAGACTCCAGGCGTGGCGCGGGGAAGTTTGCCGGCGCAACAATCGAAGTGTCTGCAAACGTTCGGGCGCCGCACAGACAGGCGATCAGGCCGAGACCTGACAATGCGACCCAGGTAGGCCAACGGTAGTCGTTCATGGGCGGGTCTCCTTGAACACATGCGCAACACTCAGGCGTTCGCGGGTCAAAAAGGTCATGGCGGCCTGCTGTATATCAGTGGGTGTCACCTGTGCCAGCTCGTCCGCATCCTGATCCAGCAACTGCCAGGGTTGGCCGATACTCTGCAATGCGGCTAACCCCTGGGCCTGCTCTACGATGGAGTCTTGCGCGTAGATCTGCCGGGCAATCAACTGAGTGCGGGCACGTTCCAGCTCATCGGCGGCTGGCGGGCTGGTTCGCAATTCTTCGATCATTTGCCAGACTCGCTTTTCGGCAGCCTCAAGATCGTCAGGGTGGGCGCTGGCAAGATTGGCGGTCAGCAATAGCAGGCTGTCACCGCGTGTGAGGGTGTCGTAAGAGGTTGCCACCTCGCTGAACAACTGCTCGGTAAATTGCAGGCGCTTTTGCAGGCGTGCACTGTTGGCACCACCCAGCAATGTGTCGATCAGGCGCAGAGCGTGCACGGTTCGCCGATTTTCGGCGGTGACCAACCCCGGCACATTAAAGGTCATGATCAGTTGGGGGGCGGGGACGGGCAGATGCAGGATCAGTCTGCGCTCGCCGGGCTGTTTCAGCTCCGTGGGCCTTAACGCGCCCGGAACGGCTCTTGCTTGCAGATGGCCAAAGTAACGCTGCGCCAACTGCTTGACCTGATCGAGCGTCACGTCACCGACAACGACCAGCGTGGCGTTGCCGGGCGCATAGCGGGTTTCATACCAATGGCGCAGATCGCTGGCATTGAGTTGGTTCAGGTCATGCATCCAGCCAATAGTCGGCGTGCGATAGCTGCTGGCCAAATGCGTCACGGCGGTGAGACGCTCAAGTGCCAGGCCGCTGGGGTCGTCTTCGGTTCGCGAACGCCGTTCTTCGCGAATCACCGCCAGTTCCGGGGTCAGGTCTTCATCGCGCAGGTGTGCAGTTGACATCAGATCGGCCATCAGCTCGAACGCAACACCCAGGTACCTGGGGGTCAGGGTTTGGTGATAGGCGGTGACATCTTTGCTGGTGAAAGCGTTTTCCCGGGCGCCGAGCGATTGCAGAATCGCTGTGGCCTCGCCGGCGCAAGTCTTGCTGCTGCCTTTGTAGAGCATGTGTTCGAGCGTGTGGGAGAGCCCGCTCTGGCCCGGTGCTTCGTCGGCGGAACCGACTTTGAACCAGAGTTGTGAGGTCACCAGCGGCGCGCGATGATCTTCGCGCACGAGCACCTTAAGGCCATTGTCCAGAGTGAAGTGGTGAGTCGGTGGGGGCGGGGCGGCCAGGGACATCAGGGGCGCCAGGCAAAGAAAGAGCAGCATCCGGCTGCAAAATGTGTCCATACGTGAATCGTCCTCAGTGGTTAACGCAGATTGCGGCAACCACTGTGGCGAGATTCGGAGGGGGCTGTGCGGTATCTATTTATCGCAGATCAGCTAACGCATGTTGCTTGTGATCAGGCGCTGCGTTGCCACAGCGCGTAATAGACACGGCCGGATTTCTGCTCGCGGTGCAGACGCCAGTTGGCCGGCAGGCCGAGGGTCGACGGCGCCGTTTCGCTTTCGGTGTACACCCAGGCGTCGTCGGCCAGCCACTGACGCTCTTCCAGCAGCGTGCAGACGGCGGGCAGCAGGTTCTGATTGAACGGCGGGTCGAGGAATACCAGGTCGAAAGCGCTGGCGGTCTGGGTTTCCAGATAACGCAGGGCGTCGGCCGTCTGCACCTGTCCGTTGGTGCAGCGCAGGGTGCCGAGGTGTTCCTTGAGGCTGGATACCGCGATATTGCTCGCATCCAGCGCCTGCCCCATGGCGGCGCCACGGGACAGGGCTTCGAGAAACAGCGCACCACTGCCGGCGAACGGGTCGAGGACCTTGGCCCCCTCCACATAGGGCGCCAGCCAGTTGAACAGCGTTTCACGCACGCGATCCGGCGTCGGGCGCAGGCCTGGCGCGTCGGGAAAGCTCAGCTTGCGGCTGCGCCACTGGCCGCCAATGATGCGTAGCTGGTTCACGCCGTTGTGGACGTTGTGGGCGGGTTTTTTAGGTGCTCGAGTGGCCATTAATGCTCCGGAACCCCGAGCGGTTGCTCGGCAGGTTTATCAGAAGGGGCCGGTAACGGCTTTTGCGGCACGGTCGGGCCAGCGGTGACGATGACCATTTTATCCGTGCTCAGGTGTTTGTTCAGGGCGTCGCGCACTTGCTCCACCGTCAGGCTCTGCGACTGACGCATGAAGTCGTCCAGATAGCTCAGCGGCAGATTATAGAAGCCCATCGCGCCAAGTTGGCCGACGATATCGGCATTGCTCGCGGTAGACAGCGGGAAGCTGCCGGCCAGTTCGCGTTTGGCGTCGTCGAGCTCTTTCTGGGTCGGGCCGGTTTTCAGATAGTCGGCGAGGACGTCCTGCACCAGTTTCAGGGTGCCCTCGCTCATTTCTGCGCGGGTCTGCAGGTTGATCATGAACGGGCCACGGGCCTGCATCGGGCTGAAACCCGAGTAGACGCCATAAGTCAGGCCACGTTTCTCGCGGACTTCACTCATCAATCGAGTACCGAAACCACCCCCACCGAGGATCTGATTGCCCATCGACAGCGCCGCGTAGTCCGGATCGTCACGGTCGATGCCCAGTTGCGCGAGCATCAGGTTGGTTTGTTTGGACGGGAACTCGATGTGGCTGATGCTGGCCTTCGGTTCCTGCGGCTGAGCGATTTTCGCCAGCGCCGGGCCTTTGGGCAGGGCGGCGCTAACCTGATTGGCAATGGCCTCGGCGTCAGCGCGGGACAAGTCCCCGACCAGCGCGATCACCACGTTGCCAGCGGCGTAGGCCTTGGCATGGAATTCACGCAATTGCGCGAGGGTGATCTGCGGGACGCTCTGCGCATTGCCGTCGCTCGAATGAGCGTACGGGTGATCGCCGTATAGACGCTTCATCAGTTCCAGGCTGGCGAGTTTGCCGGGGTTCTGTTTCTGGTACTCGAAACCGGCCAGCATCTGGTTTTTGATGCGCGCGAACGAGTCGGCAGGGAAGGTCGGCTTGCCCACCACTTGCGAGAACAGCTTCAGGGCCGGCTCGCGCTTGTCGGCAGCACTCAGGCTGCGCAGCGAGGCCAGCGCCATGTCCTTGAAGGCGCCGTTGCCGAAATCAGCCCCCAGCCCTTCAAAGCCTTGCGCAATGGCGCCGACGTCCTTGCCGGCGACACCTTCGTTGAGCATGGCGTTGGTCAGCACCGCCAAACCCGGTGTGTTGCCGTCCTGGCTGCTGCCAGCGGCGAAGATCAGGCGCATGTCGAACATCGGCAGTTCATGCGCCTCGACGAACAGCACCTTGGCACCTTCGGCAGTGTTCCAGGTTTGCACGTCGAGTTTGCGGCTGGCCGGGGCTTTGCCGTCGAGTTCGGTCAGCGATTGCAGCTTTTGGCTGGTCCTGGCCTTGTCCAGCGCTTCGCTGGCGTCGGTTTTAGCGCCGGGCGTCAGGACAAACGCCGCAGAGCCGATTACCGCGATGGCGATCAGACCGAGCAACAGGCGTGGGGGTTTACGCTCACTCATGAGTCGTCTCCAGAGGCAGGACGTGGGCGACGCTGAGACGTTCGCGGGTGAAATACAGCTTGGCGGCGTTCTGGATGTCTTGCGGGGTCACGCTTTCCAGGTCGGCGAGTTCAGTGTCCATCAGTTTCCACGACAGACCGACCGTTTCAAGCTGGCCGATGGCGGTGGCTTGGCTGGTGATCGAATCCCGCTCGTAGACCAGACCGGCAATCACTTGCGCACGTACGCGTTCCAGTTCTTCGACGGTCGGCGCGGTGGTTTTCAGTTGTTCCAGCAGTTTCCAGAGACCGGCCTCGGCTTGGGCGATGGTTTTTTTCTTCTGGGTGTTCGGCGTGGCCGACAGGGTGAACAGGCTGTCGCCACGGGTGTAGGCGTCGTAGCTCGACGACCCGCCGGACACCAATTCTTCGCCACGCTCCAGTTGCGTTGGAATGCGCCCACTGTAACCGCCGTCAAGCAGCGCCGAGATCAGGCGCAGGGCATTGACCGAGCGTTTGTCTTCAGTCGTGGCGATGCTTGGCACGTTGAAGCCGAGCATCAGGCTAGGCAGTTGGGTCTGCACATGCAGGGTGATCTGGCGTTCGCCGGGTTCTGCCAGTTCCAGCGGTTTTTTTGCCGGTGGCACGTCGCGCCTGGCGATTGGCCCGAAGTAGCGCTGGGCGAGGGTTTTCACTTCGTCAGGGGTGACGTCACCGACCACCACCAGCGTGGCGTTGTTCGGCACGTACCAGGATTGGTACCAGTGACGCAGCTCTTCGACCTTCATCCGGTCCAGATCAGCCATCCAGCCGATGGTCGGCGTGTGATAACCGCTGGCCGGGTAAGCCATCGCCTTGTAGCGCTCGTAAGCCTTGGACATCGGCTTGTCATCGGTGCGCAGGCGGCGCTCTTCCTTGATGACTTCGATTTCCTTGGCGAACTCGTCGGCCGGCAGGCGCAAGTTGGCCATGCGGTCGGCTTCCAGCTCAAAGGCGACGCCCAGACGATCGCGGGCCAACACTTGGTAATAAGCGGTGAAGTCGTCGCTGGTGAACGCGTTCTCTTCGGCGCCGAGGTCGCGCAGGATCAGCGAAGCTTCGCCGGGGCCGACTTTCTCACTGCCCTTGAACATCATGTGCTCAAGGGCGTGGGACAGGCCGGTCTGGCCCGGGGTTTCGTAGCTGGAACCCACCTTGTACCAGACCTGCGACACCACTACCGGCGCGCGATGGTCTTCGCGAACGACGACCTTGAGGCCGTTGTCGAGGGTGAATTCGTGGGTCGGTTGCGGGTCGGCCGCCAGGGCCGAAAGAGGCAGGCAGACTGTGCTGAGCAGCAGGCCAGCAGCGCGGCGGGCTAGAGCATTCATTCGTTTTTTAACCTGTTGGGCTGCCCGCTTGGTCTTAGCCTAGGCGGGCGAGGAGGTGCTAGGATACTGATCCGTTTTACTGGCGACCACGCCTATCAGGTTTTCAGGCCTGATCCGGCTGCATGGGTTTGCGGCAGAAAGCTGCGGTGTATCGACTAAACTACGCTTTTTCGCCGATTTTGCCGGTTTAGTCCTTCGTTAATACGATTCTTTGGGGTGCCGCTGGTGCCTCGACAAAATGTTGCGCGTGAACAAGCTGGGTGAAACACAGTCTGTTCTGCATCGAATATTTATTTGCCGGGGCGCCCTTATGGCGCGTCGCTACTGTGAGATAGCCGTCCTCCATGTTTGGTTCCAACGACGACAAGAAGACCCCAGCTGCGGCTGGCGAGAAGAAAAGCCTGTTCGGATGGCTGCGTAAAAAACCGCAGGAACCCGTCGTCGAACAGCCGCCCGCGATTCCTGAACCGGTCAACGCACCCGCTCCTGTAATAGAAGAAGAGCCGGCGCCGACCATTCTGCCGATTGCCGAGCCAGTGTTACAACCGGCGGCCGAGCCAGAGCCGGCGCCGGAGGTGGTTGCCGAGTTGCCGCTGACCCCGGTTGCAGAGCCGTGGCTCACCTTGCCAGTGGCCGAAGAGCCGGTGGCGCTGGTGGAAGAAGCCGCCCCTCACGTCACGCCGCCCATTCCAGCGCCAGCCGCGTTCGTTGCCGAGGTGGCTCCGGCGCCTGTGGTTGAGCCGGTTGTCGAGCCTGCGCCGGTTGTTCCTGAGCCTGTTGCGCCCGTGGTTGTTGAGCCAGTTGCTCCAGTCGTCCAGCAACCAGAGCCAAAACCCGCGCCAGGTGTTGCCGCGCCAATCGTTGCGGCGGACGCTGCGCCCGCGCCAGTGTCGGCCGAAGCCCCGCGCACCGAAGAAACCAAAGCCGGCTTCTTCGCCCGTCTCAAACAAGGCTTGTCGAAGACCAGCGCCAGCATCGGCGAGGGCATGGCCAGCCTGTTTCTCGGCAGGAAGACCATCGATGACGAGCTGCTCGACGACCTCGAAACCCGTCTGCTGACGGCCGACGTTGGTGTCGAAGCCACCACGCAGATCATTCAACGCCTGACCCAGAAGGTCGCCCGTAAAGAGCTGGCTGACGCCGACGCACTGTACAAATCCTTGCAGGCTGAACTGGCCGCTATGCTCAAGCCAGTTGAGCAACCCTTGAAAATCGTTTCGCAGAACAAGCCGTTCGTGATTCTGGTGGTGGGCGTCAACGGCGCCGGCAAAACCACCACCATTGGCAAACTGGCGAAAAAACTGCAACTGGAAGGCAAGAAAGTCATGCTCGCCGCCGGTGACACCTTCCGCGCCGCGGCCGTGGAGCAATTGCAGGTCTGGGGCGAGCGCAACAAGATCCCGGTGATCGCTCAGCACACCGGCGCCGACTCGGCCTCGGTGATCTTCGACGCCGTGCAGGCCGCCAAGGCCCGTGGTATCGACGTGTTGATCGCTGATACCGCCGGTCGTCTGCACACCAAAGACAACCTGATGGAAGAGCTGAAAAAGGTTCGCCGCGTCATTGGCAAACTCGACGCCGACGCCCCGCACGAAGTGCTGCTGGTGCTCGACGCCGGTACCGGCCAGAACGCCATCAACCAGGCCAAGCAATTCAACCAGACCGTCGCACTGACCGGCCTGGCGCTGACCAAGCTCGACGGCACCGCCAAGGGTGGGGTGATTTTTGCCCTGGCCAAGCAGTTTGGTCTGCCGATCCGCTACATTGGCGTCGGTGAAGGCATCGACGATTTGCGTACCTTTGAAGCCGAACCCTTTGTCCAGGCGCTGTTTGCCGAGCGGGAGCGTTCATGATTCGTTTCGAACAGGTCGGTAAACGCTACCCGAACGGTCACGTCGGCTTGCATGAGCTGAGCTTTCGAGTCCGTCGTGGCGAGTTCTTGTTTGTCACCGGCCATTCCGGTGCGGGTAAATCCACCTTGTTGCGCCTGTTGCTGGCGATGGAGCGTCCGACCAGCGGCAAACTGCTGCTGGCCGGGCAAGATCTGAGCACCATCAGCAACGCGCAGATTCCGTTTCTGCGCCGGCAGATTGGTGTGGTGTTCCAGAACCACCAGTTGCTGTTCGACCGCACCGTTTTCAACAATGTCGCGTTGCCACTGCAGATTCTCGGCCTGTCCAAGGCCGAAATCGCCAAGCGGGTCGACTCGGCGCTGGAGCGTGTGGCGCTGTCGGATAAAACCGATCTGTACCCGGGCGACCTGTCCACCGGTCAGCAACAGCGCGTCGGCATCGCCCGCGCCATCGTTCACCGCCCAGCGTTACTGCTGGCGGACGAACCGACCGGTAACCTCGACCCGCGTCTGGCGGCCGAGATCATGGGGGTGTTTGAAGACATCAACCGACTGGGCACCAGCGTGCTGATCGCCAGTCACGACCTGGCGCTGATTGCGCGCATGCGTCATCGCATGCTGACCTTGCAACGCGGCCGATTGATCGGCGACGGGGAGGCCGGCGTATGAGTGCGACACGCAGTCCGAAGGTTTCCGAGCGCGTGGCCCCGAAAGCCGCCGATCCACAACCGCCAAAAAAGAAAAAGCACGACGATGACGACGGCCCGGACTTCGCCACGCTGTTTCGCGCCTGGGTCGAAAGCCACCGTGCCAGTCTGCTCGACAGTTTGCGTCGTCTGGGCAAGCAGCCGATCGGCAGTTTCTTCACCTGCATGGTGATGGCCGTGGCGCTGAGCTTGCCGATGGGCTTGTCGTTGTTGCTCAACAACGTCGAGCGTCTTGGCGGTTCGTGGCAGCGTGCGGCGCAGATCTCGCTGTACCTGCAACTCGATGCCAGCCCAGAGCAGGGCGAGTCGCTGCGCGAGCAGATCAAAGCCATGCCCGGTGTAGCTGATGCTGAATATGTTGGCCGTGACCAGGCGCTGGAAGAGTTCCAGCAGCAGTCGGGATTGGGCGAAGCCCTGCGTGAGCTGCCCGAAAACCCGCTCCCGGGCGTAGTGCTGGTGACGCCGGACGAGGTCGATAAAGCGACGCTGGAAGCATTAAGACAAAAACTTTCCGAACTGCCCAAGGTACAACAGGCGCAACTTGATCTAGTCTGGGTCGAGCGTCTGGCCGCCATCCTCAAGCTCGGTGATCGTTTTGTCTTCGGCCTGACGGTGCTTTTGGTGTCTGCATTACTTTTGGTGATAGGCAATACCATTCGTCTTCATATTGAAAACCGCCGCACCGAGATAGAAGTGATTAAACTCGTCGGCGGCACTGACAGCTATGTGCGCCGTCCTTTCCTTTATATGGGCGCGCTGTATGGCTTCGGTGCGGGGCTGTTGTCCTGGGGAGTATTGGCGTTCGGCCTGAACTGGCTGAACGATGCGGTGGTTGGACTGGCCGGCTTGTACGGCAGTGATTTCGCACTGGCCGGAGTGCCAGTTGCCGACGGTCTGTCGCTCTTGCTTGGCGCGGTGCTGTTGGGTTATATCGGTGCATGGATTGCAGTAGCACGCCATCTCAGGGAGCTGGCGCCGAAGTAGAATCTTTTTGCGCGTGATTGGCCTTACGGTTTTTTTGGGAACTTGTACCTGAGTTCCCGGTCAATTTTTCGCAGTGCTGAAAGGCACAAGTATGTAAGCCGGAGGTTTTTTCGTATGACCAATTCTTTGCAACCTGCGTACGCGTTGGTTCCGGGTGCGAACCTGGAAGCCTATGTGCACACCGTCAACAGCATTCCATTGCTGACGCCGGAGCAGGAGCGTGAACTGGCCGAGAGTCTCTACTATGAGCAGGATTTGGGGGCGGCTCGGCAGATGGTGCTCGCCCACCTGCGTTTTGTCGTACACATTGCCCGTAGCTATTCCGGCTACGGTCTGGCTCAGGCTGACCTGATCCAGGAAGGTAACGTCGGCCTGATGAAGGCCGTAAAACGTTTCAACCCGGAAATGGGTGTGCGCCTGGTGTCGTTCGCTGTGCACTGGATCAAGGCGGAAATTCACGAGTTCATCCTGCGCAACTGGCGCATTGTGAAAGTCGCGACCACCAAGGCCCAGCGCAAACTGTTCTTCAACCTGCGCAGCCAGAAGAAACGTCTGGCGTGGCTGAACAACGAGGAAGTCCACCGTGTGGCGGAAAGCCTCGGCGTCGAGCCGCGGGAAGTGCGAGAGATGGAAAGTCGCCTGACCGGCCATGACATGGCCTTCGACCCGGCTGCCGAAGCCGACGATGACAGCGCCTTCCAGTCGCCAGCCAACTATCTGGAAGACCACCGGTACGACCCGGCGCGTCAACTGGAAGATGCCGACTGGAGTGACAACTCCAACCACAACCTGCACGAAGCTCTGGAAGTGCTGGACGAGCGTAGCCGTGACATCCTCTACCAGCGCTGGCTGGCAGAAGAGAAGGCCACGCTGCACGACTTGGCGCAGAAGTACAATGTGTCGGCCGAGCGTATCCGTCAGCTCGAAAAGAGTGCGATGAACAAGCTCAAGTTGTCGATTGCCGCGTAACCGCCCTACAGGCAATAAAAAACGCCCCGATCAGTAATGATCGGGGCGTTTTTTATGGTTCAGTGCAAACCAAATGTGGGAGCGAAAGCGGTAGATCATTGAACATAGATGTTGTCTGACTCCACGCCTTCGCGGGCAAGCCTGGCTCCCACAGGGGCCTTCAGGGCGCTAAGACGACGTTTTGTCATTCGGACCAAGGCGCCCGACGCGAATCATTGAGCCCGAGCAGATAGCTCGTCCCGCCCAGTTGCCTCATCTGCTGGCGAATCCATCCCGCTCGCCGCGAGACATACGCGGTCGGATGGCTTGCGCTCCAAACCCGTGGGTTCGGCAATACGGCTGCCAGATAACTCGCCTGCTGGCGGGACAGCGACTTGGCGCTCACACCAAAGTGATGCCGGGCCGCCGCTTCGGCGCCAAACACCCCGTCATCCCACTCGGCGCTGTTCAGATACACCTCAAGAATTCGCTGCTTGGGCCAGAACACCTCGATCAGCGCGGTAAACCACGCTTCCAGGCCTTTACGCAGATAGCTGCGGCCGGACCACAGAAACAGGTTTTTCGAGACTTGCTGGCTCAAGGTACTTGCGCCACGGATCGAGCCGCCGAGTTCGTTATGGGCCAGCGCTGCCTGAATGGCGCCAAAGTCAAAACCCCAATGCTCGGGAAATTTCTGATCCTCACCGGCCATGACTGCCACTTTGAGATCGTCGGAGATTTCGTTCCACGGCTTCCACGTGCGCTGCAGGTCAATCGGCTCACCATCGACCCACGATTCAATCTTGCGTTCGACCATCAATGCCGTACCCGGCGGCGGTACGAAACGAAACACCAGCACCAGCAAGACGCTGCCGCTGGCGAACCAGAGCAGGGCCTTCGTGAGACGACGGAAAATAGAACGCAGCATAGAGATGGCTTGGCCGAACCGGTGGAGCGGGCCATTATACAGACCCTGCCGATCGAGTCTGAATGGAGTTCCCAATGTTGCGTGGCTTTCTGATGCTGGCCGCTTTCTTTGGTTTTACTGGCGTAGCCTTGGGCGCGTTCGCCGCTCATGGCCTGAAAAGCCGCCTGACGCCCGAGTACCTTGCGATTTTCCACACGGGCGTGACCTACCAACTGCTGCACACCTTGGCGCTGTTTGGTGTGGCGCTGCTGGCCACGCAGATTCAGGGGCGGCTGGTGACCTGGGCTGGCGTTTCGTTCGCTGTCGGTATCGTGTTGTTCTCCGGCAGTCTGTACGTGCTGACCACCACCGGCATCAGCAAGCTCGGCATCATCACCCCATTTGGTGGCCTGGCGTTCCTGGTCGGTTGGGTATGCCTGGGCCTCGCCGCCTGGCGCTTGCAACCAACCGCTTGACGCTTGGTGCTGACCTTTAGGTCATGATCGGGCTAGAATGCCAGCCCCTAAAAATGATGGCGGCGTTACGCATGCGCATTCAGTTGAACGGCGAATCCCTTGAACTGCCCGACGGCGAGACCGTTGCGGCCCTGATCACTCGTCTGGAACTGACCGGGCGTCGAGTGGCAGTCGAACTCAATCTGGATATCGTCCCGCGCAGCCAGCATGCCGACACCACGCTCAACGACGGCGATAACGTCGAAGTGGTGCACGCTATCGGCGGCGGCTGATCGCCCGGTCCGCAAGGGCACAGAATTCTGCAAGACCCTCACCCCTAAAGAGGATTCCCCATGAGCATCGTTCGCAGCGACAAGCCTTTTGTGCTGGCCGGTCGTACTTACCAGTCGCGTTTGCTGGTCGGTACCGGCAAGTACCGTGACATGGAAGAAACCCGTCAGGCCATCGAAGCCTCGGGTGCCGAGATCGTTACCTTCGCCGTGCGCCGCACCAACCTGGGCCAGATCGAAGGCGAGCCGAACCTGCTCGACGTGCTGTCGCCGGATCGCTACACCTTTCTGCCGAACACCGCCGGTTGCTACGACGCGATAGAAGCCGTGCGTACTTGCCGCCTGGCCCGCGAGCTGCTCGATGGCCACAATCTGGTGAAGCTGGAAGTGCTGGCCGACCAGAAGACGCTGTTCCCCAATGTGATCGAAACCCTCAAGGCCGCCGAAACGCTGGTCAAGGAAGGCTTCGACGTGATGGTGTACACCAGCGATGACCCGATCATCGCCCGCCAACTGGCGGAAATCGGCTGCATCGCGGTCATGCCGCTGGCCGGTCTGATTGGTTCCGGTCTGGGGATCTGCAACCCTTACAACCTGCAGATCATCCTCGAAGAAGCGAAAATCCCTGTGTTGGTCGATGCCGGTGTCGGTACCGCTTCCGACGCCACTATCGCCATGGAACTGGGCTGCGACGCCGTACTGATGAACTCGGCCATCGCCCACGCCCAGCAGCCGGTGATGATGGCCCAAGCCATGAAACACGCCATCGTTGCAGGCCGTCTGGCCTACCTCGCTGGCCGTATGCCGAAAAAACTCTATGCCAGCGCCTCTTCGCCGCTGGATGGTCTGATCAAGTAAGAGCCATTGATGACTGAATCGAACGACACGCCTATCCAGACGGAAGAAGGCGACGAGCGCCAACACCGCCGCATCAAGAGCTTCGTGATGCGCGCCGGGCGCATGACCGAAGGCCAGCAACGCGGTCTGGATCAGGGCGCGCCGCTGTACGTGCTGCCGCTGGCCGACGCGCCGGTGGATTACGATCAAGTGTTCGGCCGTTCGGCACCGCGCTCGCTGGAGATCGGTTTCGGCATGGGCCACTCGCTGCTCGAAATGGCCGCAGCGGCGCCAGAGCAGGATTTCATCGGCGTTGAAGTTCACCGTCCGGGTGTCGGCGCACTGCTCAATGGCGTGCTGACCCAGGGCCTGACCAACCTGCGGGTCTACGATTGCGACGCAATCGAAGTGCTCAACCGCTGCATCGCCGACAACAGCCTCGATCGCCTGATGCTGTTCTTCCCGGACCCGTGGCACAAGAGCCGTCACCACAAGCGTCGTATCGTTCAGGCGTCGTTCGCTGAACTGGTACGCAGCAAGTTGAAGGTTGGCGGCATTCTGCACATGGCCACCGACTGGGAACCGTACGCCGAATACATGCTGGAAGTGATGAACGTCGCCCCGGGCTACCGCAACCTCGCTGAAGACGGCAAGTGCGTGCCACGCCCGGCCGAACGCCCGATCACCAAGTTCGAACGCCGCGGCGAACGACTGGGCCATGGCGTGTGGGACCTGAAGTTCGAAAAACTCGCTTAACCATCACGCAATACCCAATGTGGGAGCGGGCTTGCTCGCGAAGGCGCCGTAACATTCGATATCAATGTCGATTGATCTAACGTCTTCGCGAGCAAGCCCGCTCCCACAGTTGTTTTGTGTGTGTTGAAAATCAGCGGCGGTCGGCGACTACGCCGATCAGCACCAGCACCACCAACAGCACCGGTGCCAGGCTGTAGTTGTTGAACTGGCTCAACCCCTTGATCACCCATGGCGTGGCGTAGATCAGTGCGGCGCCACTGCCGATCATGCACAGCAGGGCCATCAGCGGTACGCGCAGGGCGCCGGCGATGCTGCCCAGGCGTTGTTCGACCCAGCCTTTGAAGTCGGCGCCGAACAGCACCAGCAGGCAACCTACCAGGGCCAGGGCGATTTCCGAGAGGTTGCTGCGGCTCCAGCGGGAGACGGTGGCGAGCAGGTCGAGTATCAAATCCATGCGTTTTCCCTTTGGGCTGAAGTCAGTTCAGAAATTGTTGCAGCAAATCGTTTAGAAACAGTTGTCCGCGCTCGGTAGCCGCCAGGCGTGACGGTTCGACCTGCAACAGGCCGCTTTGTTCTGCCGCTGTCCGGCCTTCGGCGAGGCTTTCCAGCGACAGCCCGGTACGCTCCGGATAAAGACGCGATTCCACACCCGCAGTGAGGCGCAGAGCGTTCATCAGAAATTCGAACGGCATTTCATCATTGGTCAGTGCCTTTTCGCCAGCCTGAAAATTTTTCGCCGGGTTGAGGTAGTCCTTCGGCAGGCGCGTCTTCCAGGTGCGCACGATGCGCCCGTCCGGGTGGCTGAGTTTGCCGTGGGCGCCGGCGCCGATGCCGATGAAGTCACCGAAACTCCAGTAATTGAGGTTGTGCCGCGCCGGGCGACCGGGCAGGGCATAGGCCGAGACTTCGTATTGCGCGTAACCGTGTTCGGCCAGCAGCGCTTGCCCGGCTTCTTGAATGTCCCACAGCGTGTCGTCTTCCGGCAGCACAGGCGGCTGGTTCCAGAACACCGTGTTCGGTTCCAGCGTCAGTTGATACCAGGAAATGTGCGTGGGCTTGAGTTCAATGGCCTGGCGCAGATCGCTCAAGGCATCGTCCAGCGACTGATCCGGCAAGCCGTGCATCAAGTCGAGGTTGAAGTTATCGAAACCCGCCTGCCGCGCCATGCCTGCCGCGCGCACGGCTTCATCGCCGTTGTGGATGCGGCCCAAGGCCTTGAGTTTTTCCTGCTGGAAGCTCTGAATGCCGATCGACAGGCGATTGATCCCCAGCTTGCGATACGCAACGAACTTCTCTTGCTCGAACGTCCCGGGATTGGCTTCCAGAGTGATTTCGATGTCGGCGGCGAACGCAATGCGCTGCTCGACGCCTTCCAACAAACGGCCGAGGGCGTCGGCACTGAACAGGCTGGGTGTGCCGCCACCGAAGAAAATCGAACTCAACTCACGACCGTAAGCGGCGTGCAGATCCTCATCGAGATCGGCCAGCAACGCGTCGACGTATTCCTGCTCCGGCAGCACTGGGCTGGCGGTGTGCGAGTTGAAATCGCAATACGGGCATTTGCGCACACACCACGGAATGTGGATGTACAGCGCCAAGGGCGGCAGCGTGGGTAGCGGTGCCCGAGGCGAAGAGGCGGCGCCGCCGATGATCAGCGACGACGCAGAGGGGGTGTCGGTCATTTCAGGCCCAGACGCTGGCGCAGCAGATCCATTGCACGGGCGCGGTGGCTGATCTGGTTCTTGTCGGCAGGGGTCAGTTCGGCGCTTGAGCAATCGCGCTCCGGCACCCAGAACAGCGGGTCGTAGCCGAAACCGTGCTCGCCGCTGGCGGCGGTCAGCATGCGCCCGTGCCACAGCCCTTCGCAGAGGATCGGCAACGGATCATCGGCGTGACGCACCAGCGCCAGGACGCAGACGAATTGCGCGCCGCGTTCGGCTTCAGGTACGTCTTTGAGGGCGTCGAGCAATTTGGCGTTGTTCGCCGCATCGCCCTTGCCGTCGGCATAGCGCGCCGAGTAGATGCCCGGCGCACCGCCGAGGAAATCCACCGCCAGACCGGAATCGTCGGCCAGCGCCGGCAGGCCGGAAATGCGTGCAGCATTGCGCGCCTTGAGGATCGCGTTCTCGACGAACGACAGGCCGGTTTCCTCCGGCTCAACCGTGCTCCACTCGCCGATCGAGCGCAGTTGCACCGATTCGCCGAGCATGGCCTGGAGTTCCTTGAGTTTGCCGGCGTTATGGCTGGCCAGTACGAGTTGCTTGAGGTTCATCATTCGCCGGGAAAAAGTTCTTGGTTGAAATTGATGGTGTCGATCTTGTCACCGGTCTGCACCTTGATTTCAAAGGTGCGGGTTTCTTGCTGAGGTACCGGGTATTGGGCGATGTAGTAGATCGCGCCCTGTTCGGTGACTTGCTTGAAATTCAGCGGCACGCTCTGGCTGGTCAGGTCTTTGACCGTGCCGGTGACGCTGGCGCTCAGTGGTTTGCCGTCCTTGATCACCGAGACATTGATCACGCCCTGGTTCTTGCTGCGGATCAGTTCGGCAGCCTTGGCGATGTCGGGCGTCAGGAAGGTGGAGTTGAAGGTGTTGTAATGCACGGTGACATCACCGAACACTTCCTTGCGCTCACTCTTGATGGCATCGGCAGCCATCGCGGTGGCGCTCAGGCAGGCAGTGAATAACAACAGCGCTAAACGGCCCATGATCGTTCTCCTCGGATTGTCGTGGCTCAGACCGCGACCTTGTGGTCAGCCAGCACGGGGCTGCTGACGCGGTAGATACCAATTTCACCTAACAGATTAGGCCATAGCTTACTGGCCCACCCGTGGCGGTGCTGTTGATCTACGGCAAGCCGATCAATGACCTTCGCGTCACGTTCGCGACAAAGTTCTTCAAAGTCTTCGAAGGTGCAGAAGTGGATGTTCGGCGTGTTGTACCAGGTATAAGGAAGAAACTCGGAAACCGGCATGCGGCCCTTGCTCGCCAGGTACCAGCGGCAGCGCCAGTGGCCGAAGTTCGGGAACGTAATGATGCACTGACGACCGACACGCAGCATTTCGTCGAGGATCTTGTCCGGGTAATGCACCGCCTGCAGGGCCTGGGTCATCACCACGATGTCGAAGCTGTTGCTGGCGAAGTTGCCCAGCCCCTTGTCCAGATCCTGCTCGATGACGTTGACGCCTTTGGCCACACACTCGGCGATGTTGTTGGCGTCGTTTTCCAGGCCATAACCGGTGACCTGTTTATGGTCGCGCAGCCAACTCAGCAACTCGCCGTTACCGCACCCGAGGTCGAGGACGCGGCTGCCAGCGGGGATCCATTCCTGGATGATTTCCAGATCAGCTCTCATGGCTTTCTCACAGCGTGATTCGGTTCATGTAATTGCCGAACGCCTGCAAGTAGCGGGGGATCGGAATCAGGAAGGCGTCGTGGCCCTGTGGCGCGTCGATTTCCAGGTAGCTGACGTCTTTGCGCGCCGCCATCAGTGCATCCACCAGTTCCCGCGAACGGGCCGGGGAGAAGCGCCAGTCGGTGGTGAACGACATCACGCAGAACTTGGCCGTGGCGTTCTCGAAGGTTTTCGCCAGGTTATCGTCGAAGTTCGCCGCCGGATCGAAGTAGTCCAGCGCCTTGGTCATCAACAGATAGGTGTTGGCGTCGAAACGTCCGGAGAACTCTTCGCCCTGATAGCGTAAATAGCTTTCGACCTGGAACTCGACACTGTGGAAGTCGTAGTTGAGCTTCTCGCTCTTCAGGCCGCGGCCGAATTTCTCGCCCATGGAGTCGTCGGACAGGTAGGTGATGTGCCCGACCATCCGCGCCAGCATCAGCCCGCGCTTGGGGATCACACCCGCTTCCTGGAACGAACCGCCGTGAAATTCCGGGTCGGTGAGGATCGCCTGGCGCGCCACTTCGTTGAAGGCGATGTTTTGCGCCGACAGCTTGGGGGCCGAAGCGATGGCCAGGCAATGGCGTACGCGATCGGGGTAGGTGATGGTCCATTGCAGCGCTTGCATGCCGCCCAGGCTACCGCCGATCACCGCTGCCCATTGGCCGATGCCCAGCAGGTCGGCCAGACGCGCCTGGCTGTGTACCCAGTCTTCGACGGTCAGCACCGGGAAATCGGCGCCAAATGGCTTGCCGGTTTCCGGGTTGAGGCTGCTCGGGCCGGTGGAGCCGTTGCAGCCGCCGAGGTTGTTCAGGCTGACCACGAAGAACTTGTGGGTGTCGATCGGTTTGCCGGGGCCGATGCAGCTGTCCCACCAGCCGGGCTTGCGGTCGTCTGGGCTGTGATAGCCGGCGGCATGATGATGGCCGGACAAGGCATGGCAGATCAGTACAGCGTTGCTCGCCTGCGCGTTCAGCGTGCCGTAGGTTTCGTAGATCAGGTCATAGGCCGCCAGCGAACGGCCACAGGCCAAAGCCAGAGGTTCGCCGAAGTGCGCCGTGTGCGGCGTCACCAGACCAACAGAATCGGGGGGGAAGGCAGTTGGCATCGACCCTGCTCTCGTTGAAATGAGGCGTAAGTCTAAAGACCGCTGGGGTTAGCGGCAAGCAACGATCAGGGGCGGCAGAGCCCCGGCAAATCCGGCAACTTCTTCGGCGAGCAGATCTTCACCCGCTTCTGCCGATTCAGCTCACCACTGAGCAAACTGACCTGGCTCTTGGAAACCCCAAAAGCCTTGGCCAGAAAACCCATCAGATAGGCATTGGCCTTGCCCTCGACCGGCGGCGCGGTCAGGCGGATCTTCAAACGATCACCATGCAGCCCGGCGAAATCATCGCTACGGGCCGCCGGTTGAAGATGACATTCGAGGATCAGGTCGTCCCCGTCCCAGCGAAACCAGCTCACATCAGCAGGCGCAGGATTTCCGGCATCATCGTCATCGCCGCGAGGTTGTTGATCACCAGCATGTCGATCAGTTTCAACGCGAGGAAGGCGAAGATCGGCGACAGGTCCAGGCCACCCATGCTTGGCAGGAAGCGACGGAACGGCGCCAGGGCCGGTTCGCAGATCTGGTTGACCAGTTCGGCACCCGGGTTGTGGCTGCCCGGAGCGACCCACGACAGGATCACGCTGATGATCAGGGCGAAGAAGAAAATCTTCAGGAACAGCGCGGTCACGCCGATGATCGACCAGATGAACAGTTGCAGCGGATTGCCGGTGGTGCCGTAGGTCAGCAGCAGGGTCAGCGCCATCAGCGCCAGTTGCACCAGAATCGCCAGCACCAGCGACGACATGTCGAGACCGAACACGCTCGGGATGATCCGGCGCAGAGGCTTGAGCAGTGGCTGGGTGGCCTTGACCACGAACTGGCACAGCGGGTTGTAGAAATTCGCCCGCACCAGTTGCAGGACGAAGCGCAGCAGTACGATCAGCAGGTACAGGCTGCCGAGGGTTTGCAGCACGTAAACCGCTGCGGTGTTCAATCCAATCATGTAAGGCTCCTTATTTGCCCAGTTGTTCGGCCATTTCGGCCGAGCGGTGCGCGGCGGCGCCGAGTGCTTTTTCAACCAGGGCTTCGAAACCACCGGCCTGGAACGATTTGATTGCAGCTTCTGTGGTGCCGGCCGGCGACGTCACGCGGCGGCGCAGTTCGGCGGCATCAACGTCGCTGGAAGCGGCCATGTGCGCGGCGCCGAGGGCGGTTTGCAGGGTCAGTTGTTCAGCGGTTTCTTTTGGCAGGCCGAGTTTGACGCCAGCAGCGGTCATCGCTTCGATCAGCAGGAAGAAATACGCCGGGCCGGAACCGGACACCGCAGTGACCGCATCCAGTTGTTGTTCTTCGTTCAGCCACAGCGCCATGCCGACGGCGGACAGTAGCTCTTCGGCTTGCTGACGTTGCTCGGCGGTCACTGCGTCGGTGGCGTACAAACCGCTGACGCCCTGACGCAACAGCGCCGGGGTGTTCGGCATGCAGCGCACAATCGGCTGTTCGCCGAGCCAGGCGGTCATGCTGGCGCAGGTGATGCCAGCGGCAATCGAAACCACCAGTTGATTGGGTTTCAGGCTCGGGCGGATGGCTTCGCACACGGCTTTCATTGCCTGAGGCTTGACCGCGAGAACGACGACGTCGACGCCGTCGATGGCTTGGGCGTTGTCGGCAAATGTTTCGATGCCATGCGCGGCGCTGACCTTGGCGCGGGTTTCTTCACCCGGATCGCTGGCGCGGATGTGCGTGGCTTCCAGACCCTTGGCCCGCAGGCCGCCGATGAGGCTGGCGGCCATGTTGCCGGCACCGATAAAGGCAATGCGTGTGTTGCTCATGTCAGGTCCTTATCTGGAAATGTTCAGGATTGGGAATAATCTCGGGCGCCAAACAGGGCCGTACCGATACGAACCCAGGTGGCGCCTTGGGCGATAGCCGACTCAAGATCGTGGCTCATGCCCATCGAAAGTGTGTCGAGCGGCAGATTCAGGCTTTCCTGCAAACGTTGCACGGCGGCAAAAGCGGCGTCCTGTTCGGCGCGCTCTTCGGTTGGCTCGGGAATGGCCATCAGTCCGCGCAGCTTCAGGTGCGGCAGGGCGCTGATGGCCAAGGCCAGTGCCGGCAGGTCGGCCGGGGTGCAGCCGGACTTGCTGGCTTCACCGCTGACGTTGACCTGAATGCAGATGTTCAGCGGCGGCAGGTCGGCCGGGCGCTGCTCGGACAGGCGTTGGGCGATTTTCAGGCGATCCACGGAGTGCACCCAGTCGAAATGCTCGGCGATGGCGCGAGTCTTGTTCGATTGAATGGGGCCGATGAAGTGCCAGATCAAGGGCAGGTCGGCCAGTTCGAGCTGTTTGCCCAAGGCTTCCTGCAGGTAGTTCTCGCCAAAGTCACGCAAGCCGGCGGCATGCGCTTCGCGCAGGGCCTGGGCGGGTTTTGTTTTGCTTACCGCCAGCAGTTGGACGCTGTTTTCATCGCGCTTTGCAGCTTTTACCGCTGCCTGGATGCGCGAACCAACCAGTTGGATGTTGTCTGCTATCGTGGACATCAAGAGGCGCCAGCGGTCTGAAGGTTCGCGGCATTCTACTGGAATTGAGGAGCGCTATGGATATCACTGAACTGCTGGCCTTCAGCGCCAAACAGGGCGCGTCCGACCTGCACCTGTCGGCCGGTCTGCCGCCGATGATCCGCGTCGATGGCGATGTGCGACGGATCAATCTGCCCGCGCTGGATCACAAGCAAGTGCACGAATTGATCTACGACATCATGAACGACACCCAGCGAGTCGACTTCGAGAAACACCTGGAAACGGATTTCTCCTTCGAAGTCCCTGGCGTGGCGCGCTTTCGGGTCAATGCGTTCAACCAGAACCGTGGCGCCGGGGCGGTGTTTCGCACCATTCCCTCGAAAGTGTTGAGCATGGAAGACCTCGCCATGGGCGACGTCTTTCGCAAGATCACCGATGCGCCACGCGGGCTGGTGCTGGTCACCGGGCCGACCGGTTCCGGCAAGTCGACCACGCTGGCGGCGATGATCGATTACCTCAACACCCATCGCCATCACCACATCCTGACCATCGAAGATCCCATCGAATTCGTTCACGAATCGCGCAAATGTCTGATCAATCAGCGTGAAGTCCACCGCGATACCCGCAGTTTCGCCTCCGCGTTGCGTTCAGCGTTGCGGGAAGACCCGGATGTGATCCTGGTGGGCGAGATGCGCGACCTGGAAACCATTCGCCTGGCGCTGACCGCGGCTGAAACCGGGCATCTGGTGTTCGGCACGCTGCACACCACCTCGGCGGCCAAGACCATCGATCGGGTGGTGGACGTGTTTCCCGGTGACGAGAAATCGATGGTGCGTTCAATGCTGTCAGAGTCGTTGCTGGCAGTCGTCTCGCAGACGCTGATCAAGAAGGTTGGCGGCGGACGGGTGGCGGCGCACGAAATCATGCTGGGCACGTCGGCGATCCGTAACCTGATCCGCGAGGACAAGGTGGCGCAGATGTATTCGGCGATTCAGACCGGCGGGTCGTTGGGGATGCAGACACTGGACATGTGCCTGAAGGATCTGGTGACCAAAGGCTTGATCAGTCGCGAGCATGCGCGGGATAAGGCGCGTACGCCGGATAATTTCTGAGCGGGCGCTTGTGTCGCTTCCATTGCACCCTTCGCGAGCAAGCTCGCTCCCACCTTTGATTTGTGAACGACACAGATCCAATGTGGGAGCGGGCTTGCTCGCGAAGGGGCCAGTACTGCTTGAACAGATTCTGGATCAGTCAGCTCAGCGCTGAACCACGCGCATCTGCTTCGACTCGTTGGGCAATACGCGTTTGGCCACGACGTAATGCTTCTGCCAGTACGGTTTGTTCAGTGTGTCGATGCTCACCGCTTTGCCACGACGTGGTGCGTGGATGAAGCGGTCGTTGCCCAGGTAGATTGCAACGTGATTGACCCGACGGCTCTTGATGTTGAAGAAGATCAGATCGCCCGGCTTCAGATCCTTGCGCTCGACTTTCACGCCGTGGCCGCTGGCCATGGCATTGGAGGTGCGTGGCAGGTCGAACGTAGCGTCGTTGAACGCGTATTTCACCAGGCCGCTGCAATCGAAGCCTTTACTGGGGCTGCTGCCGCCCCAACGGTAAGGCGTACCGAGGACGTTCACCGCACGGCTGAGGACGTTGCTGCTGGTTTTGTTCGCCATCTGCGGAAGCAGCTTGCTGTGGCCATTGCTGCTCAGGACGGTGTGTTTGACCTGTTTGCTTTTGCTCGATGGCGCAGAAGCATGGGATTTAGGGGTAAAGCCGTTAACGTTGGGAAGACGTTGCTCACGATTGGTGGCGTGGGCGGCCAGTGGCATTAATAGGCAAATAGTTAGCCATGTCTTGAAAAATGGTCGCATTAGGCGTGGCTCTTAGGTGATAGCGCGCAACTTTATAACAGCTTTTTTGTCCCTACCGAGGCCGTTGGTCGATTCAATCGGGAGGCAACGGAACCAAATAAGCTGCAAATTGACGCGATTGTCTGACAGAGGTCCAGTGTTATAAGGGTTTGACGGACGTCACCTTAACATTTGCCATACGTCGGCCACCTGTAAAAAAGTCACAAAGAATTCAAGAATATTTATCTATCGTGTGCAACGAGGTCTTCATGAACAGCTATCGGTTACCCCGTGTGAAGGAAAAAGACACCCACAGCAAAGTGATCGGCTACCTGCTGTGGATTTTCGGTTTTACCGGCGCTCACCGCTTTTATTACGGCAAACCGGTGACCGGGACGATCTGGTTTTTCACCTTCGGTTTGTTAGGGATCGGTTGGCTGATCGACGTGTTTCTGATCCCGGCGATGGACCGCGAAGCGGATCTGCGATTTGCCGCAGGGCCGATCGAATACAACGTGGCGTGGATTCTGCTGACGTTCCTTGGCGTGCTCGGTGTGCACCGGATGTACCAGGGCAAGTGGATCAGCGGCTTGCTGTACCTGCTGACCGGTGGGTTGTTCTTTGTGGGTGTGCTGTATGACTTCTGGACGCTCAATGATCAGGTGTCGCTGCGTAACGCCGAAAATCGCGGCGCCTTCCAGTAAGCCTTCGCGAGCAAGACCGCTCCCACACTGGATTTGTGATCGACACCAATCCAGTGTGGGAGCCAGCCCGGTATCAAGCCTGGTGGCTGATCCGTCCGTCCACCAAGGTATAGCGAACCACACCCGGCAAGCTGTGACCGAGGAACGGGCAGTTCTCGCCCTTCGACAGCCAGCCTTCGCCGGCCACGGTCGAGGCTTTCGGATCGAACAGCACGATATCCGCCGCACCGCCGACCGCCAGTTTGCCCGCTGGCAGGCGCAGCGCCTGCGCTGGGCCTGCGCTCAAGCGTGCCAGCAGGGTCGGTAGATCGAGCAAGCCATCCTCAACCAGCGTCATCGCCAGAGGCAGCAGCAATTCAACACTGCTGATGCCCGGCTCGGTCGCGCCGAACGGTGCCAGTTTGGCGTCACGCTCGTGGGGCTGGTGATGGCTGGAAATCGCCGACACCACACCCGACTTCACGGCTTCACGCAGGCCGTCGCGGTCGGCGCGGGTGCGCAGCGGCGGCTGGACGTGATAGAGGCTGCTGAAGTCGATCAGCGCTTCGTCGGTCAGAATCAACTGATACAACGCCACGTCTGCCGTCACTTTCAAACCACGGGCCTGCGCCTGAGCGATCAGCGCGACGCCGCGAGCGCTGGTCAACTGGCTGAAGTGCGCGCGCACCCCGGTTTGCTCGACCAGCAGCAGGTCCCGGGCCAAGGCCACGGTTTCAGCGGTTTCCGGAATGCCCGGCAGGCCAAGGAAGCTGGCGGTTGGGCCTTCGTGGGCCAGCCCCCCGTCGGCCAGATCGTGATCCTGCGAGTTGAAGATCACCGTCAGGTCGAAGGTGGCGGCGTACTCCAGCGCCCGGCACAGGGTACGGGTGTTGCGGAAACTCTCCAGACCATTGCCGAATGCGACGCAACCGGCGTCACGCAGGGCGATCAGTTCGGCCAGTTGTTCGCCGTCCAGGCCTTTGCTCAGCGCGCCAATCGGGAAGACCTTGGTGTTGCCGGCCTCGCGGGCGCGGTCGAGAATCAGCTCGGCCACGGCAGAGGTGTCGAGCACCGGTTTGGTTTTCGGCGGGCAGCACAGGCTGGTCACGCCACCGGCCGCCGCCGCGCGGGTTTCGCTGGCGATGCTGCCTTTGCGGCTGTAACCCGGCTCGCGCAGGGCGACGTTCAAGTCGACCAGGCCCGGAGCGGCCACAAGGCCTGTGGCGTCGATGGTTTCGACAGCGTTGAAACCGGCCGGCGCCGCGCCCAGGGCGACGATCTTGCAGGCTTGAACGTGAATATCGGTGATTTGATCCAGGCCACTGCTTGGATCGATGACGCGGGCGCCGAGAATGCTGAGCTTCACTGGGCGTTCTCCTGCTCGAATTGACGTTGCGCAGTCTGTCCGCTCATGGCCATCGACAGCACAGCCATACGCACCGCGATGCCGTAGGTCACCTGGTTGAGGATCACCGAGTGCGGGCCGTCGGCCACCGCCGACTCGATCTCCACCCCACGGTTGATCGGCCCCGGGTGCATGACGATGCAATCGGGTTTGGCCCCGGCCAGACGTGCAGTGGTCAGGCCGAACAGGCGATAGAACTCGCCTTCGCTCGGCAGCAGGCCGCCGGACATGCGTTCACGTTGCAGGCGCAGCATGATCACCACGTCAACGTCCTTAAGGCCTTCAGTCATGTCGGTGTACACCTTCACGCCGTACTGCTCGATGCCGATCGGCAGCAGGGTTTTGGGCGCGATCACGCGGATGTCCGGGCAGCCGAGGGTCTTGAGGGCGAGCATGTTCGAACGCGCCACCCGCGAGTGCAGGATGTCGCCGACGATGGCCACCGAGAGGTTTTCGAAGCCGCCCTTGTGCCGACGGATGGTGAGCATGTCGAGCATGCCTTGCGTCGGGTGCGCGTGACGGCCGTCGCCGCCGTTGATGATCGCCACTTGCGGGCAGACATGCTCGGCGATGAAGTGCGCGGCGCCGGAGTCGCCGTGGCGCACGACGAACATGTCGGCGGCCATGGCTTCGAGGTTGCGCAGGGTGTCGAGCAGGGTTTCACCTTTACTGGCCGACGACGTCGACACGTTCAGGGTGATCACGTCCGCTGACAGCCGCTGGGCTGCCATTTCGAAGGTGGTGCGGGTGCGGGTGGAGTTTTCGAAGAACACGTTGCACACGGTCTTGCCGCGCAGCAACGGAACTTTCTTCACTGCGCGGGCACCGACTTCAAGGAACGAGTCGGCGGTGTCGAGGATTTCCGTCAGCAACTCGCGGCGCAGGCCATCGAGTGAGAGGAAGTGGCGCAGCTGGCCCTGATCATTGAGCTGCAGCGGGCGCTTGGTATCTAGAGGCGTCATCGCGAGGGGACTCTCAATAGGGCGGATTAAGGATTCAGGTCTTGCAGTTCGAGCGTCAACGGCTCGGGGCCGGACAGCTTTACGCGCTCGTGGGCGGCCAGCGACAGCGTTGCGCCGACCACGTTCGGGCGGATCGGCAGCTCGCCAGCGTCCAGATCGAGCATGCACACCAGGGTCACGCTGGCCGGACGGCCATAGTCGAACAGTTCGTTCAGGGCGGCGCGGATGGTGCGTCCGCTCATCAGCACGTCGTCGATCAATACCAGATGCTGGCCTTCGATTTCGAAGGGCAGGGCGGACGGACGCACTTGCGGGTGCAGGCCGTTCTGGCTGAAGTCGTCGCGGTAGAAGGAGACATCCAGCGTGCCCAGTGGTGCGTCGCTGCCCAGTTCCTTGAGCAGAGCCTGCGCGACCCAGATGCCGCCGGTGCGGATGCCGATGTAACGCGGTTCGCTGATATCACGCTGTGCAAGGTGCGCCTTGAGGCGGGTCGCCATCTGACTGATCAGATCGGCGGGATTGGGCAGGCTCATGGTTGCTCCTTCTTCAGCCCGAGCCGTGTCCTACCGGACGTGGCTGGGCGTTTGGCCAAAAGAAAAGCGCCGTAGCGCTTTGCAGAATTAAATGCAGTCAGGATTCGAACAATGCAGTGTTTTCATCGAGCCAGCCTTGCAACAGCAGGGCGGCGGCGATGGCGTCCACCGGGTTGTCGCGGTAACTGCCCTTTTGTCCGCCACGTACCAGACGCTCGCCCTTGGCCTCGAACGTGGTCAGGCGTTCGTCGTGGGTATAGAAGGGCACATTGAAGCGGCCGTTGAGGCGGCGGGCGAATTTCTCGGCGCGCAGGCACATCTCGCTCGGCGTGCCGTCCATGTTCAGCGGCAAACCGACCACCACGGCGTCGGGTTTCCATTCCTTTATAAGGGCCTCGACCTGGTTCCAGTCGGGCACGCCGTTCTGCGCTTTCAAGGTGCAGAGTTCGCGGGCCTGGCCGGTGATCACCTGGCCGACGGCAACGCCGATCTGTTTGGTGCCGTAGTCAAAGCCGAGAATCAAGCGCAGGGCCATCAGGCGTGACCTGCCTGGCTGGTCAGCAGGTTGAGGTTGATCCCCAAGTGCCTGGCCGCCGCTTCAAGGCGTAATTCGCTGGTGGTGTTGAACAGGATGTCGGCATTGTACGGGCAGTTCAGCCAGGCGTTGTCGGCCATTTCGGCCTCCAGCTGCCCGGCTTCCCAACCGGCGTAGCCGAGGGCGATCAGGCTTTTCGCCGGGCCCACGCCGTCAGCAATGGCGAACAGCACGTCCTGCGAGGTGGACAGGGCCAGGTCGCCGTCGAGCTGGGCGGTGGCCTGGAACGTCTTGCCCGCCGGGTGCAGAACGAAACCACGATCGGTCTGCACCGGGCCGCCGATGAAGATCGGCACATGCTGGCAGAGGCCGGGCGGGTCGATTTCCGGGCGCAATTGCTCAAGGATGTCTGCCAGATTCAGCTCTTGCGGCCTGTTGACCACGATGCCCATGGCGCCATTGGCCGTGTGCTCGACGATGTAGGTCAAGGTGTGGGCAAAGTTCGGGTCGGCCATGTGCGGCATGGCGATCAGGAATTGGTGCTTGAGGTAGCTGGGGCTGACGTTTTTCATGTGCGCTAGTGTGGCGTTCAAGGGGCGAACTGACAAGCTGGGGATGCTGGCAGCAACACAGTTCCCACAGGGGATTTGCGGTGTGTTCAGTTGCTCGAGAGTTTGTCACCCCGGGCGAATTTCCAGGTGCGGATGATTTCCAGTCGGTCGATATCCGACAGATCGCCGGTAAACGGTGCAAACGGCGCCGCCAGCCGGACGATGCGCTGTGCCGCCTGATCCAGCAGCGGATGGCCGGACGATTCCAGCACCAGCACTTCATACAGCGAACCGTCGCGGTTGATCGAGACCAACAGGCGCAAATTACCGTAGATCTGTTTGCGCCGCGCTTCGTCGGGGTAATTGAGGTTGCCGATGCGCTCGACCTTCTTGCGCCAGTCGTCTTTGTACCAGGCGCCCTTGTCGCGCATGGTCGATGCGGCGCTCAAACGGTGGATGCGCGGGCGTTTGGCGTAGAGTTGTTGTTCCTTGGCCAGTTCCGCTTCGAGGCTGGCGATGTCGCTGGACAACTGGGAGCTGTCGAACTCCGGCGCGTCGACGGTCGGTTTGACTTTGGTTTTGGGTTCTTCTTTCTTGGTTGGCGCTTTTTTCGGCTTTGGCGCGACCGTGGTCACGGCAGCCTTCGGCGCGGCTTCCTGTACTTGCGGTTTGGCGGCCGGTGGCGGGGTGACTTTTTTGACCTGATTGTCCTGGAACGGCGCGACTTCGGTGGTCTTGGGGATCGCCTTCTTGTCGAGGGTGCCGCTGCCTTCCTGATGTTCCTGCGCCAGAAAGTCAGCTTTCTCGGGCTTCTTTTCGCTCTTGAAGGTGGCGAGGGTGATTTCCAGGGTTTTGCTGATCTGCTTGGGCTCGACCATCGTGAAGCCGACGCCAAGCAGCAGCGCCAAATGAATCAGCGCCGCGAGAAACAGGGTAAATCCGAGGCGATCGGCCGGGCGCACGCCGCGATGGGCGAGTTCAGTGGGCAGATCGGACGGGAGGGTCATGACAAGGAAACCAACATCGCGTTTTTCAGAGGCGGGGCATGATAACGCAATGTTGGTCGCATCTTGGTTGTTCTATCTCAACGAGCTTGAAGCTTCTGATCGATGGCATCCATCAACAGGCCACCAATGTCGGTGCCAAACGCGTTATCGATTTCACGGATGCAGGTCGGGCTGGTGACGTTGATCTCTGTCAGGTGCTCGCCGATCACGTCCAGGCCGACGAACAGCAGGCCTTTCTCGCGCAAGGTCGGGCCGACCTGAGCGGCGATCCAGCGATCCTTGTCGGTCAGCGGCCGCGCTTCACCACGGCCACCGGCCGCGAGGTTGCCACGGGTTTCGCCCTGCGCCGGAATCCGCGCCAGGCAGTAATCCACCGGCTCGCCGTCGATCATCAGAATGCGTTTGTCGCCGTCCTTGATGGCTGGCAGGTAAGCCTGACCCATGATCTGCTGGCCGCCGAGAGCGGTCAGGGTTTCCAGAATCACCGAGAGGTTCGGATCGCCCGCACGGTGGCGGAAGATCGAGGTGCCACCCATGCCGTCCAGCGGCTTGAGGATCACATCGCCGTGTTTGGCGGCGAATTCACGCAACACATCCGCGCGGCGGCTGACCACGGTCGGTGGCGTGCACTGCGGGAACAGCGTGGCGAACAGCTTTTCATTGCAGTCGCGCAGGCTCTGCGGCTTGTTCACCACCAGCACGCCCGCGGTTTCGGCTTGTTCGAGCAGATAAGTGGAGTAGACGAACTCCATGTCGAAGGGTGGATCCTTGCGCATCAGGATCACGTTCAGATCGCTCAGCAGGTTGTCCTGCTCGGCGTCCAGTTCGAACCATTTTTCCGGGTTGGCGAAGACTTTCAGTGGGCGCATCCGCGCCCGCGCCTGACCTTCGGCCTGATACAGGTCGCGCTGCTCCATATAGAACAGCTCCCAGCCACGCTTCTGCGCGGCCAGCAGCATGGCCAGCGAGCTATCCTTTTTATAGGAGATGCTGGCGATAGGGTCCATGACAATCCCGACGCGAACGCTCATTGGGTTTTCCTCGAAAATTGGCTACCGGATCGGTATTGAAAAAGTGCCGCCAGAGTGGCTCCGAGCGGGTTTTCGGTCAAGGAAAAACCCGTCGATAGATTGCATCTGGAGACTGTGCTAAAAAGGCTGCCATGCCGTGCTGGCCCTTGAACATCAAGGGTTTCCGGCCATCAGTCATCACAAAACGGACAATTTGATTCGCAAAGGCGACGGTAGAGCCCCCTTATGGAACAGCAGTCCAGCGCCTTGAAGGTCATGGTGATCGACGACTCCAAAACGATTCGTCGCACCGCCGAAACATTGTTGAAAAATGTCGGCTGCGAAGTGATCACGGCGATTGACGGTTTCGACGCGTTGGCGAAGATCGCCGACAACCATCCCGGAATCATTTTTGTCGACATCATGATGCCGCGTCTGGATGGTTATCAGACCTGCGCTTTAATCAAGAACAACAGCGCGTTCAAGGCAACGCCGGTGATCATGCTGTCGTCCAGGGACGGGTTGTTCGACAAGGCCAAGGGCCGGATTGTCGGCTCTGATCAATTTTTGACCAAGCCTTTCAGCAAGGAAGAACTGCTCAACGCGATTCAGGCCCATGTTCCGGGCTTCGCCGCTGTTTTGCCGCAGTAAGACACGCACAGTGACGCTCGGCCAGCGGGCCGGATGTCGACAAGAAAAATGGGGAAAACCATGGCACGTATCCTGATCGTCGATGATTCGCCGACTGAAATGTACAAACTGACCGGCATGCTGGAAAAGCACGGCCACGAAGTGCTGAAAGCCGAGAACGGCGCCGACGGTGTCGCGCTGGCCCGTCAGGAAAAACCTGACGCGGTACTGATGGACATCGTCATGCCCGGCCTCAATGGCTTTCAGGCGACCCGTCAGTTGACCAAGGACGCCGATACCAGCCACATCCCGGTGATCATCATCACCACCAAGGATCAGGAAACCGACAAGGTCTGGGGCACTCGTCAGGGCGCCAGGGACTACCTGACCAAACCGGTCGACGAAGAGACCCTGATCAAAACCCTGAACAACGTACTCAAAGGCTGATCGCGCAACCATGAGCGAATCGCTGACCGCGTTCGAACTGCTCTGGCAGATCGACCAGCGCTGCCGCTTGCTGGCGGCGGACCTGCCGTCGCAACCGGCGCGCCAGGATCGCTGGAGCGGCATCGGCTTTCGCCTCGGCGAGCACTGGTATGTGGCGCCGATGGGCGAAGTCAGCGAAGTGCTGCATGAACCGCGTTTCACTCAGTTGCCCGGGGTCAAACCGTGGGTCAAGGGAGTCGCTAACCTGCGTGGGCGGTTGCTGCCGATCATGGATCTGTGCGGTTTTTTCGGTCATGAACTGTCGCCACTGCGTAAACAGCGGCGGGTATTGGTGGTGGAGCATGGCGAGGTGTTTGCCGGGCTGATGGTCGATGAAGTCTTTGGCTTGCAGCACTTCGATCAGGACAGCTTCGAGCCCATTTCGATCAGTAAACGGCAGGGTTCCAAGGCCGAGTTCGTCAAAGGGTATTTCCGCCGTGAGCAGAACTGGCGGGTGTTCAGCCTGTTTGCGCTGGCACAATCCCCGGTGTTCATGAGCGTCGCAATTTAGTCGAAACACCACAAATCCCATGTGGGAGCGGGCTTGCTCGCAAATACGGTCTGACATTCAATTCGATGCTGGCTGACCCACCGCATTCGCGAGCAAGCCCGCTGCCACATTGAATGCGGCAGGTTTCATAGGCGAGGACCGATGACAAAAGCAAACACAGGCAAGTCGGCGGAAGGATCGCGCAGTCGCTCGCAGATCGTCGTGCTGTTCATCGCACTGATCGTGTTCATCATGCTGCTGTTCGCCAACTTCGCCTACCTCAACACCCAGGCGAACCACGACAAACAGTACATCGGCCACGCCGGGGAACTGCGCGTGCTCTCGCAACGCATCGCCAAGAACGCCACCGAAGCCGCTGCCGGCAAAGCGGCTGCGTTCAAGTTGCTCAGTGATGCGCGCAATGATTTCGCCCAGCGTTGGGGGTATCTGAAAAAGGGTGACCCGGCCACCGGCCTGCCAGCCGCGCCGTCTACCGTGCGCCCGGAAATGCGCGCCGTGCAACTGGACTGGGAGCGCCTGCTGAAAAACACCGACGCCATCCTCTCCAGCGAACAGACCGTACTGTCCCTGCATCAGGTCGCCGCGACCCTGGCCGAAACCGTGCCGCAGTTGCAGATCGAATACGAAAAAGTCGTCGAGATTCTCCTTCAGCGCGGCGCTCCGGCCGCCCAAGTGGCGATGGCTCAGCGCCAATCGCTGCTGGCCGAACGCATCCTCGGCGCGGTCAACACGGTGCTGGCCGGTGATGAAAACTCCCAACAAGCCGCCGACGCCTTTGGCCGCGACGCCACCCGTTTCGGCCAGGTACTCAACGGCATGCTTCAGGGCAACCCGACGCTGAAAATCAGCCAGGTCGAAGACCGCGACGCTCGTGCGCGCTTGAGTGATATTTCCGAGCTGTTCCAGTTCGTCTCCGGCTCCGTGGATGAAATCCTCGAAACCTCGCCGGAGCTGTTCAAGGTTCGCGAGTCGGCCAGCAACATCTTCAACCTGTCGCAAACCCTGCTCGACGAAGCTTCGCACCTGGCCAACGGTTTCGAAAACCTGGCGGGCGGGCGCAACACCGACACCATCGGTGGCTACGTGCTGGGCTTGCTGGCGCTGGCCTCGATCATCCTTATAGGCCTGGTGATGGTGCGGGAAACCAATCGCCAACTGCGCGAGACTGCCGAGAAAAACGAGCGCAACCAGAACGCGATCATGCGTCTGCTCGACGAAATCGAAGACCTCGCCGACGGCGACCTGACCGTGACCGCCTCGGTCACCGAAGACTTCACCGGGACCATCGCCGACTCGATCAACTATTCCGTCGACCAACTGCGCGATCTGGTCGCCACCATCAACCTCACCGCCGGCCAGGTCGCCGCTGCAGTGCAGGAAACCCAGGCCACCGCCATGCATTTGGCGCAGGCCTCCGAGCATCAGGCCCAGCAGATTTCCGAAGCCTCGAGCGCGATCAGCGACATGGCCGAGTCCATCGATCAGGTCTCGGCCAACGCCGCTGAATCCTCGGCGGTGGCCGAGCGCTCGGTAGAGATCGCCAACAAGGGCAACGAGGTGGTGCACAACACCATCCACGGCATGGACAACATTCGCGAGCAGATTCAAGACACCGCCAAACGCATCAAACGCTTGGGTGAGTCTTCCCAAGAAATCGGCGATATCGTCAGCCTGATCGACGACATTGCCGACCAGACCAACATTCTGGCCCTCAACGCCGCGATTCAGGCGTCGATGGCCGGTGATGCCGGACGCGGTTTTGCCGTGGTGGCCGACGAAGTGCAGCGGCTGGCCGAGCGCTCGTCCGCCGCCACCCGGCAAATCGAAACCCTGGTGCGGGCGATCCAGACGGACACCAACGAAGCGGTGATCTCGATGGAGCAGACCACCACCGAAGTGGTGCGCGGCGCACGGCTGGCGCAGGATGCCGGTGTGGCCCTGGAAGAAATCGAAGGCGTGTCCAAGACGCTCGCGGCGCTGATTCAGAGCATCTCCAATGCGGCGCAGCAGCAGACGTCGTCGGCTGGGCAGATCTCGCTGACGATGAACGTGATCCAGCAGATCACCTCGCAGACGTCGTCCGGTTCCACGGCCACCGCCGAGAGCATCGGCAACCTGGCAAAAATGGCCAGTCAGTTGCGCCGCTCGGTGTCCGGCTTCACCTTGCCGGCGGCCTCCGCGTCGGCGACGGATAAAGTGTGATTGGAGCTGCCATGGGTGATCGCCACGACTATGTGGCCCTCGAGTGGGTCAAAGGCGAAATTGCCGAAACGCTGAAACAGGCGCATCGGGCCATTGAAACCGTGCTCGATGATCCGCAGGCGACGCCTGGGCTGGACGAGTGCCTGGATTACATCCATCAGGTCCACGGCAGCCTGCAAATGGTCGAGTTCTATGGCGCGGCACTGCTGGCCGAAGAAATGGAGCAACTGGTCGAAGCCCTGCAACACGAGCGCGTCAGTCATCGCGACGAAGCCCTGCACCTGTTGCTGCAAGCCCTTGGGCAATTGCCGATCTACCTTGATCGCGTGCAGAACGCTCGGCGCGATCTGCCGTTGGTGGTGCTGCCGCTGCTCAACGATTTGCGCAGCGCCCGGGGCGAGAGCCTGCTCTCGGAAACCAGCCTGTTCAGCCCACAACTGCCCGAACTGCCGCCCCTGAACGCACAAGCGCTGGCATTGCTGGCGCCGGCAGAACTGCCAAACATGCTGCGCAAATGGCGCCAGATGCTGCAAATGGCCTTGGTCGGTTTGCTGCGCGAGCAGGACGATCAGACGCACCTCGATTATCTGGCGAAGGTCTTCACCCGCCTCGAAGCCTTGAGCGGCGATGCACCGTTGAGCCCCTTGTGGCAGGTGGCATCAGCCTTGGTCGAAGGCATGCGCCAAGGCGAGATCGCCAACAGCCCGGCGCTGCGCAGCCTGCTCAAGGACGCTGACAAGGAACTCAAACGTCTGCTCGAACAGGGCATGGCCGGCCTCAACCAACCGCCACCGCCGGAGCTGCTCAAAAGCCTGTTGTTCTATATTGCCAAAGCCGAACATCCCACCGGGCAGATGCTGACCATGAAAGATCACTACTCCCTGGACGACGCGTTGCCCGACAGCGCGATGGTCGACGAAGAGCGCACGCGCCTGGCCGGCCCCGACCGCGACGCGATGCGCTCGGTGCTGGCGGCGTTGTGTGAAGAGCTGGTGCGGGTCAAGGAGCGCCTGGACCTGTTCGTGCGCAGCGACCGTCAGCACACCTCGGACCTGGAAGCCCTGCTGGCACCACTGCGGCAGATCGCCGACACCCTCGCGGTGCTCGGTTTCGGCCAGCCGCGCAAAGTCATCATCGATCAACTGGCGGTGGTGCTCAGCCTCGCTCAAGGCCAGCGCGAGCCGAACGACGCCATCCTGATGGACGTCGCCGGGGCGCTGCTGTATGTCGAAGCCACGCTGGCCGGCATGGTTGGCACGGTCGAGCCGCAAAGCCCGGAAGATTCGCGCCTGCCGACCACCGACCTGACGCAGATCCACCAGATCGTGATCAAGGAAGCGCGCATCTGCCTGCAACAGGCCAAGGACATGATCGTCGACTACATCGACGCCGACTGGGATCGCCAGCATCTGCTGCCGCTGCCGGCGCTGCTGACCCAGGTGCGCGGTGCGCTGGCGGTGATTGCGCTCGGTCGCGCGGCCAAACTGGTCGAGGCCTGCAATGGTTTCATCCGCGAACACCTGCTACTTGATTCGCACGAACCAGGCTGGCAGCAACTGGACAACCTCGCCGACGTCATCACCAGTCTTGAGTATTACCTTGAGCGTTTGAGCGATGACCCACTGGCGCCGAGCGAGCAACTGCTGGACGTCGCGCAAAAGTCCCTCGCCAGCCTCGGTTTCTTTCCCGACGAGCAGCCCGACGAACAGCATGTGCCGGTGCTCGAGGATGTGCTCAGCCCCAGCGAAGCGCTGGTGATGCAAGACATGCAGGCGCTCGACGACCCGCACATCGTCCAGTCGCTGGCGGATGTGCTGGCCAGCCCGGTGTCGGCGGTCAACCCGCCGGCACTGATCACCCCCGGCAGCCTGATGCCGCCGCCGGCGGATGAAGAACCGGTCGACGATGAACTGCGCGAAGTGTTCCTCGAAGAGACCGACGAAGTCCTTGAAGTCCTCCACGAGTACTTACCGCGCTGGACGGCCCATCCGCAGGATCGCGCCGCGCTGAGCGAACTGCG
This sequence comes from Pseudomonas sp. RA_15y_Pfl2_54, assembly GCF_963971015.1. Lineage (NCBI taxonomy): Bacteria > Pseudomonadati > Pseudomonadota > Gammaproteobacteria > Pseudomonadales > Pseudomonadaceae > Pseudomonas > Pseudomonas sp. RA_15y_Pfl2_54. Next base: position 69,027 of record NZ_CAXAPN010000032.1, read on the forward strand.
CCGTGCCTTCCATACCCTCAAGGGCAGCGGGCGGATGGTGCGTGCGTTGATCCTTGGGGAACTGGCGTGGGCGGTGGAAAACCTGCTCAATCGCGTGCTGGAACAAAGCGTCGAACCCGGTTCGGTGGTGCAGCAACTGCTGGGCGACACCGTGCTATTGCTGCCGGAACTGATCAGCGAGTTCGCCACCCACCGTCAACGCCAGCGCAGCGATGTCGATCAACTCGCCGCCCGCGCCCACGCCCTGGCCAAGGGGGACGAACCGCTGGCCGCCGAAGACACCGATGACGTCGCGGCACTCGACCCCTTGTTGCTGGAGATCTTTCGCAACGAGGCCGAAAACCATCTCGTCAGCCTCAATCGTTTCCTCGATCAAGCCGCCGAACACGTGCCGCTGCAAGCCAGCGACGAGTTGCAACGTGCGTTGCACACCCTCAAGGGCAGTGCATCGATGGCCGGGGTCTCGCCGATTGCCGAACTGGCCGCCCCGCTCGATAAACTCGCTCGCGAATTCAAGGCCCATCAACTGGCGCTGGACCTTGATGAGGTGGAATTGCTGCTTGAAGCCGAAGGTCTGTTTCGGGTCGGCCTGCGTCAGCTCAAGCACGATCCGCTGGCACCGATTGTCGGTGCTCAGTCGCTGATCAAACGCACGGAAACACTGCTCGCCGAACGTCTGGAATCGATCCTCAATGCGCTGAACACCGGCCTGCGCGTCAAGCGCGACCCGCAACTGATCAACAATTTCCTCGCCCAGGGCATGGACATCCTGCTCGACGCCGAAAGCCTCTTGCAGCGCTGGCAGCAGCACCCCGGCGAACGTCAGGAACTCAGCGCGTTGCTGGACGAACTGACCACCCTCGGCGAAGGTGCGCACCTGGCGGATCTGCTGCCGGTCGACGTCTTGTGCGAAGCCTTGCTCGACCTTTATGGGGCCGTCGAAGAAAGCAGCCTGGCGGTCAGCGACAGGTTTTTTCAGGAAGCGCAGAACGCCCACGAAGCGCTGATCAACATGCTCGACGAACTGGCCGCCGGTCAGGAAGTCACGCCGCAGCCTGAGCGGATTCGTGCCTTGCATGACCTGCTCGATGAGAGTCTCGACCCGTCCTCCATGGGCTTGATCCGCAGCGATGGCAGCCGCAGCCTGAGCATCCGCGAGCTGGGTGCGGCGACGGCCGAACTGTCACAAACCGCTGCGTCTGCTGCGCCGGCTGACGAGATTGTCGAGATCTTCCTCGAAGAGGCGGTGGACATTCTCGACAGTTCCGGCCAGGCCTTGCAGCGCTGGTTGAAAGACCCTGACAACACCGCGCCGCTGTCGTCCCTGCAACGCGATCTGCACACCCTCAAGGGCGGTGCGCGGATGGCTGAGGTCGAGGCCATCGGCGATCTGGCTCAGGAACTGGAAAGCCTTTATGAAGGGCTGCTCGATCGGCGCTACAGCCATAACCAAGCCTTGGAGCGCTTGCTGCACAAGAGCCATGACCGGTTGGCTCAGTTGCTTGATCAGTTGCAAAACCATCAGCCGCTGACCCCGGCTCAGGATCTGATTGAAACCATTCGAAAGCTGCGCCAGGGGCAGACGCTGGGCGAAACACAGCCGCCGACGGTGGATCCCGACAGCGCCGGGCACGATCCGGAACTGCTGGAAATCTTCCTCGAAGAAGGTTTCGACATCATCGAAAACTCCGGCGCTGCGCTGCTGCGCTGGCAAGCCGAGCCGGGCAATCGCCAGGAAGTCGAAACCCTGCTGCGCGATCTGCACACCCTCAAGGGCGGCGCGCGGATGGTCGAGATCGGTCCCATCGGCGACCTCGCTCATGAGCTGGAATACCTTTACGAAAGCGTCTCGGCGGCCACGCTGCAAACCTCGGGCGAGCTGTTCGCCCTGGTGCAGCGCGGCCATGACCGACTGGCGCAAATGCTCGATGCCGTGCGCGCCGGGCAACCGTGCCCGCCGGCGGATCGGTTGATCAATGCGATCCAGAATTTCAGTCACCCGGCGAGCCTCGACACGCCGCCGCTGTTGCCTGTGCCGGTAAAAACCGAAACCACGGCGACCGCCCCGGACGCCGGTGCGGACATGGTCAAGGTCTCCGCCGAACTGCTCGACGATCTGGTCAACCTGGCCGGGGAAACCTCGATTTTCCGGGGCCGCATCGAACAGCAAGTCAACGACGCGCAAGTGGCGCTCAACGAGATGGAAACCACCATCGAGCGCATGCGCGATCAATTACGCCGCCTCGACACCGAAACCCAGGGACGTATCCTCAGCCGTCAGCAAGTGGACGCCGAACGCCTCGGTTACGAAGAATTCGATCCGCTGGAAATGGACCGTCACTCGCAGTTGCAGCAACTGTCGCGGGCCCTGTTCGAATCCGCCTCCGACCTGCTCGATCTCAAGGAAACGCTGGATCGACGCAATCAGGACGCCGAAAACCTGCTGCAGCAGCAAGGGCGGATCAACACCGAATTGCAGGAAGGCCTGATGCGCACGCGCATGGTACCGTTCGAACGGATGTTGCCGCGCCTCAAACGCATCGTCCGCCAGGTCGCCGAAGAGCTGAACAAAGATGTCGCGTTCGTCGTTGGCAATGCCGAAGGCGAGATGGATCGCAACGTGCTTGAGCGCATGGCCGCACCGCTGGAACACATGCTGCGCAACGCCGTTGACCACGGGCTGGAAACCGCCGAAGTACGGTTGGCAGCGGGCAAACCTGCGCAAGGACAGATCCGCCTCGACCTGTCCCGCGAGGGCGGCGACATCATTTTCGACATCCGCGACGACGGCGCCGGGGTGCCGCTGGACGCTGTGCGCCGCAAAGCGATCAAGCGCGGCATGCTCGCCGCGCAGGCCGAGATCAGCGACCGCGACGTGCTGCAATTCATCCTCCAGCCGGGGTTTTCCACCGCCGAAAAAATCACCCAGATTTCCGGGCGCGGTGTCGGCATGGATGTGGTTCACGAAGAGGTCCGGCAACTGGGCGGCAGCATGAGCATCGATTCGGTACCGGGGCAGGGCGTGCATTTTCGCATTCGCCTGCCGTTCACCGTGTCGGTCAATCGTGCGCTGATGGTGCAGTGCTTTGAAGACCAGTACGCGATACCGCTGAACACCATTGAAGGCATTGTTCGGGTATTGCCCAATGATCTGGAGGGGCATTTTCGCCAGGATCCGCCGAGCTACCAATACGCCGGGCAACGCTATGAGTTGTGTTATTTGGGCGAGCTGCTGAAAACCGCGCCGCGCCCCAAACTGATTGGCCAGAGCCTGCCGTTGCCGGTGCTGCTGGTGCAGTGCAACGACCGTCACGTCGCCGTGCAGGTCGACGCCATGGCGGGCACCCGCGAGATTGTGGTCAAGAGTCTTGGCCCGCAGTTTGCGGCAGTGCAGGGCGTGTCTGGCGCAACCATTCTCGGTGATGGCCGGGTGGTGCTGATTCTTGATTTGCTGGCGCCGATCCGGGCGATGCAGGCGCGCGTTGCGCAGCATCCGACGCTGCCGGACATCGACAGCGAACCGCACAAGCCGCTGCTGGTGATGGTGGTCGACGACTCGGTCACCGTGCGCAAGGTCACCAGCCGTTTGCTCGAACGTCACGGCATGAACGTGCTGACGGCCAAGGACGGGGTCGATGCCATGTTGCTGCTGGAAGAACACATGCCCGACCTGATGCTGCTCGACATCGAAATGCCGCGCATGGACGGCTTCGAAGTCGCCACCCAAGTGCGCCACGACGAACGCCTGCAACACCTGCCGATCATCATGATTACCTCGCGCACCGGGCAGAAACACCGCGACCGCGCCATGGCCATCGGCGTCAATGACTACCTCGGCAAGCCGTATCAGGAGTCGGTGCTGCTCGAGAGCATTGCCCACTGGAGCAAGAAACATGCATGAGCGCCGGTACAATGCGCGTAACAGCCAACTCACCGGCCTGCTGCTGCCGCTGGCCGATCGCAACCTGATCCTGCCCAACGTCGCCGTGGCCGAGCTGATCGACTACCAGGCCAGCGCGTTCGATCTCGATACGCCACCGTGGTATCTGGGGCGAGTGAGCTGGCGTGAACGGCAGATCCCGCTGCTGAGTTTTGAATCGGCGTGCGGGCAGAAAATCGTCATCGGCGAACGGGCGCGGATCGTCATTCTCAATGCCCTCGGCGGGTTGCCGGAGCTGAAGTTCATTGCGCTTCTGGTGCAGGGGATACCGCGTTCGTACAAACTCGATAGCCAGTTGAGCTATGTCGATGTGCCGTTGTGTGAATTGGAGCAGGCGGCGGTGCAGGTCGGGGAGCAGGTGGCGAAGGTGCCGGATTTGTTGGGGTTGGAGAAGTTGTTGGTGGATGCGGGTCTCGTTGACTGATCCAAGATTTGCGGTGACCAGACTGGACTCTTCGCGAGCAAGCTCGCACAGTAGGTTTATGTCGTACACAAAATCTGCGTTCTCTGAAGATCTCCTGTGGGAGCGAGCTTGCTCGCGAAAGCGCCAGTCGCCACACCTCAATCCGACAGACAAATCCTCAATCTCTGTGCGCAATAAACGCCTTCCAGTCGCGTTGTTTAAAGACACTAGGTGTTACGGCTCCCTAGCCTACAAATCCTTGCGCCGCTGCCTACGCATGCACCAGAATCCGCCGGCTTGTGCGCCTTTGGCATGCTGCGTAACTTGATTCCGTCACTGATTTCCAGTGATCGGGTTTAGCAGCCCGTGGCTAATCTAAGGGTGCACATACATCATCGTCAGGCTCAGCGCCTGCATTCGATGGCGGCTGTGCGCAGGGCGCTTCGGCGCGCCGGCTTCCTTAGGTTCCCCGGTCTGCTAACCTGCGTTCAGCTGCCACCCCTTCTTTTAGCAGAGATGCGGTTCCAGCTTTATTTCGGAACCTGAAGATGATTAAACCTACGCCTAACCCCCCGCTCACAGACCCGGCATCCCCCTACGAATCCCCCGATTCAAAGAAATTCCACGAAGCCGCCGAACGCGCCCTCGACCATTACCTCGGCCCGACCAACGCCGACCTGATGGCCACGCCTTACACCCCCAACACGCTGTACATGGCCAACCCCAATGCCGACACCGAATCCCTGCTGGCCGACGCCAGCGAAACCCTCGGCTCGGCTACGGTCATGCTCAACAACCATGCGGCAATGGTGGAAGGTACGCACCGCAAGACTGTGCAAGGTATTGCGCAGGTGGTGATGGTGGCGGAGATGGCTGTGAATCGTATTTTGGACAAGTTAGTGCCAACAGATTGATCCAGTTTTTTTCAATGATGTTGACTCGTCTTAATGATCGTTCCCATACATAGCATGAGGACGATCATCGGCGGACTGATCCAGCCTTCTTGTGATTTTTGTGCCTTAACTTAACGTGTGCAGCAGGCTAAGTCGGGTTTTAGTTGAGCTGCATGTTTGTGGCATTAGCAAGGGTTATACGTAAGTTTGCCATTGCAATTATTTAGCCCGGTTTCAAGAATCGTATATACCGAAACGCTTTCCTTGTTATATACCGTGTCATTGATTTCTCTCGAGTTGATACGATTCTCAATCTCGCGATGTGTGCTCGAGGCCAGGCAAGTAGCTTCTATCGTACAAATAGCAGCACCTCCAGCCTCATATTTTGTAAGGTTTGATAGTTTGCATGTCTGGGCAGCGCTTGTGGCATCCCATAGTTGCTTACATCCTGCATCGATTTCTGCAAATGCAACATGACTAACAAATGCCGATATTGTCGCCACAATTAAAACCTCAATTTTTTTCATTTCAAACGCTCCATTTTAGAGTTGCGTATGTTCCGATGCTGTAAAACCTTTTGCACGGACATCATTTCACATTTAAAACTTGCGTCCACCTGTCATGTATGACAGGTGTTAATAATGTTAAGAAATAAAAAAGCTGTAGCGCTATAAGAATTTGATCGTCTTGTTCTTGGGATGGTCTGAGGTAATCATTTTTTTGGGACTTTATTTAAAAGGCGTGAATCGCGTCTCAGACATGATTGTTTTAAAATTGAGCTCAATCTCCATAAGGCCGGACACTCAATATTGAATTTCTTGTCCTGTTTAATGCAACGTTGGGTCCAACCAGACCGTTACTTTGAGCGTAATGATTCATCGCCCAGCTTGATTGATGCCCACACTCCACACACCTACCTTAGCTCCACGACAGCGAACCCCGTGGAGTGAGCATGACAACAACAATTTCCCCCGACTCGCGCTGGACGCGGCGGCGCGATGAGAAGCAGCGCCGCCTCGACAAGGTGCGCGGGATGGCCGATGGTGCGGTGTTGCCCACCGACAAAATCGTCGCCGCGCTCGAAGCGTTGATTCATCCCGGCGACCGCGTGGTGCTGGAGGGCAATAACCAGAAGCAGGCGGATTTCCTCTCCCGTTCGCTGGCCAAAGCCGACCCGGAAAAGCTCCACGACCTGCACATGATCATGCCCAGCGTCGGCCGCTCCGAGCACCTCGACCTGTTCGAACGCGGCATCGCCCGTAAGCTCGATTTCTCCTTCGCCGGCACGCAGAGTCTGCGCATCAGCCAGTTGCTCGAAGACGGCTTACTGGAAATCGGCGCCATTCACACCTACATCGAACTCTATGCACGGCTGGTGGTGGACCTGATCCCCAATGTCGTGCTCTCGGCCGGGTTCATGGCCGACCGCGCCGGCAACATCTACACCGGCCCCAGCACCGAAGACACTCCAGCGTTGATCGAACCCGCCGCGTTCAGCGACGGCATCGTCATCGTCCAGGTCAACCAATTGGTCGACGACGTCAGCGAACTCCCGCGTGTGGACATCCCCGCCTCATGGGTCGACTTCGTCGTAGTGGCCGACAAGCCGTTCTACATCGAACCGCTATTCACCCGCGACCCACGCCATATCAAGCCTGTGCATGTGTTGATGGCGATGATGGCGATCCGTGGCATCTACGAAAAACACAACGTGCAGTCGCTCAATCACGGCATCGGTTTCAACACCGCCGCCATCGAGTTGATCCTGCCGACCTACGGCGAATCCCTCGGCCTCAAAGGCAAGATCTGCCGCAACTGGACGCTCAACCCGCACCCGACGCTGATCCCGGCGATCGAGAGCGGCTGGGTCGAAAGCGTGCATTGCTTCGGCACCGAACTGGGCATGGAAAATTACATCGCCGCGCGACCAGATGTGTTTTTCACCGGCCGCGACGGCTCGCTGCGTTCCAACCGGATGTTCTGCCAACTGGCCGGGCAGTACGCGGTGGATCTGTTTATCGGCGCGACGTTGCAGGTCGATGGCGATGGTCATTCTTCGACAGTGACCCGTGGTCGCCTCGCCGGTTTCGGCGGTGCGCCGAACATGGGCCACGACCCGCGTGGTCGCCGTCACGGCACCCCGGCGTGGCTGGACATGCGCCACGACGATTCGCAGCAGCCGATGCTCGAACGCGGCAAGAAACTCGTGGTGCAAATGGTCGAGACCTTCCAGGAGGGCGGCAAACCGACCTTCGTCGAAACCCTCGACGCGGTGGAGGTGGCGAAAAAAAGCGGCATGCCACTGGCGCCAATCATGATCTACGGCGACGACGTCACCCACTTGCTGACCGAGGAAGGCATCGCCTACCTGTACAAGGCGCGTTCGCTGGAAGAGCGCCAAGCGATGATCGCTGCGGTCGCAGGCGTCACCGCCATCGGCCTGCGCCACAACCCCAAAGACACCGAACGCATGCGCCGCGAAGGCCTGATCGCCTTGCCCGAAGACCTCGGCATCCGCCGCACTGACGCCACCCGCGAATTGCTCGCGGCGAAAAGCGTCGCCGATCTGGTCGAGTGGTCCGGCGGCCTCTACAACCCGCCCGCCAAGTTCAGGAGCTGGTAATGCACGCACTCAACCTGCAAGCGAAACCGCTTTCTCTGGCCGAGCACCTGGCTGATCTGGCGGTGGATGCGCTGATCGACGAAGCCGATCTGTCGCCGAAACCGGCGCTGGTCGACCGTCGTGGCAATGGCGCGCACACCGATCTGCACCTGGGCCTGATGCACGCGTCGGCGCTGTCGTTGTGGCCGGCGTTCAAGGAGATGGCTGAGGCCGCCATTGAGATTGGCGAGATCAATCCGACGTTGCGTGAAAGCATTGGCCGCATCGGCCGTGAAGGCGAGCAAGCCATGCTCGCCACCACCCACGGCGTGAACACCCATCGCGGCGCGATCTGGGCCTTGGGCCTGATCGTCACGGCGGCTGCACTGGAAACGAGATCCAGCAGCGCCAGTGCTATCTCTGTGCGCGCCGCACGTCTGGCGTTGCTCGACGACCGCTACGCACCGCGCCCGCTCAGCCACGGCGCGCAAGTCGCGTTGCGCTACGGCGCCCGCGGTGCCCGCGAAGAAGCGCAACTCGGCTTCCCGGCCGTGCTGCAACGTGGCCTGCCGCAACTGAAAAAAAGCCGCGCCCATGGCCACGGCGAACAGAACGCCCGACTCGACGCCTTGCTCGCGATCATGACCGACCTGGCCGACACCTGCGTGCTCTATCGCGCCGGCGAACAAGGCCTGCAAACCATGCAACAGGGTGCGCAAGCGGTGCTCGACGCCGGAGGCAGCGCCAGCCTCAACGGTCGCCGTTGCCTGCACGAACTGGATCAACAACTCATCGCATTGAATGCCTCGCCCGGTGGCGCCGCCGACTTGCTCGCCGCCACGCTGTTGCTCGACCGTATCGAGCACGACGGCATCTTTCAGGGAGCGTTTTGATGGAAACCCTATCGTTTGAATTCCCCGCCGGGCAGCCGCCACGCGGGCGTGCTCTGGTCGGTTGTGTCGGCTCGGGTGATCTGGAAGTGCTGATCGAACCGGGGTTGGCCGGCAAGCTGACGATCAATGTGCAGACCTCGGTCAACGGCGCGCAGCAGCGCTGGCAGCATTTGTTTGCGCGGATGTTCGACGGCACCACGCCACCGGCGATGGCCATCGATATCCACGATTTCGGCGCGACGCCGGCGGTGGTGCGTTTGCGGCTGGAACAAGGTTTCGAGGAGATCGGCCATGACTGACAGCGCAGCGCTTTTGAACAAACACAGCTTCGTCGAACTCGGTGCGCGGCAACGGGCGAAAGCCTTGCTCGACGCCGGCACCTTTCGCGAATTGCTCGACCCGTTTCAACGCGTCATGTCGCCGTGGCTCGAACGCCAAGGCGTGGTGCCGCAGGCCGACGACGGCGTGGTGATCGCCAAGGGCAACCTCGACGGTTTGCCGGTGGTGATTGCCGCCATCGAAGGCGCTTTCCAGGGCGGCAGCCTTGGCGAAGTCGGCGGGGCAAAGATCGCTGGCGCGCTGGAACTGGCCGCCGAAGACAACCGCAAAGGCCTCCCGACCCGCGCCATCCTGCTGCTGGAAACCGGCGGCGTACGCTTGCAGGAAGCCAATCTCGGCTTGGCGGCGATTGCCGACATTCACGCGGCGATTGTCGATTTGCAGCAGTACCAACCGGTGGTGGGCGTGGTGGCGGGCAGCGTCGGCTGCTTCGGCGGCATGTCGATTGCGGCTGCGCTGTGCAGCTATTTGCTGGTGACTCAGGAAGCGCGCCTTGGTTTGAACGGCCCGCAAGTGATCGAACAGGAAGCCGGGATCGAAGAATACGATTCCCGCGACCGGCCGTTTATCTGGAGCCTGGCCGGGGGCGAGCAACGCTTTGCCAGTGGTCTGGTGGATCGCTATGTCGGCGATGATGTGGCGCAGATTCGTCAGCAGGTCGGCGAGTTGTTGCAGCAAGGCTTGCCGGCGCAACCGCGCAGTCAAAGGGCCGAGTGGTTCCTGCAACGTCTGGCTAGCCTGGACACTGACACGCAAATCGAGCCTTCGGTGGTTCGCGATCTGTATCAAGGAGAGCGCTCATGAGTGGTTATTCATTGCGCGGTTTGAACTGGTTCAACGCCTTGTGCGCCGGAGCGAAAACCGTCGAAGGTTTGCCGGCGTCACTGCGGGTGGCGGACACGGCGCTCGGTCGCTTGCTGGCCGTGGTCGCTGACCCGGACAACCGTTTCCCTCGCGCTCGCGATGGCGAAGTCGGCTTGCTGGAAGGCTGGGGTCTGGCCAAGGCTGTCGATGACGCGATCAGCGCCGACCGTGAGCAAACGCACAAGCGTGCGTTGATCGCCATCGTCGATGTGCCGAGCCAGGCTTACGGTCGTCGCGAGGAAGCCCTCGGCATTCATCAAGCGTTGGCCGGTGCGGCAGACAGCTATGCCCGCGCACGTTTGGCCGGGCACCCGGTGATTGCATTGCTGGTGGGCAAAGCCATGTCCGGTGCGTTTCTGGCCCATGGTTATCAGGCCAACCGTTTGATCGCCCTGCGTGATCCCGGGGTGATGGTGCATGCGATGGGCAAAGCCTCGGCGGCGCGGGTGACCTTGCGCAGCGTCGAAGAACTCGAAGCATTGGCCGCCAGTGTGCCGCCGATGGCCTATGACATCGACAGCTACGCCAGCCTCGGATTGCTCTGGGAAACCCTGTCGGTGCAACAGATCGAACAGCCGACAGCGCAGGATCTGGCGCGGGTCACTGAGTGCCTGACCCACGCCATCAGCGATATCTCCAACACGGGGCTGAGCAATCGTCTGGGCGCGAAGAATCGTGCCGCGTCCAGCCGCGTGCGGGAACTGTTGAGGGCGCAGTGGTGAACACACCTCTGGCCCACGATCTGCTCTGGGGCATGACCCCGGCGCAATTGCCCGCGGATGCGCCGGGTTGGGCTATCGAGTCGCTCAGCGCCGGGCAACCGGTGGTGGTGCGCCGGGCCTTGAGCGCTGAGGGTTTTGTCGCGGTGGGTGTGCGCGGTGTCTCGCGTGAGCAGCGCTTGGCGGCGTTCATGGCGGTCGATTCGATGGTCTGTCGGGTCAGCCCCGAGGCGCTGAGTCATGTCGACAGTGAGCGTGATCTGCCCGTCATGCGCGCCCTCAAGCAGTTGCGCCCGATGCTCGATGACTGCGGTTGGGTCTGGGGTGTCAGCGGCAGTGCCGGGTTTGAACTGGCCAGCGGCTTTGCCGCGATGCACGAGGGCAGCGATCTCGATTTGATCCTGCGCACACCGCACCTGATTACCCGTAATCAGGCACGCAAACTGGTGGCGCTTTTCGATCAATCCTCATGCCGGGTCGATATGCAATTGCAGACGCCGTTCGGCGCGGTGGCGCTGCGTGAGTGGGCGGGCGCTTCGGCTCATGTGCTGCTGAAAAACGCGCATCAGGCCTGCCTGGTTTCTGATCCATGGAATCCGCAGGAGCAGGCGGCGTGAGCAGTTTGCTGGTGTTTCCCGGCCAGGGCGCGCAACAACCGGGCATGCTCCAGCGTTTGCCTGGGGAGACGCTGACCGAGGCCAGCGACGTGCTCGGCGAGGATGTGTTGTTGCTCGATTCTGCCGACGCGTTGCGCCGCACAAGGGCGGTTCAACTGTGCCTGCTGATCGCCGGGGTCGCGGCGTCGCGGCAGTTGCTGCGTGAAGGCCTCACGGCCGATTACGTCGCCGGTCTGTCCATCGGTGCTTACCCGGCAGCCGTGGTGGCGGGGGCTTTGCGCTTCAGCGATGCGTTGCATCTGGTCAGCCTGCGCGGTGAGTTGATGCAGCAGGCTTATCCACAGGGCTTTGGCATGACCGCGATCATCGGTCTGCAATTATCCACAGTCGAAACGTTGCTGGCGCAGGTTCACGGCGAGGAGTCGCCGGTTTATCTGGCCAACATCAATGCCGATAACCAGGTGGTCATTGCCGGCAGTGATGAGGCGATGCACGCGGTCGCTGAATTGGCGCGCAGCCGTGGCGCAGGACTGGCGAAACGGTTGGCGGTGAGCGTGCCGTCGCATTGTCCGTTGCTGGATGAGCCCGCGCAGAGACTGGCAGAGGCCTTCGCCAGCGTTGAGCTGAAAAACCCGAAAATCGCCTACCTGAGCGGCAGTCGCGCTCGACCGGTGGTCAAGGTCCAAGCCTTGCGTGACGACCTCGCGTTCAACATGTGCCGCGTGGTGGATTGGCGCGGCACCGTACAAAGCGCTTACGAACGCGGCGTGCGGCTACAGATCGAACTGCCGCCCGGTGCGGTGCTGACCGGGCTGGCGCGCCGGGTGTTTGAGCAGGGCACGGTCACTGCGTTTGACAGTGCTCGCCTGGACACCTTGCAGGCGCTGTTGCGTGAGGAGGGAAGCCGCCAACTCTAAGACCGCCGACTCAAGCTTCGAACAACAAAAACAACATTCGACGATGCAATTTGAGGACTACAACAATGATTATTTACGGTGTGGCGTTTCTGGCGTTTTGTACCCTGGCGGGTATCTGGATCGGTGAAATGCTGGGCAAGTTGATCGGCGTGCCGGCCAATGTCGGCGGCGTCGGTATTGCGATGCTGCTGTTGATCGGTCTGGGCAGTTACCTCAACAAATCCGGTTGGTTCAAGGGCAAGACCGAGCAGGGTGTGGAGTTCTGGAGCGCGATCTACATTCCGATCGTGGTGGCGATGGCGGCCCAGCAAAATGTTTATGGCGCGCTGAAGGGCGGGCCGATGGCGATTCTGGCGGGAACGCTGGCGGTGGTCATTGCCTTTGCCATGGTGCCCGTGCTGGTACGCCTTGGTAACAAGGAACCGGCCGCCGTCATTCCACCCAAGACTGTGGGGTAAGCGCCATGTACGAATCATTGATGAAAGTCATCACCGGTTACGGTCTGATCAGCGGGTTCCTGATTGTCGGCCTGACCATGTGGGTGTCCTACTGGATGTCCAACACCTTCACCAAGGGCCGCTTGCACGGTTCGGCCATCGCCATTTTGCTCGGGCTGTTGCTGTCGTATATCGGTGGTGCGGTGACCGGGGGCCAGAAAGGCGTGGTGGATATTCCGATGCTCTCGGGCATCGGCTTGCTCGGCGGGGCGATGCTGCGTGATTTCGCAATCGTCGCCACAGCGTTCGGCGTGAGTGTCGATGAACTCAAACGTGCCGGATTTGTTGGGGTGCTGGCGCTGTTTGTCGGCGTTGGCACGTCCTTCATCGCAGGCGTCGGCGTGGCGATGGCGTTCGGTTACACCGATGCCGTGAGCCTGACCACCATTGGCGCAGGGGCGGTGACTTACATCGTCGGCCCGGTGACCGGTGCCGCCATTGGCGCCACTTCCGAAGTCATGGCGCTGTCGATTGCGGCAGGGCTGATCAAGGCGATTCTGGTGATGGTGATGACGCCGTTCGTGGCGCCGATGATTGGCCTGAACAGCCCTCGCAGTGCGGTGATCTTTGGCGGGTTGATGGGCACGTCCAGCGGCGTGGCCGGCGGCTTGGCGGCGACGGATCCGAAGCTGGTGCCTTATGGTTGCCTCACCGCCGCGTTCTATACCGCGCTGGGGTGTTTGCTCGGGCCTTCGGTGTTGTTTTTGCTGATGCGTGGGTTGATGGGTTAAGACAGCCTGCTGTCGGGTCTGACGCCTTCGCGAGCAAGCCCGCCTCTACATGGGGAATGCGTTTTCCTGTGGGAGGGGGCTTGCCCGCGAAGGACGCGACTCGGTTTCAGACCTGCCGATTGGCATACATTCGACACTCCGCCAACAACGCCAGCAGATTCGGATCGCGCTCCTTGGCCTTCAAAAACACCACGCCAATGTGCTGCTGCAACCGGTACTTCTCCTGCAACGGGATGAGCTTCACCCGGTTCTCGTACACCGCTGCAATCCTCCCCGGCAGCAACGCATACCCCACACCGGAACTGACCATGCTCAGCAGGGTGAAGATGTCATTGACCTGCATCGCCACTTTCGGCTCGAAGCCTGCCTGTTTGAACACCCGATTGCCGTCCTGATGCGTGGCGAAGCCTTGGGTCAGGGTGATGAAGGTTTCGTTGCGCACCTCTGCCAGATCGACTTCACTGCGCTGGGCAAACGTTGAATCGGCCGGCGTCGCGAGGAAGATGTCATCGCAGAACAGCGCAATCTGCTCGCAGTCCGGGTCGTTGATGCTGTCGTCCAGTGACACCAGAATCGCGTCGACTTCCATGTTTTTCAGCTTGTAGAGCAGGTCGATGTTGGAACCCAGAATCAAATCGATGTTGAGTTCACTGCGGCGGATCTTCAGGCCCATGATCAGTTGCGGCACGGTCTTGACCGTCAGCGAATACAGCGAGCCGAGCTTGAAGCGTTCGGCAGAGAACCCGGCAGCCTCGCGGGTCAGGCGCACGCTTTCGACCACGTCCTGGATCAGCTTCTGCGCGCGCTCTTCCAGCACATAAGCGCTTTCCAGCGGTGTCAGGTTGCGTCCTTCGTGTTTGAACAGCGGGCAGCGCAGGGCGCTTTCCAGTGAATGAATGGCGCGATGCACGCTGACGTTACTGGTTTGCAACTCGGCAGCGGCACGGGCCAGATTGCCGGTGCGCATGAAGGCGAGGAACACCTCGAGTTTTTTCAGGGTCAACTCTTCGTCGATCAGCATGGCGCGGACTCTTTTTGGTATCGGCCGATTGTGCCCAATTACCACGACCTGCGCAGGCTCGTGTTTAACAGAAACATTGCGCTTTTACGCTCAAGGCCCGAGCCTTGCGCGCTGCGGTAATGAATTTGAGGTGAGCGACACATGTATCACGGGGAACGATTGAACGCCTGGACCCATCTGGTCGGGGCGGTGGCGGCTTTTATCGGCGGGGTCTGGATGCTGGTGATCGCCAGCCTCGACGGCAGTCCTTGGAAGATTGTCAGTGTGGCGATTTACGCCTTGACCTTGCTGGTGCTGTACAGCGCTTCAACCGTGTACCACAGCGTGCGCGGGCGCAAGAAAGCGATCATGAAGAAGGTCGATCACTTTTCGATCTACCTGTTGATTGCCGGCAGCTACACGCCGTTCTGTCTGGTGACGCTGCGCGGGCCGTGGGGCTGGACGCTGTTCGGGATTGTCTGGGGGCTGGCGCTGATCGGCATTTTGCAAGAGATCAAGCCGCGCTCCGAAGCGCGGATTCTGTCGATCGTGATCTACGCGGTAATGGGCTGGATTGTGCTGGTGGCGGTCAAGCCGTTGCTGGCGGCGCTGGGCACCACCGGTTTTGCCTGGCTGGCCACGGGCGGGGTCTTGTACACCGTGGGGATTATCTTTTTTGCCCTCGACCATCGGTTGCGCCACGCCCACGGGATCTGGCATCTGTTCGTGATCGCCGGGAGTCTGCTGCATTTTGTGGCGATTCTGTTTTACGTCCTATAGACGCAATCGTCGTGGGAGGGAGCAAGCCCCCTCCCATAAGGGTTAGAAATCACCCCAAAGTTGCTGGGCCACCGCCAGTGCCACCACCGGTGCGGTCTCGGTGCGCAGCACTCGCGGGCCGAGGCGCGCAGCGTGAAAACCATTGCCCTTGGCCAACTCGACCTCGGCATCGGACAAACCACCCTCAGGGCCAATCAGGAACGCCAGCGTCGCAGGTTTTGCATGGCTCACCAGCGGCTCGGCCACCGGATGCAAAACCAGTTTCAGGTCTGCCTGCGTCTGCTTCAGCCAATCGGCCAGCAACACGGGCGGATGAATCACCGGCACCCGCGAACGACCACACTGTTCACACGCACTGATTGCAACCTGACGCCAGTGCATCAGGCGTTTGTCCGCGCGTTCGTCCTTGAGTCGCACTTCACAGCGCTCGCTGAAGATCGGGGTGATTTCAGTGACACCCAGCTCGGTGGCCTTCTGAATCGCCCAGTCCATCCGCTCACCGCGGGACAGGCCCTGGCCGAGATGAATCTGTAGCGGCGATTCAACCTGACCGGGCAACTGTTCGTCGATCTGCACCACGACGCGCTTCTTGCCGACGTCCACCAAGGAACCGCGAAACTCATGGCCGGAGCCGTCGAACATCTGCACCGCATCGCCTTCGGCCATGCGCAGCACGCGGCTGATGTAATGCGCCTGGGCTTCCGGCAGTTCGTGTTCGCCAGTGCTCAGCGGGGCGTCGATAAAGAAGCGGGACAGTCTCATGTCGGATCTCTGGAAAAATGTGAATCAGGTGGATCGGTGTCGACTTCATTCGCGAGCAAGCCCGCTCCCACAGGGAAATGCATTCCAAAATGTGGGAGCGGGCTTGCTCGCGAAAGCGGCAGACCAAACACCGCAAATCTAAAGCAAACCGAATCAGCCCGGATCACGGAAGCCGGGATGGAAATCCTTCGGCACCGCCACACTGACGCTGTCACGCGTCGCGATGTCGATGCCTTCGCTGGCGACCTCGGCGAGGAAGTCGATCTGCTCCGGGGTAATCACGTACGGCGGCAGGAAATACACCACGCTGCCCAGCGGACGCAGCAATGCGCCACGCTCCAGCGCATGCTGGAACACCTTCAAGCCGCGCCGTTCCTGCCAAGGGTAGGCCTCTTTGGTGGCTTTATCCTTGACCATCTCGATGGCCAGCACCATGCCGGTCTGGCGCACTTCGGACACGTTCGGGTGATCGACCAGATGCGCGGTGGCCGAAGCCATGCGCTGGGCGAGGGCCTTGTTGTTTTCGATCACGTTGTCCTGCTCGAAGATATCCAGCGTCGCCAGCGCTGCCGCACAGGCCAGCGGGTTGCCGGTATAGCTGTGCGAGTGGAGGAAGGCGCGCAGGGTTGGATAGTCGTCGTAGAAGGCGCTGTAGACGTCATCGGTGGTCACGCACGCCGCCAGCGGCAGGTAGCCGCCGGTCAGGGCCTTGGACAGGCAGAGGAAATCCGGACGGATGCCGGCCTGTTCACAGGCGAACATCGTCCCGGTGCGGCCGAAGCCGACAGCGATTTCGTCGTGGATCAGGTGCACGCCATAGCGGTCGCAGGCTTCGCGCAGCAGCTTGAGGTATATCGGGTGATACATGCGCATGCCGCCAGCGCCCTGAATCAACGGTTCAACGATCACTGCCGCGACACTGGCATGGTGCTCGGCCAGCGTCTGTTCCATCGCCGCGAACAGGTTGCGCGAGTGTTCTTCCCAACTCATGCCTTGCGGGCGCAGGTAGCAGTCCGGGCTTGGCACCTTGATGGTGTCCAACAACAGGGCTTTGTAAGTCTCGGTAAACAGCGGTACGTCGCCGACCGACATCGCGGCCATGGTTTCGCCGTGGTAGCTGTTGGTCAGGGTGACAAAGCGCTTCTTGTTCGGTTGGCCGCGGTTGAGCCAGTAGTGAAAGCTCATTTTCAGCGCGACTTCGATGCAGGACGAACCGTTATCGGCGTAGAACACCCGGTTCAGGCCTTCGGGCGTCATCTTCACCAGACGCTCTGACAACTCGATCACCGGTTGATGGCTGAAACCGGCCAGAATCACATGTTCAAGCTGATCGACCTGATCCTTGATGCGTTGGTTGATGCGCGGGTTGGCGTGGCCGAACACGTTGACCCACCAGGAGCTGACGGCATCGAGGTAGCGCTTGCCTTCGAAGTCTTCCAGCCAGACGCCTTCACCGCGCTTGATCGGGATCAGCGGCAGTTGTTCGTGGTCTTTCATCTGGGTGCAGGGATGCCACAGCACTGCGAGGTCGCGTTGCATCCACTGGTTATTCAGGCCCATTTACAGTCTCCTCGAGGCGGCTCGCGTCAGGCGCGGGCAAACAATCGCGCAAGCCTATGCAATGCATCGCGCGGGAACAACCCATTGTGTCGATTGAGCTACTTTGTATGAGCCGATAGACGTCGCTGGCGGCGCTTTGATGGCTAACGTATTCTTCGCGGTTCTTTGGGTCGTCTGACCCGCAAAACTGCTTTTTCCTACGTGTATTTCCGGAGTTCGCTGAATGTCTGTCGGTTGGCTGCGCGCCTGTGCGCTGGTGATGTTGGGGCTGTTCAGCGTTACAGCGCTGGCCAAGGATAAAACTGCAATCGTGATCGGCGGCGGCCTGTCGGGTCTGACTGCCGCCTACGAGCTGCAAAACAAGGGCTGGCAGGTGACGTTGCTGGAAGCCAAGCCAAGCCTGGGCGGCCGTTCGGGCATGGCCACCAGCGAGTGGATCGGCAACGACAAGACTCAGCCGGTGCTGAACAAGTACGTCTCGACGTTCAAGTTGAGCACCACGCCGGCGCCGGAATTCGTGCGCACGCCGGGTTATCTGATCGACGGTGAGTATTTCTCCGCCGCTGATCTGGCGACCAAGCAACCGGCCACTGCCGAGGCGATTAAACGCTATCAGAAAACCCTCGACGATCTGGCGCGCTCGATTGACGATCCGCAGAACCCGGCGGCCACCAACACGCTGCACGCACTGGACCAAATCAACGTGTCGAGCTGGCTCGACAAGCAGAACCTGCCGGCCACTGCGCGTCAGTTGATCAACCAGGACATCCGCACCCACTACGACGAACCCTCGCGTCTGTCGCTGCTGTACTTCGCCCAGCAGAACCGCGTTTATCGCGGTGTCTCGGACCGTGACCTGCGCGCCGCGCGTCTGGTTGGCGGCAGCCAGGTGCTGGCCCAGGCTTTCGTCAAACAGATCAAGGTCATCAAGACCAACTCGCCGGTGTCGGCCATCAGCCAGGACAAGGACGGTGTGACCGTCAAAGTCGGCGCTGTGGGTTATCAGGCTGATTACGTGGTGCTGGCCGTGCCGCTGCGCGCCTTGAACAAGATTCAGATGACGCCGGCACTCGACGCTCAGCACCTGGCGGCGATCAAGGGCACCAACTACGGCTGGCGCGACCAGATCATGCTCAAGTTCAAGACGCCCGTGTGGGAAAGCAAGACGCGCATGTCCGGCGAGATCTACAGCAACACAGGTCTGGGCATGTTGTGGATCGAGCCGGCGTTGAAGGGCGGCGCCAACGTGGTGATCAACCTGTCCGGCGACAATGCTCGCGTGATGCAAGCGTTCGGCGACAAGCAGGTGGTCGATCAGGTGCTGATTCGTCTGCACGCGTTTTATCCACAGGCCCGTGGTTCGTTCACCGGTTATGAGATCCGCCGCTACAGCATCGACCCGTCGATGGGCGGCGCCTACCTGGCCTTCGGTCCAGGCCAGATCAGCAAGTTCTGGCGCCTGTGGGAACGCCCGCTGCAACGCATAGCGTTTGCTGGCGAACACACCGACACCTTGTACCCGGGCACGCTGGAAGGCGCACTGCGCACCGGTCAGCGTGCGGCCAGTCAGGTTGAAGATCTGGCGGCAGGCAAATCGTTCGAACCGGCCAAAGTGGTTCCGGCCGCTGCAGCGGCAGGCGCAGCAGGTGCTGTGGCGGCGAAGAAGGGCAACTTCTTCAGCAACCTGTTTGGCGGCTCCGATGACGAGAAGAAGCCAGCGCCAGCCAAGGCCCCGGAACCGGCTCCAGCCCCCGTGGCTCCAGCGCCAACGCCGGCACCTGCGCCAGTTCCGGTGCAAGCGCCGAAGCCTGCTGTTGCGGTAAAAGCTGAGCCAGCGAAGAAAGCGGCGACCAAGCCGGCTGCGAAGAAGCCTGCGGCCAAAACCCAAGCCAAAAAACCTGCGGTCAAGCCTGCAGCGAAAAAGACTGAGCCGGCGAAGAAACCAGTGGTAAAACCTGCCGCCAAGCCTGCTGCAACGACCGAAACCAAGGCGCAGTAAGGCCTTGCGGTAAACAAAAAAGCGCGGCTCTGATGCCGCGCTTTTTATTGGATTGAAACCATGTTTCTATATTCGATGCGGCTATTATTTATATATCAATTATTGCAGTCGGCTCAGTTGTAGGTGCGACCGATAACTCTTATGTTTCGAGCGTATCAACGTTTTTCTTTTTGCTGTGATGGTGTTGAAGCTGCATTGTTATGCTGCGGAGATGCCTTAAGTGCTTCTTGCTTCCAGGACGGCCATTGCTCAACAGTGCGACGAGACTCCGCTAAATGGTTGAGAAAGTCTTCTTTAGTTGGTGTCATTTTGGCTTCCCTCTAGGTACTTTGATAAAAGGTTTGCGGCTATCGTTTCGCGTTCAATGTACGAGCAAGGTAGCATTTGGGTTCGTAATTTAGCATCGTGCTCGCTCCAGTCAAGAGATTGTCCATCGTCAGACTTCCTGATGACAGGATAGCCGCTACCTAGGTTGGTAGAGAATAGATTGAAAAAACTCCTAGGCCCAACTCCGATGAAGGGAGCAAATACGACATTGTCGCTTTGCTGATTTAGTGATATGGAGTCGGAATGAAAGTCCAAGGCTTTGCTCTTCGGGTAAGGTTCAACATATATTACTCTTTTTATTCCGGAGGCGACTATGTGCTTGGCGCAATTGTGGCACGGGAAAGTTGTGCAGTATAAGTCACTGCCAGAGGTGCTGATCCCTAGTCGTGCACTCGAAAGCAACGCTTCCATTTCGGCATGAACGACCCTGCCATATTCCGTAATGTCTTTGATTTTGCTTTTTTTAATGAGGGGGCGAAGCTCTTCACGATACTCCATCGGAATCACCTTCAGAATGCTGTCGATTATCAGCCTTTTTTGAGTGGCATTGGAGTCCTCTCCCTTCATATAATCGCGACCATCTTTTGCGTCTACGATTTCCTGTGTGCTTTCATCTATTTCTGGCCAATATAGTCCGCCGTGTGCTTTTGGTACATCGTTAGCTCCCGTGGAAACTATACATTTATCCTTTGTCAGTACCGCGCCAACTTGTCGGGATAAATCAGCTGATCTCAGCGATGCCGAAAATGCCATGAACATGGCATATTCATCAAATGTTGGCGTTATATAGGGCTTCCCGAAAAGTAAATCAAAAACTCTCCAGATTTGCTTCTTTAGCGAATCTGAGTTTCCGTTATAGTTAATAAAGAAATCTGAAAGATGGTACGTGTCTCGGGTATGCTGGCCATAATCGTCTCGTTCGTCTGCGTCTCTATCGATCAACTTTGACGCCTGCTCCTCGGAAATTGATTTGTCTTTAGTCAGATAATTATGTCTCCTTGTGTGATCGGCATGCACACCAATCAGGAAAAATCCATTTGAGTAAATTTTTCGAAGCCTCTGCACTTCAGCCGGGTTCTTCAAAGAGTTGATAATAAAGGACTTCCTGCGAAATGCTTCCTGCTCTTTTCGAAGTAAATTGATTCTTGCAGCAGCACCTAGTGCCAGTATTGAATTGTCCTTGCTGTTTTTTCTTAGGTTGTTTCCTTCTTCCATGTAAGCAGTAATTCTTCCATACTCGTCTGAGCTGGGAGATGGATTTCCCAGGTTTGAAATTATGTCGGTAGAGATTTTTATACGATCAGCGGTATAGTTGAATTTAAGTAGGCGCTCCTCTATTAATCCTGCGACTTCGGCGAGGTTGGTTCCAATCGTGCCGACTAGGCCGATCACTAGTTCTGAGTCGGAATAAGAATCGTCAAGAAAATAAGTGTCTGGCCCTTGAGAGTCTGCTGAAAGTTCTGCTACAGCAGCCTCTGTTTCAGTGGTGATTTCTCCGGGTTCAGAAATTTCTTCGTGTGCCTGATGATTCAGTAAATCCTCTATCAGCGATTTTAGTTGCTCTGAGGAATTCTGGTCTCCTTGGAAGGTAATGTTTCCCGTCGACGGGTACCAATTCATTATTCCTCTATTGTTGGCTCTGAACTGATGTTGATTTTGGTTGACAGTCCTCCACTCGCCTGCATTTTGCAGTGACAATAATTTTATTTTTAACTCGTCGAATTCGCCGTCAAATCGCATCCCTTATCCCTGTACTGATATTGAACTGGCATCCGGCTACTTGCCGCAGATTCCGGTTCTTGATCATTGGGAGGGTAGTAGACGACTAGTGAGCGGTCTAGCCGCGGCGACAAGGGCAATATTTTTTGCCATTTTTGGCTATAAAAGACGATGTCCTCTAAGCGTCAACCTACACAAAACAAGGTTGATTCCTAATTTTTTGTGGAGATTTCCGACACTGAATCAGTTCTGAGAATGCTTTCTGTGTCAGAATTTTTTCCTGTCGGGATAGGATTGAGGTTTTTGGTTAATTTTTCCTTAACGCGGAGGCCAGAAGCTCTTGATCGTATTTCTCGATATTTCAAAGCGAAATTTTCCGCTTTAATTCGATAGATAACTCGCTAGTCTTGGTTCGCAGTTCTCACAGGATTTGGGCAATGCCGCTACGTAACTCTTCTTCGCGCTATGGTTGGGTCAGCATCTTCATGCACTGGGGCGTGGCGCTGGTGGTCTTTGGACTGTTCGCGCTGGGCTTGTGGATGGTTGGGCTGGATTACTACAGCACCTGGCGCAAAGACGCGCCGGACCTGCACAAGAGCATCGGTCTGGTGCTGCTGGGTGTGATGGTGTTGCGGGTGCTGTGGCGCTTTATCAGCCCACCGCCGCCGACGCTGCAAAGCTACAGCCGCATGACCCGCATCGGCGCTAAATTCGGCCACGGGTTTCTGTACCTGGCGTTGTTCGCTGTGATGATTGCCGGTTACCTGATTTCCACCGCAGACGGTGTCGGGATCCCGGTGTTTGGCCTGTTTGAAGTTCCTGCACTGCTCTCCGGGCTACCGGATCAGGCAGATACCGCTGGGGTGATTCATCTCTGGCTGGCGTGGGTGGTGGTAATTTTTTCCGGCCTCCATGCGTTGGCAGCATTGAAGCACCACTTTATTGATCGTGATGCGACCCTCACTCGAATGCTCGGTCGCAAAGCCTGAAGCTCAACCTCGACTCAAAGGAAAAGAAAGCATGTTGAAAAAGACTCTGGCCGCTCTGGCAATCGGTTCTGCCGTGCTGTCCGCCAACGTAATGGCCGCTGACTACATCGTCGACAAGGAAGGCCAACACGCCTTCGTTGACTTCAAGATCAGTCACCTGGGTTACAGCTACATCACCGGTACGTTCAAAGACATCGACGGCAAGTTCAGCTTTGATGCTGCCAAGCCTGAAGCGAGCAAAATCGAATTCAACGTGCGCACCGCCAGCGTATTTACCAACCACGCCGAACGCGATAAGCACATCGCCAGCAAAGACTTCCTGGACGTGGGCAAATTCGCTGACGCCAAGTTCGTCTCCACCAGCGTCAAGTCCACTGGCAAGAACGCCGCGGGCAAAGACACGGCTGACGTGACCGGCGACCTGACTCTGCACGGCGTGACCAAGCCAATCGTGGTCAAGGCTGTGTTCCTGGGTGAAGGCAAGGATCCATGGGGCGGCTACCGTGCCGGCTTCGAAGGCACCACCAGCATCAAGCGTTCCGATTTCGGCAAGATGATGGATCTGGGCCCACAGTCCGACAACGTCGACCTGTACATCTCGTTTGAAGGTGTGAAAGCGAAGTAACTTTCGCCCGCTACACAAAAACGCCCCCGGTCGTAAGATCGGGGGCGTTTTTTATTGTCTGCATCTCACCACGGTCCCCCGGTGTCAGGATAGTTGTCGCCTCTCCGGTTTTTCCAAAAAAAGCATATCGGGGGCGGAAAGAGACTGGTCGTGCCGTACTATTCACCTGAACGCAGAGCCGCATTACTTAAGATGCTGCTTC
>NZ_CAXAPN010000033.1:0-91205 GCF_963971015.1 Pseudomonas sp. RA_15y_Pfl2_54
ATGGTGCGGGAAGCGGTCTTGATCTACAACCAAGAGCGCCCGCACCTGTCCTTAAAATACAAAACGCCCGATGCAGTGCATCGGGCGTTAGGGTGAGATAGGTGTAAACCTATTTCAGGACTAGACATGCTCAATGTGTCAGTGCACGGTGAGGACAATCCCGACCCGGGCCAGCCAATCCGCCTCAAGCCCGAAATCCGCCTGTGTCAGTTGGTTCTCGTCCAGCCAGTGTTCCGGGAACTCCACTTCCAGACTGTCGCCATTGGCATGCAGCACCACCTGCGGCATCGCCTGAGTGCCACGAATGTGGTGGAACAGAATCGCAAAGCGCAGCAGCACGCACAGGCGGATCAGCTTGATACCGTCATCGCCGAACTCGGCGAATTTGTCCTTGGGAATGTTGCGGCGGTGGCCGCGAACCAGCAGTGCGAGCATTTGCTGGTCTTCACGGGAGAACCCGGCCAGATCCGAGTGCTCGATCAGGTAGGCGCCGTGCTTGTGGTAGTGATAGTGGGCGATGTCCAGGCCGACTTCGTGCACTTTCGCCGCCCAACCGAGCAGTTCGCGCCAGATACCGTCATCCAGTTCCCAATCCACAGCGACCTGATCGAAGGCGTGCAGGGCTTTGCGTTCGACCCGTGCCGCTTGCTCCAGGTCGACGTGATAGCGCTCCATCAGCGAGGTCAGGGTGCGTTCGCGCACGTCTTCGTGATGATGACGGCCGAGCAGGTCGTAGAGCACGCCTTCACGCAGCGCGCCGTCGCAATGATCCATGCGTTGCAGTTCGAGGGCGTCGAAGATCGCTTCGAGAATCGCCAGACCTGCCGGGAAAATCGCCCGACGGTCAGGTTTGATGCCGTCGAAATCGATCTTGTCGACATCGCCGAGCTTGAACAGTCGGCGTTTGAGCCAGGCCAGGCCTTCGGCATTCACCTCGCCAGTACCATGCCCGCCGGCCTTTAGCGCCAGGCCGATGGCGCGGATGGTGCCCGAGGAGCCGATGGCTTCATCCCAGGTCAGGCGATGCAGGGCGTGTTCGATGCTCATGATCTCCAGCCGCGCCGCCGTGTACGCCTGAGCGTAACGGGCCGGGGTGATCTTGCCGTCCTTGAAATAGCGCTGGGTGAAGCTGACGCAGCCCATTTGCAGGCTTTCACGCAGCAGCGGTTCGAAGCGCTGCCCGATGATGAATTCGGTACTGCCGCCGCCGATGTCGGCGACCAGACGCTTGCCCGGGGTGTCGGCGAGGGTGTGCGACACACCCAGATAGATCAGGCGCGCTTCTTCACGGCCGGAGATGACTTCCACCGGATGGCCGAGGATTTCTTCGGCGCGATGAATGAATTCCAGGCGGTTACGCGCTTCGCGCAGGGCGTTGGTACCGACGATGCGCACGGCGCCCAGTGGCATGCCGTTGATCAGTTGGGCAAAGCGCTTGAGGCAATCGAGGCCACGCTGCATCGATTCTTCGTTGAGTTGGCGTTCATCGTTGATGCCAGCGGCCAACTGCACCTTCTCCCCGAGGCGTTCGAGAATGCGGATCTCGCCGTTCTGGGCCTTGGCCACGACCATGTGAAAGCTGTTGGAGCCCAGGTCGATAGCGGCGATCAGGGACAGATTCTTGGCTTGGGATTGCGGCATGGTCAGGGGGTCTCGGTCGATAACCCCGACATCGTGCCACGATCAAACGCTGACGCCAACGCGCAAGGTACAAACCGTTGATTCAGCGCATAAAAGCTTGAGACCGCGGCGTGGCCATTCGCGAGCAAGCCCGTTCCCACAGGTGACCGCGTTCCAATGTGGGAGCGGGCTTGCTCGCGAACAGGGCATCACAGGCAATGAGGATCCATCAGGCAGTCGCTTCGACGGTACCAATGAAATTCGCCAGCTCCGCCGTCTGCGGATTGGCAAACAACACCTTCGGATCGCCCACCTCATGCACCTTGCCGTGGTGCATGAACACCAACTTATCCCCAACCTCGCGGGCAAAACGCATTTCATGGGTGACCATGATCAGCGTCATGCCTTCTTTCGCCAGTTGGCGCACCACGCTGAGCACTTCGTTGACCAGTTCCGGGTCCAGCGCCGAGGTGATTTCGTCGCACAGCAGCACCTTCGGCGACATCGCCAAAGCACGGGCAATCGCCACCCGTTGCTGTTGCCCGCCGGACAGCCGATCGGGGAACGCATCGAACTTCTCGCCCAGACCCACGCGCTCGAGCATCTTGCGCGCCAGTTCCGCTGCTTTGGCCTTCGGCACTTTTTGCACCACTTGTGGCGCAAGCATCACGTTCTCACCGACGGTCAGGTGTGGGAACAGGTTGAATTGCTGAAACACCATGCCGACTTTCTGTCGCAAGCTGCGCAGGTCGGCGCGGGCGGCGTCGAGGTATTCGCCGTCGACTTCGATCACGCCGTCGTTGATCGACTCCAGGCCATTGAGGGTGCGCAGCAAAGTGGATTTGCCCGAGCCGCTGCGACCGATGATCGCCACCACCTGGCCTTCCTCGACGCTGAGGTCGATGCCTTTGAGGACGTGGTGATCGCCGTAGTATTTATGCAGGGCGGAAATTCTAAGCAGAGGCATGCAGTCTCCTTTCCAGGTAGCGCGCACTGAGGGACAAGGGGTAACAAAGCAGGAAGTAGCCGAGGGCGACGAGGCCGTAGACCATGAACGGTTCGAACGTGGCATTGGCGAGCATGCCGCCGGTTTTGGTCAGCTCGGTAAAACCGATGATCGAGGTTACAGCGGTGCCTTTGACCACTTGCACCGAGAAACCCACGGTCGGCGCCACGGCGATGCGCAGCGCTTGCGGCAGGATCACATAGCGCAGTTGCTCCAGAGGATTGAGCGCCAGACTCGACGAAGCTTCCCACTGACCGCTGGGAATCGCCTCGACACAACCGCGCCAGATCTCTGCCAGATAGGCGCTGGTGAACAGCGTCAGGGCAATCGCGGCGGCCATCCACGGCGAGATTTCAATCCCGGCCAGCGCCACGCCGAAAAACACCAGAAATAGCTGCATCAGCAGCGGCGTGCCCTGGAACAACTCGATCCAGGTGCGGGCGATGCTGCTCGGCAAGGTGTTTTTCGAGATGCGCATGATCAGGATCAGCAGCCCGACAATGCCGCCACCAATAAATGCCACCAGCGAAAGCGCCAGCGTCCATTGCAGGCCGATGAGCAGGTTGCGCAGGATGTCCCAGAACGTGAAATCGCTCATTGGCTGCTCCTCGAAATGTAGCGCCGACCGATCCAGTTCAGCAGTTGGCGGATCAGCAGCGCCATGCACAGGTAGATCAGCGTGGTCAGCGCGTAGGTTTCAAAGGCGCGAAAGTTGCGCGACTGAATGAAGTTGGCAGCAAAGCTCAACTCTTCGGTGGCGATCTGCGAGCACACGGCCGAGCCGAGCATGACGATGATGATCTGGCTGCTCAGCGCCGGCCAGACCTTGCCCAGCGCCGGCAGCAGCACCACATGACGAAACGCCTCGAAGCGACTCATCGCCAGCGCCGCCGCCGCTTCCAGTTGCCCGCGAGGGATTGCCTGGATGCCGGCGCGGATAATCTCGGTCGAATAGGCCCCGAGATTGATCACCATCGCCAGCACCGCCGCTTGCCACTCGCAAATCTGCACGCCCAGCGACGGCAGGCCGAAGAAGATGAAGAACAGTTGCACCAGAAAGGGCGTGTTGCGGATCAACTCGACGTAGACGCCGAAGATCGCCGAGAACGGGCGGATGTTCCACGCCCGCACCAGCGCCCCTACGATACCCACGCCCACCCCGAGTACCGCGCCGATGGCTGTCAGCTCAAGGGTAAACAGCGCCCCGCGCAACAGCAGGTCGGTGTTCTGCACCACCGGCATGAAATCGAACTGATAAGCCATGAAGGTCTCCCGCGCAGTCGATCAGAGATCGGCCGGCAGCGGCTCTTTCAGCCAGGTTTTTGAGTTCTTTTCCAGCGCGCCGTCAGCCTTGGCGGTGGTCAGGATGTCGTTGACCTTGGTCAGCAGCGCCGCTTCGTTCTTGTTCACGCCGACGTAGACCGGCGAATCCTTGAGCTTCACTTTCAGGGCCGGAACGCGTTTCGGGTTCTTCTCGCTGATGGCGACCATCACCACGTTGCCGCTGGCGATCAGGTCAACTTGCCCGGCCAGGTAGGCGGCGATGGTCGAGTTGTTGTCTTCAAAGCGCTTGATGGTCACGCCTGCCGGGGCAACCTTGGTCAGCTCGATGTCTTCGATGGAGCCACGGGTCACGCTGATGGTTTTGCCCTTGAGGTCATCGAGGTTGGTGATCGCCGCGTCCGGTGGGCCGAATACGGCGAGGTAGAACGGCGCGTAGGCGCGGGAGAAGTCGATGACTTTTTCGCGCTCGGGGTTCTTGCCCAGGCTGGAAATCACCAGATCGACCTTGCCGGTGGTCAGGAACGGGATGCGGTTGGTGCTGTTGACCGGCGTCAGTTCAAGTTTGACCTTCAACTGATCGGCCAGCAGTTTTGCCGTGTCGATGTCCAGTCCGCGGGGCTTCATGTCGGGGCCGACCGAGCCGAACGGCGGGAAGTCCTGGGGCACCGCGACTTTCAGTGTGCCGCGTTTGATTACGTCGTCCAGACCGTCGGCGTGGGCGGGGACCTGGCTGAGCAGCAGGCTGGAAAACAAGGCGGCGAGGAGGGCGCTGTAACGCTTGGTCATGGACAATCTCCGGATCGGCGGGAAGTGATTTCTGCGATCTGCCACAGCACGGGCCATGCCAATACGCAGGTTTCGTCCCGCAAGACCGCATTTTCAGTGGGTTTGCTCGGTCTTACTGGTCTGAACAGTCAGGATGTTTTTCGCACTCCGATGGCGCATCGGCGCTCAGCACCGAACCCTGCTGGGGCACGACTTGCCGGACTCGGTGAATAGCTTTACAACTAGCCGCACATTGGCCTGGCTCGTCTGAAAAACCATGAACTCGATCTCTCGCGCCGTACCTGAAGTGGCGCTTCAAGCGATTCGCAAACTGATCACCGAGCAGGGCTTCGGCCCGGGCGATGCCCTGCCGTCGCAACGGGATCTGGCATTGCAACTGGGCGTCAGTCGGGCGTCGTTGCGTGAAGCGCTGTCGTCACTGAGCGCGCTGGGCGTGGTCACTATTCAGCCGGGCAAGGGCGTCTTCGTGCAGTCGCCGGTAGAGCTGTCGCGTGGTGAGCATGCACCGGGCTGGTCGTTCGCCGCGCAGGCTTCGCCACTGGATATCTTCCAGTTGCGCTACGCGCTGGAGGGATTTGCGGCAGGGCTGGCGGCGGTGACGTTGAGCACGTTCGATCTGGATGCGCTGGAGGACAATGTCGCGGCGATGCGTGAACAACTGCGTGCCGGCGACTTTGAAGCGGCGGCGAAGCTGGATTTCGAATTTCACCGGCGGATCCTGCTGGCCAGCGGTAATCAGGCGATGCTGAGCATCCTCACGGCCAGTGCGGAGATCTTTCTGGAAAGCCAGAAGCTACCGTTCATCCGCGCAGAACGTGCCATGGAAACCTGGCAGGAACACCGCAAGATCCTTCGTGCGCTTGCCCGTCGGGCTTCTGGTGCGGCGCAAAAAGCCATGCAGGAACATGTGCGCAATGCCGCGCTGCGTACTGGAATCGCCTTCATCGCCCCCGCCACGGCGTGACTTGAGCTATACCCAAACTCATGGGGCACCATAGCAAGACTCAATCATCTGCGGCTTCCTGAACGGAGGAAGGGCGGATATGATGGGCCACGTTTTTTTGCTTACAACCTGGAGAATTCCATGAGCAGCGATCTTATCAAACACGTTAGCGACGCTAGCTTCGAAGCCGACGTACTCAAGGCCGAAGGCGCTGTATTGGTCGACTACTGGGCTGAATGGTGCGGCCCATGCAAAATGATCGCTCCGGTTCTGGACGAGATTGCCGAGACTTACAAAGGCAAGCTGACCGTTGCCAAACTGAACATCGACGAAAACCAGGAAACCCCGGCCAAGCACGGCGTGCGTGGTATCCCGACGCTGATGCTGTTCAAGAACGGCAACGTTGAAGCGACCAAAGTCGGCGCCCTGTCGAAGTCGCAACTGGCTGCTTTCCTCGACGCCAACATTTAAGCGTCGCCGTAAAAGGCCAAAAAAAGCCTCGCATTTTGCGGGGCTTTTTGCGTATTCAGGGCTAGACGCTCCGAAACTCAGGTGGTACATTCGGCCCCGCAATGGTTTCTCCACTGCCCCCTGCTAGCCGTCGCCGACGCACTCCTTTTCGAATAAGTACGCGATCCTGTCGCCTTCTCCGCGGCGCGGCCTCATTAAGCCAAAAGCTTAATTTCCCCCCCTCCATAAATGATTACGTCATTCCTATATGAATCTGACTGAACTCAAGCAAAAGCCGATTACCGAACTGCTCGAATTGGCCGAACAGATGGGCATAGAAAATATGGCCCGTTCGCGCAAGCAGGACGTGATTTTCTCCCTGCTCAAAAAGCACGCGAAAAGCGGCGAGGAAATCTCCGGTGATGGCGTGCTGGAGATTCTCCAGGACGGCTTCGGCTTCCTGCGCTCCGCTGACGCCTCCTATCTCGCCGGCCCAGACGATATTTACGTCTCGCCGAGCCAGATCCGCCGCTTCAACTTGCGCACCGGTGACACCATCGTTGGCAAGATCCGCCCTCCGAAAGAAGGCGAGCGGTATTTCGCTCTGCTCAAGGTCGACACGATCAACTTCGATCGTCCAGAGAACGCGAAAAACAAGATTCTCTTCGAGAACCTGACCCCGCTGTTCCCGACCGTGCGCATGAAGATGGAAGCCGGTAACGGTTCCACCGAAGACCTGACCGGTCGTGTGATCGACCTGTGTGCGCCGATCGGCAAAGGCCAGCGTGGTCTGATCGTGGCACCGCCGAAAGCCGGCAAGACGATCATGCTGCAAAACATCGCAGCGAACATCGCCCGTAACAACCCTGAAGTTCACCTGATCGTATTGCTGATCGACGAACGTCCGGAAGAAGTGACCGAAATGCAGCGCACCGTGCGCGGCGAAGTGGTTGCCTCGACCTTCGACGAGCCGCCGACCCGTCACGTCCAGGTGGCCGAAATGGTGATCGAGAAGGCCAAACGCCTGGTCGAGCACAAGAAAGACGTGGTGATCCTGCTCGACTCCATCACCCGTCTGGCCCGCGCCTACAACACCGTGATCCCGAGCTCCGGCAAGGTGCTGACCGGTGGTGTTGACGCCCACGCCCTGGAGAAACCGAAGCGTTTCTTCGGTGCTGCGCGCAACATCGAAGAAGGCGGCTCGCTGACCATTATCGCCACCGCACTGGTTGAAACCGGTTCGAAGATGGACGAAGTGATCTACGAAGAGTTCAAAGGTACCGGCAACATGGAACTGCCGCTGGATCGCAAGATTGCGGAAAAGCGCGTGTTCCCTGCGATCAACATCAACCGCTCCGGCACCCGCCGCGAAGAGTTGCTGACCGCCGACGACGAACTGCAGCGTATGTGGATCCTGCGCAAACTGCTGCACCCGATGGACGAAGTGGCTGCCATCGAGTTCCTGATCGACAAGCTGAAAACGACCAAGACCAACGACGAGTTCTTCTTGTCGATGAAGCGCAAGTAAGACGAAGCTGTTTAAAAAGAGCGCTCCCGGAAGGGGGCGTTTTTTTTTGCGCTGGATTATCGGTGTACGGGATTGAATTTTACGCGGCTGATAACGGTCTCCCTTTCTGGGTTTGTATCCAAAACAAAGAAAGGGCTTTCATGCATACGTTTGGCAATCGCCGTGATATCGACGGATTACGGGCTCTGGCGGTTATTCCCGTCGTACTGTTTCATTTCGGATTCAATACATTCAGCGGCGGCTTTGTCGGTGTTGATGTGTTTTTCGTCATTTCCGGGTTCCTGATCACGACTATCCTGTTCCGCGAAATCAGCGCTCAGCGCTTCAGCTTCATCGATTTCTGGGCGCGCCGTGCCCGCCGCATCATTCCTGCCCTGACCGTGGTCATGCTGGTGACGCTGGCGCTGGGCTGGTTGCTGCTGACGGCCAAGGACTTCTCCGAGCTGGGCCGAACGGTGCGCTATCAGTCTCTGTTCATCTCCAACATTCTGTTCATGCGCGAGGACGGCTACTTCCAGCCCGCCTCTGATCTCAAACCGCTGCTGCATACCTGGTCGCTGGCGGTGGAAGAGCAGTACTACATCTTCTTTCCACTGCTGATGGCTGCGCTGATCCGTTATGTCCGGCATTGGCGCTGGATGTTGTTCGCGGTGCTGTTGGTGTCGTTTGGCTTGAACATCACCTACATCGAACAAAAGCCGGACTTCGCGTTCTTCTCACTGCCGACTCGCGCTTGGGAGTTGTTGTGCGGCGCGATGCTCGCGGTGATGCCAGCGCCCAAACATGCTGTGCGTCCCTGGCTGTATCAGACAGTGGGTCTCGCCGGTCTGGCAGCGGTTTTGGGCGCGGTGTTCACCTTTGACAAGGCCACGGTTTTCCCGGGCTGGGCGGCGTTGTTGCCGGTGCTGGGCACAACGGCGTTGATCTGGTCGGGCGCGCAAGGGGCTGGTTGGACCGCACGGTTGTTGAGCCTGCCAGCATTGGTTTGGGTCGGGTTGCTCTCTTATTCCCTGTATCTGTGGCACTGGCCGGTGTATGTCTACGCCAACGCTATTTCGATCGACGGCATTCAGCCATTGGAGGCGATTGCCTGGATAGCCTTGGCGCTGGGCCTTGCGTGGCTGAGTTTGCGCTATGTCGAGTTGCCTTTGCGGGAAAAACGCCTGCTTGTCTCTCGCAATGCGGTGCTGGCGGGAGGTTTTGCGGCCATCGTTGTGCTCGTGGCAACGGGATCGGCGATCCGTTCGGCCGATGGTGTTCCTCAGCGCCTGACCGGTAAGGCGCTGGAGTACGCGCAGTCCCGTGAGTGGCATGCAGGGCAGATGAAATGCATGTTGGTCACACAGGACAAGTCGCTGGACAAGGCCTGCCTGGTGGGTGGCAAGGCGAATGTCCCGGCCACTCAGTTGTTCTGGGGTGACAGCCATGCCGCCGCCTTGCTGCCGGCCATCGAGAGCAATGCCCGTCGCGAGGGGCGTCCGGTATGGCTGTACAGCATGAGCGCCTGTCCGCCGATTCTCAGTGATGACCCGCGTCAGCGCTGCAAGGATTTCAACGAACAGACCATGGAGCGGGTGCGCAGCCTTGGCATCAAGGATGTGGTACTGGCTTCCAACTGGAGCCTTTATGTGTACGGCCGCGAAGACGGTGACAAGAAGGTGCTGCTCAATTCACACGACGATACTGCCCAGGCCGAGCAACGCATGGCCGCTGCGCTGAAGGCGCGCGTGGCTGCGCTGCGAGAGGCGGGGGCGCAAGTCTGGTTGTTCAAGGAAGTGCCGCTGCAGCGCAAAGGCAGCATCAATCGACTGACCAGCCTGGCGCGGATTGGGCGTTCGACCGAGGGGCTTGGTCGTCCGCTGGAGGAGCATCTGGCGCGCCAGCATTTCATCGGTGCCTTGTTCAACGCCATGAGTGCCGCCGACCCAGGGGTGCATGTGATCGATCCAACGCCGCTGATGTGCGCCAGCGGCATCTGCAGCATTGAGGTCAACGGCCACTCCCAGTACAAGGATGAGGATCACCTGTCTGATGTGGGCAGCGCCAGACTGAGTCCCCTGTTTGCGCCATTGCTGCTGGGTACGAGCCACAATTGAGCGATGCCAGACGCTGACGGGCTGCTGTTTGCCCGTCAGAGCAGGTAGGATGTACGCCTATTTTGAGGGTGCCATCGTCAATGAAATTCAAGGATCTTCGGGATTTCGTGCAGCAGCTTGAGCAGCGCGGAGAGTTGAAACGCATCCAGATTCCCGTCTCGCCGGTGCTGGAAATGACCGAGGTGTGCGACCGTACGCTACGGGCCAAGGGCCCGGCGCTGCTGTTCGAGAAACCCACCGGCTACGATATTCCGGTGCTCGGCAACCTGTTCGGCACCCCTGAGCGGGTGGCGATGGGCATGGGCGCCGAGTCGGTCAGCGAGCTGCGCGAAATCGGCAAGCTGCTGGCGTTCCTCAAGGAGCCGGAGCCACCGAAGGGCTTGAAAGACGCATGGTCGAAACTGCCGATCTTCCGCAAGATCATCTCGATGGCGCCGAAAGTCGTCAAAGACGCGGTGTGCCAGGAAGTGGTCATCGAAGGCGACGACGTCGACCTGGCCATGCTGCCCGTGCAAACCTGCTGGCCCGGCGATGTCGGCCCGCTGATCACCTGGGGCCTGACCGTCACCAAAGGCCCGAACAAGGACCGCCAGAACCTCGGCATCTACCGCCAACAAGTGATCGGCCGCAACAAGGTCATCATGCGTTGGCTCAGCCACCGTGGCGGCGCGCTGGATTACCGCGAATGGTGCGAGAAACACCCGGGCCAGCCGTTCCCGGTGTCCGTGGCCCTTGGCGCTGATCCGGCGACCATTCTCGGCGCCGTGACCCCCGTGCCGGACAGCCTCTCCGAATACGCTTTCGCCGGTCTGCTGCGTGGCAACCGCACTGAGTTGGTGAAGTGCCGCGGCAACGACCTGCAAGTGCCGGCCAGTGCCGAGATCATCCTTGAAGGCGTGATCCATCCCGGCGAGATGGCCGACGAAGGTCCGTATGGCGACCATACCGGCTACTACAACGAAGTCGACAGCTTCCCGGTGTTCACCGTCGAGCGCATCACCCACCGGATCAAGCCGATCTACCACAGCACCTACACCGGCCGGCCGCCGGATGAGCCGGCCATTCTCGGCGTGGCGCTGAATGAAGTGTTCGTACCGATCCTGCAGAAGCAGTTCCCGGAGATCACCGACTTCTACCTGCCGCCCGAAGGCTGTTCGTACCGCATGGCCGTGGTGACGATGAAGAAGTCGTATCCGGGGCATGCCAAGCGCGTGATGCTCGGTGTCTGGTCGTTTTTGCGACAGTTCATGTACACCAAGTTCGTTATCGTCACCGACGACGATATCAACGCCCGGGACTGGAACGACGTGATCTGGGCCATCACCACGCGCATGGACCCCAAGCGCGACACGGTGATGATCGATAACACGCCGATCGACTACCTGGACTTCGCCTCGCCGGTCTCCGGCCTGGGTTCAAAAATGGGCCTGGATGCCACCCACAAGTGGCCGGGCGAAACCACTCGTGAGTGGGGCCGCGTGATCGTCAAGGACGACGCCGTCACTCAGCGGATCGATGCCATCTGGAATCAGTTAGGAATAGATTGATGCGTGTAACCCTGCAGCCCTCCGGAGCGGTGCTTGAGATACAGCCCGGTGAGCGGATTCTCGATGGAGCGCGGCGCCTGGGCTACGACTGCCCGCAAAGCTGCCGCAATGGTAATTGCCACGTATGTGCGGCGCTGCTGGTGGAAGGCCGTGTCGAACAGGCCGGCAAGGTGCACGATCATGGCGAGTTCTACACTTGCATAGCCGAGCCGCTGGAAGACTGCGTCCTGTTGTGGGATGGCGTGCTCGCGCTGGGAGAGTTGCCGATGCGCAGCCTGTCGTGTCAGGTCATCGAATGCCGGGACGTCGGTGGCGACACCTGGCGTGTGCGCCTGCGCGCGCCGGCCGGTAAACCGCCGCGCTATCACGCCGGACAATATTTGATGATCGAGCGCGAGAACGGCGAAAAATCGGCGTTCTCCATGGCCTCGGCACCGCACGGCGGACGTGATCTGGAAATCCACGTGCTGGCGCGCGAAGCCAGTGCGTTGAGCCTGATCGAGCAACTGCAACGCAACGCGATGGTGCGCGTCGAGCTGCCAATGGGCGACACCCACCTCGCCGAACTGCCCGACGGGCCGCTGGTGTTGATCGCCGCCGGTACCGGCATGGGCCAGATTCACAGCTTGATCGAACATTGCCGCGCCAATGGCTTCAAGCATCCCGTGCATCTGTACTGGGGCGTGCGCCGTCCGGAAGATTTTTATGACATCGAACATTGGGACGAATGGCTGAAGCTGCCCAATCTGTTTCTGCACAAAGTCGTCAGCGACCAATGCGGCTGGGAAGGGCGCTGCGGGATGCTGCACGAGGCGGTCTGTGAAGACTTTCCGGATCTCAAGCCTCTGCACGTCTACGCCAGCGGCTCACCTGCCATGGTCTACGGCACGCTCGACGCTTTGGTCGAGGCGGGGATGGATGCCCATCAGATGCGCGCTGATGTGTTTGCCTACGCCCCACGTGCCTGAGTCGTTATAACTCGCTATATAGCTGATCGGTATTTATGCAATTACATAAATACCGGTAGGTTATATATCCACCAGGCAATTAATTAAGAACCGTGCCATGGCACTTAAATTGCCTTTAAACATATGTGCCTTATTGTTTCAGCGGTGCGTTCTATTAAGTAATTCATCACCCGCGGGGAGCTGAACGCTATTCGCCATGAGCGCCATTGAAAACGCTTTTCTGAACCTGGCTTACCCTCCGCGGCTCGATCTTGGGCCGCCGCTGACGCACGAACAACTTCTCGCCTCCATGCAATCGACCATGGCGCGCCACAAGGGTGGGCCGGTGTGGCTGTTCGCCTACGGATCGTTGATCTGGCGGCCGGAATGCACAGCGGTGGAGCGCGTGCGCGGGCGTGTGCATGGCTACCATCGTGGCTTGTACCTGTGGTCGCACGAACACCGGGGTACGCCGGAAATGCCCGGATTGGTCTTTGGTCTGGATCGTGGCGGCTCGTGCAGCGGCTTCGCCTATCGGCTGCCGGAAGACAATCTCGACGCGGCGCTGTATGCGCTGTGGAAACGCGAGATGCCGTTCCCGTCTTATCGGCCACACTGGCTCAACTGCCGGCTCGAAGATGGCAGCCAGGTTCAGGCGTTGGGATTTGTTCTGGAGCGACACCTGCCCAGCTATGCCGGCAACTTGCCGGATCATGTGCTGAGCCAGGTGTTTGAAAGCGCTTGCGGACGTTACGGCACGACTCGCGATTATGTCGAGCAGACCGCCCACGCCCTGCGCAGCCACGCCATGCCAGACCGGAATCTGGAGGCGCGGCTCAAGCGCTGTCGATTAAAAGCCGATCAGGCGATGGCTTCGCGGCTCTGACTGGCGACTTGCTTGTGCCAGAGCGTTGGGGCCAGGAAGGCCATCGCCAACAGGCAAGCGCCGACCAGCAGGACGAAACCGCCGTCCCAGCCGAAGTGGTCCACGGTGTAGCCCATCGCGGCACTGGCCGCGACCGACCCCCCCAGATAACCGAACAGACCGGTGAAGCCCGCAGCGGTACCGGCAGCTTTCTTCGGCGCCAGTTCCAGCGCCTGTAAGCCGATCAGCATCACCGGGCCGTAGATCAGGAAGCCGATCGAGAACAGGGCGATCATGTCGACGGTCGGGTTGCCGGCCGGGTTGAGCCAGTAAACCAGCGTCGCGACAGTCACCATCGCCATGAACACCATGCCGGTCAGGCCGCGGTTGCCACGGAAGATCTTGTCCGACATCCAGCCGCACAGCAACGTGCCCGGAATACCCGCCCACTCGTAGAAGAAATAGGCCCACGAGGTTTTATCCACGGAGAAACCCTTGGCTTCCTTGAGGTAGGTCGGTGCCCAGTCGAGTACGCCGTAGCGCAGCAGGTAGACGAAGACGTTGGCCATGGCGATGTACCAGAGCATTTTGTTGCGCAGCACGTATTTGACGAAGATTTCCTTGGCGCTGAATTCGTCTTCGTGGCTGGAATCGTAGCCTTCCGGGTAATCGTTCTTGTACTTCTCGATCGGCGGCAGGCCGACCGATTGCGGGGTGTCGCGCATGGTAATGAAGGCAAACACCGCCACGCCCAGCGCTACCGCTGCCGGTACATAGAACGCTGCGTGCCAGTCGTTGAACAGGCCCATGCCGATCAGGAACAGCGGGCCGATCAGGCCACCGCCGACGTTGTGCGCCACGTTCCACACCGAGACCACGCCGCCGCGTTCCTTCTGCGACCACCAGTGCACCATGGTGCGTCCGCTCGGCGGCCAGCCCATGCCCTGGGCCCAGCCGTTGATGAACAGAAGAATGAACATCATGGTCACGCTGGACGTCGCCCAAGGCGCGAAACCGAAAACGAACATCACCCCCGCCGACACCAGCAGGCCGAACGGCAGGAAGAAGCGCGGGTTGGAACGGTCGGACACCAGGCCCATGAGGAACTTCGACAAGCCATACGCAATGGCAATCGCCGACATCGCCAGACCCAGATCGCCACGGCTGTAGCCTTCGTCGATCAGGTACGGCATGGCCAGGGAGAAGTTTTTGCGCAGCAGGTAATAACCCGCGTAGCCGATGAAAATACCGGCAAAGATCTGCCAGCGCAGGCGTCGGTAGGTACTGTCTATTTTTTCTTCAGGCAATGGAGCCTGATGTGCGGCAGGACGAAAGAAAGCAAACATTCAAGAGCTCCAGATTTCTTGTTTTGACTGCGGATGCGAATG
Source organism: Pseudomonas sp. RA_15y_Pfl2_54 (assembly GCF_963971015.1). Classification (NCBI taxonomy): domain Bacteria; kingdom Pseudomonadati; phylum Pseudomonadota; class Gammaproteobacteria; order Pseudomonadales; family Pseudomonadaceae; genus Pseudomonas; species Pseudomonas sp. RA_15y_Pfl2_54. Next base: position 14,461 of record NZ_CAXAPN010000033.1, read on the forward strand.
TTACAGTTTCGTTACCGAAAATAGCACCGGTTCGCATTGGCAAAACAGCGGAAAATGTTGGAAGTCGCATGTTCTTTTACGAACCTGTCGCTCTGCTGTAAAAACAGGGCGTTTTTGTCGCGTCCAATACGTTGTGTCTTAGACTCGCCGTCAGTAACCCCCACTGCTTCAGCAGAGTTGAATGATGGCCCTGAAAATTCGCAGGTTGGTGCCCCGATTGTTAGTCGCGATAGCGCTCACTGTTTCGGTGCTGGCGCTGAGTTTCGCGCAGTACCCCGTTGCGCCGGGATTGCGCAATGTCACCGTGTTGATCGTTCGTCATGCGGAAAAGCCTGATGTAGGCAGAGGACTCAATGCTCGAGGCGAGCAACGCGCGGTTGCCTATGCCGACTATTTCACCCCGCTGAAACTGGCGGGCGAAATACTTACGCCCCAGCGCCTGATCGCGGCCGGCGATACCGCTGAGAGTGCCCGCTCGCGCTTGACCCTGACCCCGCTGGCCGAGCGCCTGGCATCACGGTCACATCAATAAGCTGATCGCGGAGTTCGGCGGCGATGGCCCGGCACTCACTGGCCGGCCAAAGTGGCCGGATAACGTCTACGACTGGCTTATCGTGCTGAGCTTCGATGACAAGGGGCGTCTGATCCAGTCGCAAAGTCAGAAAATTCAGGAGCATCTGCTGCCGGGCGACCTCCAAGGCGCGTCCGGCGGCTGACGTCTGCGCAACAGCGTTTAGCGCACCTGCACCACCACCTTGCCCACCGCTTTTCGCTGGCCAAGATCATTGATCGCCTGCGCCGCATTGCTCAGCGGATACACCTGCGACACCAACGGTTTTAACTTGCCTTCGGCAAACCAGCCGAACAACTGCTGGAAGTTCGCTGCGTTGTCTTGCGGCTGGCGCTGGGCGAAGGAGCCCCAGAACACGCCGACCACCGCTGCGCCCTTGAGCAGGGCGAGGTTGACTGGCAGTTCGGGAATGCGGCCGCTGGCGAAGCCGACGACCAAGAGGCGGCCGTTCCAGGCGATGGCGCGCACGGCTTGATCAAAAAGATCGCCGCCGACCGGGTCATAGATCACATCAGCGCCTTGGCCGTCGGTGAGGCGTTTGATTTCGTCCTTGAGGCTGGTTTCGCTGTAGTTGATCAGTTCGTCGGCGCCGGCCGCCTTGGCCACCGCGAGTTTTTCCGCGCTGCTGGCAGCGGCGATGACGCGGGCGCCCATGGCTTTGCCGATTTCCACGGCAGCCAGACCGACACCGCCGGATGCACCGAGCACCAGCAGGGTTTCGCCCGGTTGCAGGTTGGCGCGTTGCTTGAGCGCGTGCATCGAGGTGCCGTAGGTCATGCTGAATGCGGCGGCAGTGTTGAAGTCCATCGACGGCGGAATCGGCAGTACGTTGTAGCCCGGCACCGCGACTTGCTCGGCGAAACTGCCCCATCCGGTCAGGGCCATGACCCGGTCGCCAACCTTCAGATGACTGACCTTTTCGCCGACGGCGCTGACCACGCCGGCCGCTTCACCGCCCGGGGAGAACGGGAAGGGCGGCTTGAATTGGTATTTGCCCTCGATGATCAGCGTGTCCGGAAAGTTGACCCCGGCGGCATGCACCTCCAGCAGGATTTCGTTCTTCTTGGCGACAGGACTGGCGACGTCTTCCAGCACCAGCGACTCGGCAGGGCCGAAGGCTTTGCACAGCACGGCTTTCATCAGGGCTATTCCTTTGGGAGTGATGGCCGATAAGTGTAGGTGTGTCAGTCAACGGGTCAACGAGCATACCCGGCCCTGATAGTCAGCCATAAGCTTGTGCTTGCGCGGCGGGCCGTTATGCTAGGCCGCAAACCGGATAAGGAGCGAATTGTGAAAGCGTGGATCATGTTGTTGCTGGCCCTGTCTCTGCCTGTGGCAGCGCTGGCCGAAGAAGCCAAAGAAGGCGAGGCGCCGAAGGTCAATTACATCACCCTGAGCCCGCCGTTCGTGGGCAACTACGGGTTGGACGGCACGCCAAAACTGAAGGTCTACAAGGCCGACGTGGCGCTGCGCGTAACGGGTGAAGAGGCGACCAAACTGGTCAAGGCCAATGAGCCGCTGATCCGCAATCAACTGGTGGCGCTGTTCGCCCAGCAAACCACCGAGGCGATGGGCAGCATCGATGGCAAGGAAAAACTGCGTCAGGAAGCGCTGAAGCAGACTCAGCAAGTGATGAATGACGAGACCGGTAAACCGGTGGTTGAGGATCTGTTGTTCAATAACCTGATCATTCAGTAAACCATCGCCTCGCCGCTGTTCAAGACGCCAGGCTCTTGCGGAATCGCAGCAGGGCAATGACGAAGAACAGCAGGCCGATGGCCGTCAGCGCCAGCAAGTCCGGCCAGACCACGCTCAGCCCGGCGTCGCGAAACAGTATCGCGGCGCTGAGGCTGACAAAATGCGTGGACGGCGAGCCCTGCATGACCCACTGCAACCACTGCGGCATGCTGTCCAGCGGCGTGCTGCCGCCCGACAGCAGCAACATCGGGATAATCACCGGAATGGCCAACAGGCCGAACTGTGGCGTCGAGCGCGCCAGCGTTGCCAGGAAGATGCCCAGCGCGGTACTGGCAAACAGATAAACCGCGGTCACCAGCAAAAACAGGCTCATCGAGCCCGACAAAGGCACGCCCAGTGCCCCTTTGACGACCACCTCCAGCGACAGCCAGGTGCACAGCACCACCACCAGCAGGTTGCTCCATATTTTCGCCAGCATGATTTCCATCGCCGTCAGCGGCAGCACCAGCAAGTGGTCGAGGGTGCCGTGTTCGCGTTCGCGCAGCAGTGCCGTGCCGGTCAGGATGATGGCCAGAATGGTGATGTTGTTGACGATCTGGATCACCGCCAGAAACCAGCCACCCTCAAGATTGGTGTTGAACAGGGCGCGACTGACCAGTTTCACCGGGGCTTTGGCCGCGGCCTCGCTCTGCCCGCCATAGGCCTGCAGTTCACGCTGGAATATCCGGCTGATGTAGCCGGCGCCCATGAACGCCTGGCTCATGGCCGTGGCGTCGACATTGACTTGAATGGCCGGTTGGCGTCCGGCGAGCAGATCGGTCTGAAAGCGCGCCGGGATGTTGATGACGAACGTGTACTGGCCGCTGTCCATGACCGGGTCCAGTTGCGCATAGGGCAGCAGCTCCGGTGTCTGGAACTCCGGCGGTTGCAACGCCTGAGCCAGTTGGCGCGAAAGGGCGCTGTGGTCTTCGTCGACGATGGCCACGCTGGCGTTGTGTACGCCGATCACCGAGCCGGCGGCGGGCATGTAGATCGCCACGGTGAAGGCGTAGAACAGGAACAGCAGCAACACGCTGTCGTGGCGCAGACTGGTCAGCTCTTTGAGCCCCAGGCGCAGGATGTGCGCAAACTTGTGCATCAAACCTCCTGCTTCTTCAGCATGACCAGGCTCAGGCCGGTGAACCCGACAAAGAATCCGAACAAGGCCAGGCATTGCGGCCAGAGCTGGCGCAGATTCAGCGCTTTGGTAAACGTGCCCACCGCGATGTCGAGGAAATGGCCGGCCGGAAACAGCATGCCCATGACCGCCGCCGCCCCTTCGAGCGAAGAGCGCGGCACGATCAGCCCGGAAAACTGGATGGTCGGCAGGCTGGTGATGATCATGGTGCCGAGGATCGCGGCGATTTGCGTGCGAGTGAAGGCCGAGATCAGCAGGCCCATGCTGGTGGTCGCCAACACGTACAGCAAACCACCGAACGCCAGGGTCAGCAGGCTGCCCTTGAACGGCACGCCGAACAGCCAGCGGTTCATCGCCACCAGCACGGCGAGGTTGACCAGACTGATCAGCAGATACGGTGCCTGTTTGCCCAACAGAAATTCCAGACGGGTCAGGGGCGTGGCGTAGAAGTTGGTGATCGACCCCAGCTCTTTCTCACGCACGATACCCAGCGCGGTCAGCATGGCCGGAATGAACGCCAGGATCAGCGCCATGACCCCGGGGCCGATGGCATTGACGCTGACTACATCCTGGTTATAGCGAAAGCGGGTTTGCAGGCTGGCGGCCGGCGGGCGGCTCAACGCCGGACTGCTCTGTTCGGCCAGTTGTTGAAGATTGGCCAGATGCACGGCTTCGACGTAGTTGCGGCTGGTTTCGGCGCGAAACGGCATGCCGCCATCCAGCCACGCCGCCACTTCGGGCTGGCGTCCGGCGTAGAGATCACGGCCGAAGCCGGGCGGGATCTCCAGCGCCAGTTTGATTTCCGAGCGTTGCAATCGTCGATGCAGCGCTTGAGCGTCTTGAATGGCCGGCTGTTCCTTGAAGTAGCGCGAGCCGCGAAAGGCTTCCAGATAGGCCCGGCTCTGCGGCGTTTGATCCTGGTCGTAAACGGCGAACGCGAGGTTTTCGACGTCCAGGGAGATCCCGTAGCCGAAAATCACCATCATGAAAATCGCCCCCGCCAGCGCAAACACCATGCGTACCTTGTCGCGCAGCAATTCCTTGCCTTCGCGACGGGCCACCGCCAACAAGCGACCGAGGCTCAAACCTTGCTGCTTGACCGGCTCAGTCGCGGCCGCTGGCGCCATTGGCGGTTCGGCTGCGGGGTGCGATTCGGCCTTGCCCTGGGCCTGTTCCAGGCAGGTCACGAAGGCCGCTTCCAGCGTGTCGCCGGCGAACTGACGTTGCAGCGCGGCCGGCGTGTCGCAAGCCAATACTTTGCCCGCGTGCATCAGTGAGATGCGGTCGCAGCGCTGGGCTTCGTTCATGAAGTGGGTCGACAGGAAAATCGTCACGCCTTGATCGCGGGACAACTCGATCAGCAAACGCCAGAAGTCGTCGCGTGCTGCGGGGTCGACGCCTGAGGTCGGCTCATCGAGGATCAGCACTTCCGGGTGATGCAACACCGCCACCGCCAGCGAAAGGCGTTGCCGCAGCCCCAGAGGCAACGCGCCGGACGGCTGGTCAGCGACGTCGAGCAGATTGAAGCGCTGGATCAGCCCGTCAATGCGCTGCGCACTCTCGGTTTTGGGCAAGTCGAACAACCGGGCGTGCAGGTCGAGGTTCTGCCGCACACTGAGTTCGCCGTACAGCGAAAAGCTCTGGGACATGAACCCGACCCGCTTGCGCGTGCCCAGATCCTTGGCGTTCACCGGGTTGCCCAGCAGCGTCGCGCTGCCTTCGCTCGCCGGCATCAGCCCGGTCAGGACTTTCATGGTGGTGGTCTTGCCGCAGCCGTTGGAGCCGAGAAAGCCGAAAATCTCGCCGCGACCGATGGCGAAGCTGACGTGATCCACTGCCGTGAAGTCGCCGAAACGCAGGGTCAGGTCATGGGCTTCGATGGCGATGTCGGTGTTGCCCTCGGCGCGGGGCGCAATCACCAGCGGCTGAGCATCGTGATCGCTGTCACCCTGAAAATGCGTAAAGGCGTCATCGAGTTTGCCACTCGGGGTCACGGCTGCCAGTTCATGGCTCAGCCCGGTGGCGATCAACTTGCCGCCATCGAGCATCAGGCACTGTTCGAACTGTTCGGCTTCCTCCATGTAGGCCGTGGCCACCAGCAGGGTCAATTGCGGGCGCTGGCGTCGCACATCGTCGATCAGTTCCCAAAAGCGCCGGCGCGAGAGTGGATCGACGCCGGTGGTCGGCTCATCGAGGATCAGCAGATCCGGTTCATGAATCAGCGCGCAGCACAGCCCCAGCTTCTGCTTCATGCCGCCGGACAACTTGCCGGCCGGGCGATCGGCGAATTTCAGCAGATCCGTGGCGAGCAGCAGGTTGTGCATGCGTTGCTCGCTTTCGGCATTCGACAGGCCAAAGAGTGTGGCAAAGAACTGAATGTTCTCGGTGATCGACAGTTCGGGATACAAGTTGCCGCCCAGCCCCTGAGGCATGAAGGCGATGCGGGCATAGAGCGTGTTGCGATGGTGGCGATCCTGAATCGGGCCGCCCAGGACGTCCAGTTGGCCTTGTTGCAGGGCTTTCACGCCGGCGATCAGTCCCAGCAGACTGGATTTGCCCGCGCCATCAGGGCCGATCAGCCCGCAACGGGTGCCGACCGGCAGGCTGAAGGCAATGTCGCTCAACGCCTGCTGTTTACCGTAGCGGTGGACGATACCGGTCGCCTGAACCGCGCAGTTGCTCATTGCAAATTGGCCGGCCAGGCAATCGGCGCGGTGCGCACATAGCCGGCACCGGGCATGCCGGGTTTGGCCTGCGGCACGGCGCTGGGTTGCACCAGTTGCAGCTTGACGCGGAACACCAGTTTTTGCCGCTCGTCGCGGGTCTCGACCTCTTTTGGGGTGAACTGCGATTTGGCGGCAACGAAGCTGATTGTCGCGGGCAACGGCTTGTCTGGCAGGGCATCGAGCAGGACGCGCGCTTCATCGCCCACCGCCAGGCGCCCAGCCACGGAGGCTGACAGGTAAAGATTCATGTATTGGTCGTTAGGGTCGATCAACAACAACACCCGACCGCCAGCCCCCAGCACCTCGCCGGGCTCGGCCATGCGCAACTGGATCACTCCGTCGATGGGTGCGCGCAAGCTGCTGTCATCGATCTCACTGGTCAGTTGCGCCACTTGCGCCTGCGCCGCCCCGATCGCCGCCCCCACCGCAGACACTTGGGCCCGGGCTGCGTTGACGGCGGCGTTACCGGTGCCGATGCGTGATTGCAACTGATCGATGACCTGGGCGCTGACGTAACCGTGCTTGAACAGCGATTGGGATCGGCCAATCTCTTGCTGGGCCAGCAGCAACTCACTCTGGCGCAAGTGCACATTGGCCTGCGCGGCGTTGAGGTTTTCCCGGGCGCGCAAGACTTCGGCTTCGGCCTGGTTGCGCTCGGCCTCGAGGGTGCGGGTGTCCATGCGGGCGAGCAATTGCCCTTTGCTGACCTTGTCGCCTTCATCGACCAGCACCTCGGCCAGGCGGCCGGGCGTCTTGCTGGCGATCTGCACCTCGGTGGCTTCCAGTCGTCCATTGCCCAGCGAAAGGCCTTCGGGCAGGCGGTTGCTCACCGAAAGCCAGTAACCGAAGCCACCCGCTCCCGCCAGCAGAACCAGGAGAGCCCCGGCGTATATGAGTGAAGATCGGCTGTGCGTTGACATGAGGGCATCCTGCGGCTATTGCGTCCAGTCTGACGGTTCAAGCGACGGCGTCGCTTGATGTCAATCAAATGAGCGCCAAGCCTAGCCCTTTTTGCAGGTAAAAAACGGTGACCGAAGAGTTATCAGCGTAATCCGAGTACCGCTGCCCATTGCTGGGGTGTGACGGGCATGACTGAAAGGCGACTGCCTTTTTGCACGAGTGGCATTTCGGCCAGCGCGGTCTGCTGCTTGAGGTAGTCCAGCTTCAAGACCCGGGCAAATGTTTCGACATGGGCGACATCAATCGCGCTCCAGGCGTTTTTCTCTGGTGTGGCCTTCGCGTCGAAGTAATGACTCTGCGGCTCCAGAGCCGTCGGATCGGGGTAGGCCGCTTGAATGATTTTGCCAATCCCGGCAATGCCCGGCTCAGGGCAACTGGAATGGTAGAAAAAGAACTCATCGCCCACCGCCATCGCCCGCAGGAAGTTGCGCGCCTGATAGTTGCGCACCCCGTCCCAGCGCGCTTTGCCGAGTGTCTCCAGGCCTTTGATTGAGAGTTCGTCGGGCTCGGATTTCATCAGCCAATAGGCCATGTGTTTTTCTCCTGGCGGAATGGGTGGGCAAGTTGTCGGGCAATTTTATGACAAACCGACGGTCGGTTGACGTCAGCGTTTGCGCACAGGTTCACGTTGCCGCAAAATGCCGGCCTTTAAAGCTTGACGCTGCTGCACGGCCTACGAACGGAAACCGCTGCTGTCATCGTGATGAGGTGCCTTGAGGGGGGCAATCGATGAAACGCAAACCGGATTTGCTATGGACTTTGGTTATTTTGTTTGGCTTGGGCGTCGTGACCACCGGTTACGCGCAGAGCCTGTGGACCAACAAGACCGACGCACCAATCGAAGTCGCGCAACAGGTTCAACAGTCGACCGCGTTCAAACGCTGAACTGTCTTTTCGACGCCGCTGATCTGCGCGGCGTCTATCGCGCGAAATACCACGCCTTATCGGTGACCGTGCCTTGCAACGGTACATCCCAGCTCGCCTGCGCCAATCGTTCGACTTTCTGACATTCATGGGCAAGCCCCAGCAGCGTCGGCTTGCGCCAGTTCTTGCGCCGCGCCAGATACGCGAGGCTGCGATCATAGAAGCCGCCGCCCATTCCCAGTCGACCACCGACGTCGTCGAATCCCACCAGCGGCAATAACACCAGATCCAGTGTCCAGATCTTGCGCTGGCGAGCCAGATTGGCGCGCGGCTCGAGAATGCGGAAGCGATTGGGTTTGAGTTTTTCGCCGGGACGGATGCGCTGGAAAACCATTTTGGTGCGTGGCCAGGCGCTGAGCACCGGCAGGTAGGTAGCCTTGCCCCGGCGCTGCGCTTCACGTAGCAGCATGCGTGGGTCGATTTCACCGTCGGTGGGCAGGTACAGGGAAATGTGTTTTGCCCGGCGAAAATGCGGGTCTTGCGCCAGTTGCCGGAACAGCCCCTTGGCGGCCTGGCGTTGTTCGCCCGGTGTCAGTGAACGGCGTGCCTTGCGCAGCAGGCGGCGGAGTTGCGGGCGGGGCAGTAGCGCGGGTTCGGTCATGGTTCGGCTTCGGCAGGTTGGACGAAAACGTACGCATAAAAAATCCGATGTCGGCATTCACCGACATCGGATTCGAATCAGGCTCCCCGGATGAACCGCTGTCAACTTAGCCCTTGAACCCGAAAGTTCAAGGTGGAAGATGCAGTAGACTTTAAGGCTTTCCGTCTGGCGGACATGCACACCAGCCCAACGTGCAACTTCCAGGGTAGTGCGAATCGGCTCAGGGACATCGTCAACTGGCAAGCACCCCAGGGAGTGCGGCGAGTATACCTCAAGCGGCCTGGCGAATCAGCCTTTGCTGACGTCCGGATCTTCGGCCAGCACCAGATCGACACGATCGAGCAAGTCGCGTACCTGTTCACGGGTCGAGCCGCTGGCCTGAATATCCGGGCGCTCTTCTTTGTGCAAGAGATCGTGGGTGATGTTCAGCGCAGCCATCACGGCAATGCGGTCGGCACCGATGACTTTGCCGCTGCTGCGGATCTCGCGCATTTTGCCGTCCAGGTAGCGTGCGGCACTGACCAGATTGCTGCGTTCTTCCTGCGGGCAGATGATCGAATACTCTTTGTCGAGGATCTGCACGGTAACGCTATTGCTTGAACTCATGAGTCTTGCTCCAGGGCCTTGAGGCGCGAAATCATCGATTCGACCTTACGCCGGGCGATTTCGTTTTTTTCAATGAGGTGAGCGCGTTCCTCGCGCCAGGTCTTTTCCTGAGCAAGTAAGAGTGTATTTTGACTCTTTAGTTGCTCGACTCGGGTAATCAGTCTTTCGAGTCTGGCCATCAGCGCTTGCAGGTCGGTGTCTTCCATTGGGGTTCACTGAGTTCGTGTCTGACGGGAGGTGACAGCCGGACAGCCTTTAATAGTCTTGGCGAGTCTGTCGATGTAGGATACAAGGCCTTCATTCTAGACATAGCGCCGTCTGGCGCCTAGCTGCCCATGACCATTGCCAATTCCCCGTACCAAGCTTTTGCCACCCTGCTGACTGCCAGCGGCCACAACGTCTCGCCTGCCGAACTGCATGGCCTGCTGCTCGGACGCAGTTGCGCCGGTGCCGGCTTCAATGCCGAAGAGTGGCTGATCGATGCCGCCGAACTGCTGGAAAGCGAGCCCCAGGACAACGTCCGCAACGCCCTGATCGGCCTGCAAGAGATGGTCAAGGGTGAGTTGACCGGCGACGACGTGACGGTCGTTCTGCTGCTGCCAACCGACGATGCCCCACTCGCTGACCGCGCTGCTGCACTGGGCCAATGGTGCCAGGGTTTCCTCAGCGGTTTCGGCCTCAACTGCCGCGACAGCAGCATGCTCAGCACTGAAGCCACCGAAGTGCTGCAGGATCTGGCAGCGATTTCCCAGGTGCAAGATGCCCTGGAAGAATCCGAAGACGGCGAGACCGACTACATGGAAGTCATGGAGTATCTGCGCGTCGCGCCGCTGCTGCTGTTCTCGGAAACCAAGAAAGCCGATGTGCCGCCAGCCGCCAAGCCGTCGCTGCATTAATCGCGATCCAGGGAAGACCATCTGCCCATGACCCATATCCCGAAAGCGGAATACAGCCGTCGCCGCAAGGCCCTGATGGCGCAGATGGAACCCAACAGCATCGCGATCCTGCCCGCCGCCGCAGTTGCCATCCGCAACCGCGACGTCGAGCACGTCTACCGTCAGGACAGCGATTTCCAATACCTCAGCGGGTTTCCCGAACCTCAGGCCGTGATCGTCCTGATGCCCGGCCGCGAGCATGGCGAATACCTGCTGTTCTGCCGTGAGCGCAACGCCGAACGCGAATTGTGGGACGGCTTGCGCGCCGGTCAGGAAGGCGCGATCCGCGACTTCGGTGCCGACGACGCTTTCCCGATCACCGACATCGACGACATCCTGCCGGGCCTGATCGAAGGCCGCGACCGGGTGTATTCGGCGATGGGCAGCAACCCTGAATTCGATCGGCACCTGATGGACTGGATCAACGTGATCCGCTCCAAGGCGCACCTCGGCGCCCAGCCGCCGAACGAATTCGTTGCTTTGGATCATCTACTGCACGACATGCGCCTGTATAAATCGGCGGCAGAAGTGAAGGTGATGCGCGAAGCGGCACGAATCTCGGCCCAGGCGCACATTCGCGCGATGCAGGCCAGCCGCGCCGGGCTCTACGAGTACAGCCTCGAAGCCGAACTGGATTACGAATTTCGCAAGGGCGGGGCGAAGATGCCGGCCTACGGTTCGATCGTCGCCGCCGGACGCAACAGCTGCATCCTGCATTACCAGCAGAATGACGCGTTGCTCAAGGATGGCGATCTGGTGCTGATCGACGCCGGTTGCGAGATCGACTGCTATGCCAGCGACATCACCCGCACCTGGCCGGTCAACGGCAAGTTTTCGCCCGAGCAGAAAGCGATTTACGAACTGGTGCTGGCCTCCCAGGAAGCCGCCTTCGCCGAAATCGCCCCGAACAAGCACTGGAATCAGGCACACGAAGCCACGGTTCGGGTGATCACTACAGGTCTGGTGAAACTGGGTTTGCTGCAGGGCGAGGTTGACGAGTTGATCGCCAGCCAAGCCTATAAAGCCTTTTACATGCACCGCGCCGGCCACTGGCTGGGCATGGATGTGCACGACGTTGGCGAGTACAAGGTCGGCGGTGAATGGCGCGTGCTGGAAGTCGGCATGGCGCTGACCGTGGAGCCGGGCATCTACATCGCCCCGGACAATCAGAACGTAGCGAAGAAATGGCGTGGCATTGGCGTACGCATCGAGGACGACGTGGTAGTGACCAAGAGTGGCTGTGAAATCCTGACCCGCGGCGTACCGAAAACCGTCGCCGACATCGAAGCGCTGATGGCGCAAGCACGGACACACGCAGCATGAGTCGAGTCAATCTGGCAATCATCGGTGGCGGCCTGGTCGGTGCCAGTCTGGCATTGGCCCTGCAGGCCGGAGCCAAGGCCCGCGGCTGGAAAATTGTCCTGATCGAGCCGTTCGCCCCCGGCGACAGTTGGCAGCCAAGCTATGACGCGCGCTCGTCGGCGCTGTCCTTCGGCTCAAGACAGATTTATCAACGGCTGGGCGTTTGGCAGGAAATCTCCCGCCGCGCCGAGCCGATCAAACAGATTCATGTGTCTGACCGTGGGCGCTTCTCCACCGCGCGTTTGTCGGCGATGGAAGAGGGCGTGCCAGCGCTCGGGTACGTGGTGGAAAACGCCTGGCTCGGCCAGTGCCTGTGGCAGCACATAGATAAAGAAGTGATCAGTTGGCGCTGCCCGGCTGAAGTCACGCGGATGGAGCCGCTGCCCGACGGCTATCGCCTGACCCTCAACGATGAAACCACCCTTGAATGCGACCTCGCGGTGTTGGCCGATGGCGGTCGCTCGGGCCTGCGCGAGCAATTGGGCATCAACGTGCGCAAGCGTCCGTACAACCAGAGCGCGCTGATCGCCAACATCACTCCGAGCGAAGCGCATAACGGCATGGCCTTCGAGCGCTTCACCGACGAAGGCCCTATGGCACTGCTGCCGCTGCCGGAAAACCGCTGCGCACTGGTCTGGACTCGTCTGGGCATGGATGCGCAACGGCTGGCCGACCTGAGCGAGCGCGACTTCCTCAGTGAGTTGCAGGGCGTGTTCGGCTATCGCCTCGGCACCTTGAAGCAGGTCGGTGCACGACATTTGTATCCGCTGTCGCTGGTGGAGGCCGAAGAGCAGGTGCGCTCGCATCTGGCCGTGCTTGGCAACGCTGCGCACAGCCTGCATCCCATTGCCGGGCAAGGCTTCAACCTGTCATTGCGTGATGCCGATGCCCTGGCTTGCGCCTTGCTCGGCAGTGACCAACCGCTGGGCGACTTCGCCACGTTACAGGCGTACCGCGAGCGCCAGCGTCTGGATCAAGACCTGACGGTGGGTTTCTCCGATCAGGTCACGCGTTTGTTCGGCAGTTCCCAGCCTTTGGTGTCGTTAGGCCGCAACATCGGTTTGCTCGGCCTTGATCTGCTGCCCCCGGCCAAGCGCTGGTTTGCCCGTCAGGCTATGGGTTTGGGAACGCGTCCGGATGCTTGAGCGGCTGGCCGGCACTTTCACTTTCAGGATCGCGCCGCCAACTGGCGTGGTCGGTAAAACCCTTTACGTGCGGCTCAAGCCGCAAGCGAGACAGGCTTAAAGCATGGAAATGCGCGCAGATCTGCTGATTGTCGGAGCCGGAATGGTCGGCAGCGCTTTGGCGCTGGCGTTGCAGGACAGCGGGCTGGAAGTCCTGCTGCTCGACGGCAGCCCGCTGAGCGTCAAACCCTTCGATGCCGACGCGGCATTTGAACCGCGGGTGAGTGCGCTATCGGCCGCCAGCCAGCGAATTCTCGAACGCCTTGGCGTGTGGGACGGCATCGCCAAACGACGCAGCAGCCCTTACACCGACATGCATGTCTGGGACGGCAGCGGCACCGGGCAGATCCATTTTTCGGCGAGCAGCGTGCATGCCGATGTGCTTGGCCATATCGTCGAAAACCGCGTAGTGCAGGATGCCTTGCTCGACCGCTTGCATGACTGCGACCTGGGCATGTTGGCCAACGCCCGACTGGAGCAGATGCGCCGCTCGGGTGACGATTGGTTGCTGACCCTGGCCGATGGCCGTCAATTGCGCGCGCCGTTGGTGATCGCGGCCGATGGTGCCAACTCGGCGGTGCGCCGCCTGACAGGCGTGGCCACTCGCGAGTGGGATTACCTGCATCACGCCATCGTCACCAGCGTGCGCAGCAGCCAACCGCATCAGATGACCGCATGGCAGCGCTTTACCGATCACGGGCCGCTGGCGTTTCTGCCGCTGGAGCGTGACGGGCAGCAGGATTGGTGCTCGATCGTGTGGTCGACCACGCCAAGTGAGGCCGAGCGTCTGATGGCGTTGGATCAGACAGATTTCTGCCGCGAGCTGGAACGCGCCTTTGAAGGTCGACTTGGCGACGTGATCAGTGCTGATCCACGCTTGTGCGTGCCGCTGCGTCAGCGTCACGCCAAGCGTTATGTGGCCGAAGGCCTGGCGCTGATCGGCGATGCCGCACACACCATTCACCCGTTGGCCGGGCAAGGCGTGAACCTGGGCTTTCTTGATGCGGCGGTGCTGGCTGAAGTCCTGTTGCAAGCGGCGGAGCGCGGCGAGCGTCTGGCCGATGTGAAAGTGCTGAGCCGTTACGAGCGTCGGCGCATGCCACACAATCTGGCGCTGATGGCGGCGATGGAAGGCTTTGAACGGTTGTTCCAGGCCGATCCGTTGCCGGTGCGCTGGTTGCGCAATGCCGGGTTGAAGCTGGTTGAACAGATGCCGGAGGCCAAGGCGCTGTTTGTACGTGAGGCCCTCGGCCTGACCGGTGATCTTCCGGCCCTCGCCAAGCCCTGAGATTTTCATTGAGGCTACTGCCCCCTTCGCGAGCTTGCTCGCGAAGGGGGCAGAACCGACAGCACAAGTTACAGGCTGCGCAACATCTGGTAACTCCTTGGGAAAGTGTTCGATTGAGAACCTAAATGTGAGTCCTTATCATTTGGCCCACCTTTTCCGACCGAGAGATCACTCCCATGTTGGCACCCAAGCGTCTTCTGACCGCACTGGCCTTGACCCTGATCGGCACCGCCACCGCCCAGGCCGCCGACGAGGTAGTGGTTTACTCCTCGCGTATCGATGAACTGATCAAACCGGTATTCGATGCCTACACCGCCAAGACCGGGGTGAAGATCAAGTTCATCACCGACAAGGAAGCGCCGCTGATGCAGCGCATCAAGGCCGAAGGCGAAAACGCCACCGCCGACCTGTTGCTGACCGTCGATGCCGGCAACCTCTGGCAGGCCGAGCAAATGGGCATTCTCCAGCCGTTCACTTCCAAAGCCATCGATGCCAACATTCCCGCCCAATACCGCTCGTCCACCCATGCCTGGACCGGCCTGAGCCTGCGTGCGCGGACCATCGCCTATTCCACCAAACGGGTGAAACCGGGCGAACTGACCACCTACGAAGCGCTGGCCGACAAAAACTGGGAAGGCCGCCTGTGCCTGCGCACCGCGAAGAAGGTCTATAACCAGTCGCTGACCGCCACCATGATCGAAGTCCATGGCGCAGCGAAGACCGAAGAAATCCTCAAGGGCTGGGTCAACAACCTGTCCACCGACGTCTTCTCCGACGACGTCGCGGTGCTCGAAGCGATCAACGCCGGGCAATGCGATGCTGGCATCGTCAACACTTACTACTACGGCCGTCTGCACAAGCAGAAGCCGGATCTGGCGGTAAAACTGTTCTGGCCGAATCAGGCCGATCGCGGCGTACACGTCAACCTGTCGGGCATCGGTCTGACCCAGCATGCGCCGCACCCTGAGGCGGCCAAGGCGCTGGTCGAGTGGATGACCACCCCTGAGGCTCAGAAGATCTTTGCCGACGTGAACCAGGAGTTCCCGGCCAACCCGGCGGTGGCGCCGTCCGAAGAAGTGGCAGCCTGGGGCAAGTTCGTGGCTGACACCTTGCCGGTGGAAGTGGCAGGCAAGCGCCAGGCTGAAGCGATTCGGTTGATGGATCGTGCCGGCTGGAACTGAGTCTGTTGCTTGCTCACCGTTGATCGTGCCCACGCTCCGGGTGGAACGCAGCCCCCGACGCTGCGCGTCGATTTGCTGAAACCCTGACGCGGAACCTCATAAGATGTGTGCCCACGCAGAGCGTGGGCACAATCATTTAGCCCTCAGAGAGCCAAAAGTGGCCCACCCCGTCCAACGCCGCTGGTATCCCATCGTCTTCGCCATTGCTGCGCTGGTGCTGTTGCCCCTGAGCGTGTTGCTGCTCTCATGGCAGAGCATCGACCAGCAGATCTGGTCGCACCTGTGGCAAACCCAGATGCCGCGCCTGCTGGGCAACACCCTGACGCTGGTGCTGGGCGTCGGTGTCGGGGTGACGCTGCTCGGCGTCAGCCTCGCCTGGCTCACCAGCCTGTGCGAATTCCCAGGGCGACGCTGGCTGGACTGGGCGCTGATGTTGCCGTTCGCCATCCCGGCCTACGTGCTGGCGTTTGTCTTTGTCGGCCTGCTTGATTTCGCCGGCCCCGTGCAAACCCTGCTGCGCGAGTGGTTCGGTTCGGGCCTGCGGCTTCCGCGGGTGCGTTCCACCGGCGGGGTGATTGTGGTGCTGGTGCTGGTTTTCTATCCCTACGTTTACCTGTTGGCGCGCACTGCGTTCCTCGCGCAGGGCAAAGGGCTGATGGAAGCGGCGCGGGTGCTTGGCCAATCACCGTGGCAAGCGTTCTGGCGCGTGGCGTTGCCGATGGCGCGTCCGGCCATCGGTGCCGGCGTGGCACTGGCGCTGATGGAAACCCTCGCCGATTTTGGCGCGGTGTCGGTGTTCAACTTCGACACCTTCACCACCGCCATTTACAAAACCTGGTACGGCTTCTTCAGCCTGTCGAGCGCTGCGCAACTGGCCAGCCTGTTGTTGTTGGTGGTGATGCTGGTGCTGTATGGCGAGCGCCGCGCGCGAGGGGCCAACCGGGCGGGCAACGAGCGGCCGCGGGTCAAGGCGTTGTATCACTTGCGTGGGTTGAAGGCGTTCGCGGCAATGAGTTGGTGTGGACTGGTTTTCGCCTGCGCGTTCGTCATTCCGCTGTTGCAACTGATCGTCTGGTTCTGGCAGCGCGGACGCTTCGATCTGGATGAGCGCTACGTCGGACTGATCATTCACACCCTGTACCTGGGGGGGATGGCGGCGTTGATGACCGTCAGCGTTGCGTTGCTGCTGGCCTTCGCCCGGCGTCTGGCACCCACTCGGGCGATTCGTTCCGGGGTGAGTCTGGCCAATCTCGGTTACGCCTTGCCGGGGTCGGTGCTGGCGGTATCGATCATGTTGGCGTTCAGTTATCTGGACCGGGAAATGGTGATTCCGCTCTCCGGCTGGCTCGGTGGCGCAGGCAAACCATTGTTGCTCGGCAGTCTGGCAGCGTTGCTGATGGCGTATCTGGTGCGGTTTATCGCTGTGGCCTATGGCCCGTTGGAAAACAGCCTGGCGCGTATACGGCCCTCTTTGCCCGAAGCGGCACGTAGCCTGGGTGTCAGTGGGCCACGACTGTTTTTCAAAGTGTATCTGCCGTTGTTGTTGCCCGGGACGCTGAGCGCGGCGTTGCTGGTGTTCGTCGATGTGCTCAAGGAAATGCCCGCGACCCTGCTGATGCGCCCGTTTGGCTGGGATACGCTGGCTGTGCGGATCTTCGAGATGACCAGTGAAGGGGAGTGGGCGAGGGCGTCATTACCGGCGTTGACCCTGGTTCTGGTCGGGTTGTTGCCGGTCATTGGCCTGATCAGACGTTCTGCACACAGAAACACTTAGTCGTCAGTCCTGAATCATGCGGCTACAATGCGCGGCATTCGGTGCGGATCGTCTGACAGACCCGTTCGCTGAACTCGGCTGAAAGCCTTCTATTTCAAGGCTTGAGCGCCGTGCAGCGGCTGTCCGCACCTTCGCCACGCCCGGAAGGAGAAACCCATGGGACAGCGTACGCCTCTGTATGACCTGCATCTCGCCCTCGGCGCGAAGATGGTCGATTTTGGCGGTTGGGACATGCCACTGCATTACGGCTCGCAGGTCGAGGAGCATCACGAAGTGCGCCGCGATTGCGGGGTGTTCGATGTGTCCCACATGACCGTTATCGACGTTGATGGTCCTCAGGCCAAGGCCTGGCTCCAGCATTTGCTGGCCAACGATGTCGAACGCCTGCACCGCCCCGGCCGTGCGTTGTACAGCACCATGCTCAACGAGCGTGGCGGCATCGTCGACGACATGATCGTCTATCGCCTCGACGACGGTTATCGCCTGGTGGTCAACGCCTCCACCCGCGATCAGGATCTGGCCTGGATGCAGGCGCAACTGGACGGGTTCGACGTGCAATTGCACGAACGTTCAGAGCTGGCGATGCTCGCCATTCAAGGCCCGCAAGCCCGACACAAGATTGCCGAACTGGTGACCCAGTCCCGCGCCACGCTGATCCAGCACCTCAAACCTTTCGAAGCTTACGCTGACGGCGACTGGTTCATTGCGCGCACCGGTTACACCGGTGAGGACGGTCTGGAAATCGCCCTGCCAGCGGATCAGGCGCCAGCGTTTTTCAACGATCTGGTCGGCGCCGGCATTTCTCCGATCGGCCTGGGCGCCCGCGACACTTTGCGTGTTGAAGCCGGGATGAACCTCTACGGTCAGGACATTCACCAAGACGTTTCGCCACTGGCCTCGAACATGGCCTGGAGCATTGCCTGGGAACCGGCATCGCGTCAGTTCATTGGCCGCGCGGCGCTTGAGGCGGAAAAAGCCGCTGGCATTGCGCAAAAACTGGTCGGCCTGGTGCTGGAAGAACGCGGTGTTTTGCGCGCTCATCAAGTGGTTCGTATCGCCGATGTTGGCGAAGGGGAGATCACCAGTGGTAGTTTCTCTCCTACGCTAAGCAAATCGATTGCCCTGGCGCGTGTTCCGATGGCCACCGCCGATCGCGCCGAAGTGGAAATCCGTGGCAAGTGGTATCCGGTTCGCGTGGTCAAACCGACCTTCGTGCGCCATGGCAAAACTTTGATCTAACCTTTTCCGGCGGGCACGACCGCTGACAATTTCCTGAGGACACCGAGCATGAGCAATATCCCCGCTGAACTGCGTTTTGCCGAAAGTCATGAGTGGGCGCGTCTGGAAGCTGACGGCACCGTTACCGTGGGCATCAGCGATCACGCGCAGGAAGCGCTGGGCGACGTGGTGTTCGTTGAGCTGACCGACGTGGGCAAAGTGTTTGCGGCTGAAGATCAGGCCGGTGTGGTCGAATCGGTGAAAGCGGCTTCCGACATCTACGCCCCGATCAGCGGTGAAGTGATTGCCGTCAACGAAGAGCTGAGCGGCTCGCCGGAACTGCTCAACTCCGATCCGTATGGCGCGTGGATCTTCAAGCTCAAGCCAAGCGACACCGCTGATCTGGAAAAACTGCTCGATGCAGCGGCCTACAAGGCTGTCATCGGCGAGTAAACCAAACGCAATACCCAAAGCCCCGATCCGTCGGGGCTTTTTGGTGGGCGATCGTCAGGCGCCGCCCAACACGGCTTTCACTGCCGCCACCGAGCGCTCGACATCTTCCATGGTCATGGTGGTGAACATCGGCAGCGACACAATCAGTCGCCCGACCCGCTCGGCCACAGGTAGCGTTCCTTCCTTGAAGCCGCGCTCGCGGTACAGGCTCAGCAAGTGGATCGGCGGGTAGTGATAGCCGATGCCAATGCCACGCGCCTGCATCTGCTCCATGAACGTGGCCCGCGCCGGCAAGCCATCCTGGCGCTCCGGCAATACCAACTGAAACAGGTGCCAGTTGCTGTTCTCGAAATCCGCGGGCGGTAATTGCGCGCCATAGGTGGTTTCGAAATCCTCGCCGAAGCATTTGAAATAGTGTCGGGCCAGTTCACGTCGATGGGCGGTCAACGCCTTGATATGGGCGAATTGACCAAGGCCGATGGCGGCGGCGATGTCGGTCATGTTGAATTTGCCACCGAGCACGTCGACGTCCAGACCGTCGAAACCATGGCGGGTCACGCCCTGCAAGCGGTACTTCTGCGCCAGCCGTGCTTCCTCGGGCGTGTTCAGCACCAGGCAACCGCCCTCGGAGCAGGTCACGTTCTTGTTCGCCTGAAAGCTGAACGACACGAAGTCGCCGGTTGCGCCAATGCGCTGGCCATTCCAGCTCGAACCCAGGGCCTGAGCCGCGTCTTCGACAATGCGCAGATTGTGTTTGGCGGCGATGGCGTACAGGCGATCCATGTCCACTGGCAAACCGGCCAGATACACCGCAATCACCGCTTTGGTACGCGGTGTAATGGCGGCTTCGAGTTGATCCAGGTCGATGTTGCGGGTTATCGGGTCGATGTCGGCAAACACAGGCGTGGCGCCGACTTCAAGGATTACATTGGCCGTGGCCACCCAGGAAATCGGTGTGGTGATCACCTCGTCGCCCGGGCCGATGCCGGCAATGCGCAAGGCGATTTCCATGGTGCAGGTGCCGGAGTTGAACGTGCGCACCGGGCGCCCGCCAAAGTATTGCGAGAGCTGCGCTTCAAAGGCCTGAACTTTCGGCCCGCTGGTAATCCAGCCGGAGCGCAGCACGTCGCCTACAGCGGCAATCGTTGCTTCATCGATAACGGGTTTGGAAAACGGCAGGAATGGCAGTTGGCTCATGGGGCGTCGATCATCCGCTGGTTGGATGCCTGAGGCAGGCGCGCCACAGCATGGCCCGAAACCGCCGTCGGCGCCAAGCCGTGCGCGTCGATATCGACTGCTATGCTGGTTTGACCGTGTTGCATTGACGCCGAGCGCCAGCCAAGAGAGAGCCCGTCATGTCCCAATTGCCGTCCCTGAGCCAGTTACGTGATCCAGATGCCTTCCTGCGCCGTCACTTGGGCCCCGATGCCGCCGAGCAGCAGGCGATGCTCGACAGCCTGGGGCTCGGCAGTCGGATCGAACTGATCGAGCAAACCGTGCCGCCGAGTATCCGCCTCAATCGTGCGCTGGATTTGCCGCCAGCCCTCGATGAGCAAGCGGCGCTGGCCAGGTTGCACGGTTATGCCGAGCAAAATCAGGTCTGGACCAGCCTGATCGGCATGGGCTACCACGGCACCCTCACGCCGACCGTCATCCTGCGCAACGTGCTGGAAAATCCCGGCTGGTACACCGCGTACACGCCCTATCAACCGGAGATCGCCCAAGGCCGGCTCGAAGCGCTGCTGAATTTCCAGCAACTGACCATCGACCTCACCGGCCTCGAACTGGCCAATGCCTCGCTGCTCGACGAAGCCACGGCGGCAGCGGAAGCCATGGCGTTGGCCAAGCGCGTGGCGAAGTCCAAGAGCAATCTGTTTTTCGTCGACGAAAACTGTCATCCACAAACCCTTTCCGTTGTGCAGACCCGCGCCGAGGGCTTCGGTTTTGAAGTGATCGTCGACGCTGTGGATAACTTGAAGCAGCACCAAGTGTTTGGTGCGCTGCTGCAATACCCCGACACGCACGGCGAGATCCGTGATCTGCGGCCGTTGATCGATCACCTGCATGCGCAACAGGCACTGGCCTGTGTCGCCACCGATTTACTGAGTTTGCTGTTGCTGACGCCGCCGGGTGAACTGGGCGCGGATGTGGTGTTCGGCTCATCCCAGCGCTTTGGCGTGCCTATGGGGTACGGCGGCCCGCACGCCGCGTTTTTTGCCAGTCGCGAGGCATACAAACGGGCGATTCCCGGGCGGATCATCGGGGTGTCGAAAGACGCCCGGGGCAACGTGGCGTTGCGCATGGCCCTGCAAACCCGCGAACAACATATCCGCCGCGAGAAGGCCAACTCGAATATCTGCACCGCGCAGGTTCTCCTGGCCAACATCGCCAGTTTCTATGCGGTCTATCACGGGCAGGAAGGTTTGAAACGGATCGCCCAGCGCGTGCATCGGCTGACCTGCATTCTTGCCGCCGGTCTTGAGCGTCACGGCATCAACCGGGTCAACACACAGTTTTTCGACACGCTGACGCTGGAGGTGGGCGGCGCGCAAACCGCGATCATCGAAAGTGCTCAGGCGGCGCAGATCAACCTGAGGATTCTTGGCCGTGGCCGAGTCGGTCTGAGCCTCGATGAAACCTGTGACGAACGCACCGTCGCCAAACTTTTTGATGTGCTGCTGGGTGCCGATCATGGGCTGATCGTTGACGATCTTGACGCTGAAGTGCTGCTTTCCGGCATACCCGTTCCGCTCCAGCGCAACACGCCTTACCTGCGTCATCCGGTGTTCAACGCCCATCACAGCGAAACCGAGATGCTGCGTTACCTCAAGCAATTGGAGAACAAGGATCTGGCGCTCAACCAGTCGATGATCCCGCTGGGCTCCTGCACCATGAAGCTCAACGCCACCAGCGAGATGATCCCGATCACCTGGTCACAGTTCGCCCACCTGCATCCGTTTGCGCCGCGAGAACAGGCGGTCGGTTACACCTTGATGATCGAGGAGCTGGAGCGCTGGTTGTGCGCGATCACCGGGTTCGATGCAATCTGCATGCAGCCCAACTCCGGGGCTCAGGGCGAGTACGCCGGGCTGCTGGCGATCCGCAAGTATCACGAGAGTCGTCAACAGGGCGCGCGGGATATCTGCCTGATTCCGTCCTCGGCCCACGGCACTAACCCGGCCTCGGCGCAGATGGCCGGAATGCGCGTGGTGATCGTCGAGTGTGATGACGCGGGTAACGTTGATCTGGAGGACTTGAAGGCCAAAGCCGCCGAGGCGGGGAATAAGCTGTCGTGCCTGATGGCGACCTATCCGTCGACCCACGGCGTGTACGAGGAGGGCATCAGCGAGATTTGCGAGGTTATCCACCAGCACGGCGGTCAGGTGTACATGGATGGCGCCAACCTGAATGCGCAGGTTGGACTGACGCGGCCAGCAGACATCGGCGCCGATGTCTCGCACATGAACTTGCACAAGACCTTTTGCATTCCCCATGGCGGTGGCGGGCCGGGTATGGGGCCGATCGGCATTCGCGCGCACTTGGCGCCGTTCGTCGCCAATCATCCGGTGGTGCCGATTGACGGGCCAATGGCGCAGAACGGCGCCGTGAGCGCGGCGCCGTGGGGCAGTGCGAGCATTCTGCCCATCAGTTGGATGTACATCGCGATGATGGGGCCGCAACTGGCGGACGCCAGCGAGGTGGCGATTCTGGCGGCGAATTATCTGGCCCAGCATTTATCCGGTGCTTTTCCGGTGCTGTACACCGGACGCAACGGTCGGGTAGCCCATGAATGCATTCTCGATCTGCGGCCACTCAAAGCGCAGACCGGTATCAGCGAGGAAGACGTCGCCAAGCGTTTGATGGACTACGGCTTCCATGCGCCGACCATGTCGTTCCCGGTGCCGGGTACGTTGATGGTTGAACCGACCGAGAGTGAATCCAAGGCTGAACTGGACCGCTTCATCGGCGCGATGCTGAGCATCCGCGCCGAAATCAACGAAGTGCAAAATGGCAACTGGCCGGCCGAAGACAATCCGCTCAAGCATGCGCCGCACACGTTGGCGGATGTCACCGGGGTGTGGGAACGGCCCTATAGCATCGAGCAGGGCATCACCCCGGATGCCCATACCAAAGCGCACAAGTATTGGCCGGCGGTGAATCGGGTGGACAACGTTTACGGGGATCGCAACCTGTTTTGTGCCTGCGTACCGGTGGACGACTACCGCTGAACTGACGGTTGAACCGGATCCACTGTGGGCTGGCTCGCGAAAGCGCTGTGTCAGTCAGTAGAGATATTGGCTGGGTTGACGCCTTCGCGAGCCAGCCTGCTCCCACAGGGTTCTATGGTGAATGTGAAATAGCGAGCAAAAAAATGCCGCCCAATCGAGCGGCATTTTTGTGGGCGAAAGGCTTATTCGGAAGCCACGGCGTTCTTCGCCAGAATCGCATTCGCCAATTCCATGTCCGTCGCTTGCAGGCCCGGGTTGTCGGCGCGGACTTTCTGCATCGCTGCTTCCAGATACGGACCGCGAATGCCGCCGTCACTGGCAACGAAACTGCCGGCATCGTCCTGTGCCGCGACGATCAATTTGTGATCCTTGAAGGTCAGGTAAGTCGAACCGGTGGTAGCACCGGACGAAACGACGTTACGCCAAAAGCTGTCCGCCATGGCCGAACCAACGGGAAGGGACAGCAAGGCCAGCGTGGCGACAGCAAGTTTGAGACGCATGATGAGGTGACTCCTGGGGGTTAACTACGGCGTTGGATCGTCATTTTCCCGATCCGGTTCCGTACGCAATCATTCGGCATGCTCAACCAACAAAATCGCGCCTTGTTGCCCGGTCACGCGAACACGCTCGCCAACCGGTGTATCAGGCCCTCTGGCGATCCACACGCCATCAGCAACCTTGATCTTGCCGTGACCGTCGGCAATCGCTTCGCTGACCACGAACACGTTGCCGATCAATTCCTGCCCCCGCAGGTTCAGGAGTGGTTGATCACTGCGACGCACCGCGGTGCGTTGGCGTCGCCACCAATACAGCGCGGTCAGGATCGAAAACAGCGCAAACAGCACCAGCTGGATTTCCCACGGCAGCGTCGGCAAGACAAACGTTGTGACCCCGACAGCGGCAGCCGCCATGCCGATCCACAACAGATAGCCGCCAGCCCCGAACACTTCGAGGATCAGGAACACCGTGCCCAGCCCCAGCCAACTCCAGAAGGTGAACAGTTCGGTCGGCATGACTCAGACCTTCTTGCCGTCAAAAGTCGCTTTGACAATTTCGGTAATCCCACCCACCGCGCCGATCATCGAACTGGCTTCCAGTGGCATGAGGATGACTTTGCTGTTGTTGGCCGAGGCCAGTTTGCCCAGTGCGTCGATGTATTTTTGCGCGACGAAATAGTTGACCGCTTGTACGTTGCCGCCGGCGATGGCTTCGGACACCACTTTGGTCGCCTGGGCTTCGGCTTCGGCCTGGCGCTCGCGGGCTTCGGATTCAAGAAACGCGGCCTGACGGCTACCTTCGGCTTCCAGAATCTGTGCCTGCTTCTTGCCCTCTGCGGTGAGGATCGCCGAGGCTCGCAGGCCCTCGGCTTCGAGGATCTGCGCACGTTTGATACGTTCGGCTTTCATTTGTCCGGACATGGCAGCCATCAGGTCAGCGGGCGGGCTGATGTCCTTTATTTCGATCCGGGTGATTTTGATGCCCCAGGGGGCGGTGGCTTCGTCGACGGTGCGCAGCAGCCGTTCGTTGATGTTGTCACGCTGGCTGAGCATGGCGTCCAGCTCCATGGAACCGAGCACAGTGCGGATGTTGGTCTGCAGCAAATTGCGAATGGCGTGTTCGAGGTTGTTCACCTCGTAGGCGGCCTGGGCCGTGTTGACCACCTGGAAGAAACACACGGCGTCGATCTGCACCGTGGCGTTGTCGGAGGTGATGACTTCCTGAGGAGGGATGTCCAGCACGCTTTCCATCACGTTGATCTTGCGACCGATACGATCCATCACCGGAATGATGATGTTCAGGCCAGGTTTGAGGGTGTTGGTGTAGCGCCCGAAGCGCTCGACCGTCCACTCGAAACCCTGGGGCACGACTTTGAAACCCATGAACAGAATGGCGATTGCCAGGGCCACAAACAGTAAAAGCACACTTCCGGTCTGCATAACGATTCCTTGTTGGATGGATCAATGGGGTTGCGATGGCGCCAGTGTAACGGCGTGGCCCGGGCTTAAGAACAGCTTGATGGCAATCTGATTATTTGTGCTCGCTCTGCGGCGTCACCCGCAGCACCTCCTCAATCGTCGTCAACCCTGCCGCCACTTTCTGTGCGCCGGACAGGCGCAAGCTGCGCATGCCTTCCTTGAACGCCTGGCGGCGGATCGCAGTGAGGTCGGTGTCCGGGGTGATGAAGGCTTTGAGGCTGTCGCTCAGTTGCATGATTTCGTAGACCCCCGCGCGGCCGCGATAACCGGTGTCGCGGCACTCCAGGCAACCGATGGCGCGATGGGCACTGCCCGGCAGCGGCGCCTGCCAGGGGCGGGTCAGGGTTTGCCAGTCCTCATCTTCGAGTGTCAGCGGCGCCTTGCAATGAGGGCACAAGGTGCGCACCAGTCGTTGCGCCATGACCCCGAGTACGGTGGCTTTGATCAGGTAATGCGGTACGCCCAGTTCGAGTAAACGGCTGATCGCACTCGGTGCGTCGTTGGTGTGCAAGGTCGACAGCACCAGGTGCCCGGTCAGTGCAGCCTGAATCGCCATTTCGGCGGTTTCGAGGTCGCGGATCTCGCCGATCATGATGATGTCCGGGTCTTGCCGCATCAGCGCGCGCACCCCGGCGGCGAAACTCAGATCGATGTTGTGCTGCACCTGCATCTGGTTGAATGCCGGCTCGACCATTTCGATGGGGTCTTCGATGGTGCAGAGGTTGACCTCCGGCGTCGCCAGCTTCTTCAGCGTGGTGTACAGCGTGGTGGTCTTGCCCGAACCGGTCGGCCCGGTGACCAGAATGATGCCGTTGGGCTGTCGGGTCATGTCCTGCCAGCGGCGCAGGTCGTCGGCGGAAAAACCCAACTGATCGAAGTTCTTGAGCAGCACTTGCGGGTCGAAGATGCGCATGACCATTTTTTCGCCAAACGCGGTGGGCAGCGTTGATAACCGCAACTCGACTTCACCGCCGTCCGGGGTCTTGGTCTTGACCCGGCCGTCCTGGGGTTTGCGCTTTTCGGCGACGTTCATCCGGCCGAGGCTTTTCAGGCGGCTGACAATCGCCATCGTCACCTGTGGCGGGAATTGATAGACGTTGTGCAGCACCCCATCAATGCGAAAACGCACCGTGCCTTGCTCGCGGCGCGGTTCGATGTGGATATCACTGGCGCGCTGTTGAAAGGCGTACTGGAACAGCCAGTCGACGATGTTGACGATGTGCGCGTCGTTGGCGTCCGGCTCCTGATCGCTGGCACCGAGGTTGAGCAGTTGCTCGAAGTTGCCCAGGTTACCGTTCTGCTGATCGCCGCTGCTCGCGCCGCTGACCGATTTGGCCAGGCGAAAGAACTCGACGCTGAAGCGCTGGATATCTACCGGGTTGGCGACCACCCGTCTGATCGGCAGCTTCAGTACGTGAGTCAGGTCGGCTTCCCAGCCGTTCACATAGGGCTGGGCGCTGGCCACGGTCACCGAGTCGCGGTCGACTCCAACCGCGAGGATCTTGTGCCGTTGGGCAAAGGCGTAGGACATCAGCGGGGTGATGGCGGCGACGTTGATCTTCAGCGGATCGATGCGCAGGTACGGCTGGCCGGCCTGCTGCGCCAGCCACAGGGTCAGGCTTTCAAGATCGAGGTGCTTGCCCGGACGGCTGAGGTCGTCCAGTTGTTGGCTGGCGATGAACTCCAGCGGGTGTATCTGACCGTGGGCGGCATGACGGCGGCGCGCAATCAGCGCCTGCTCCGCCGAGTCCTGGCTGATGAAGCCTTGGGCGACCAGTTCGCGCAGCACATCGTTGAGTTCCAGCCAGCGGTCCTGAATAGCGAGTTGAACGGACATGCGGGCTTCCTTTTAAGCGACGTTGCGCCAAAGGATAGTCGCGGCCCGGCAGACCGTTGGGCCACTACCCGACGAAGCCGTTGCCGGATTTGTCAGCCGGCAGCCTGCGCTGGCGCCTCCCACGCGCTGTCGGCGTTTTGCAGATTCACCGAGCAGACGCTGATCAGGTTACGAAGCTTTTGCGCGATGACCTGAGCGCGATGCCAGCTCAGGCCGCCCATGATCAGGTCGATCGACAGCAGATCGTCCAGCCGCTGCACGTTGACCTGCTCGGGCGTGAGCAATTGCAGTGCGAACAGGTTCAGCACTCGCACCAGCAAATCCGGCTCGGCCTCGGCGAGGATCTGATAGTGCGCCAGGCAATGGGCGTTGCTGACGTTCCAGACGTCGGCGCGGGTGGGTGGGGGGGTTACGGCTTCGAGGTGCGGCATGACGAGTCTCCAAAATCGCTGGAGGAATTTTTACATTCGGTGCCGGGTATTTCTTATCTATGATTAGCGTTAATGGCGGTTGATCGGGAAGATCAATTCGCAAAGTTGTCTATTTGAGGTTTTTTTATGCATAGCGAACTGGACGGCTACGACCGCAAGATTCTCGCCCTGCTGCAAGAGGACGCTTCGCTGTCCAGTGCGCAGATCGCCGAACAGGTGGGGCTGTCGCAATCACCGTGCTGGCGGCGGATTCAGCGGATGAAGGAGGAAGGGATCATTCGCGGACAGGTGACGTTGCTGGATCGCAAGAAAATCGGCCTGAACACGCAGATCTTTGCCGAGATCAAACTCAATGCGCACGGGCGTTCGAACTTCACCGAATTCACCGAAGCGATTCGTGGTTTTCCGCAAGTGCTGGAGTGTTATGTGCTGATGGGCGCGGTCGACTTTCTGCTGCGCATTGTTGCGGCGGACATCGAGGCCTATGAGCGGTTCTTCTTCGAGAAGCTGTCGCTGGTGCCGGGGATTCAGGAAGTGAACTCGATTGTGGCGTTGTCAGAGATCAAGTCCACAACGAGCCTGCCGGTTTGAGTTTTCAGGCGTCTGTAATGGCCTCTTCGCGAGCGGGCTCGCACACATTTGGAATGAGTTTCCCTGTGTGCGACCCTGCTCGCGAAAGCGGTGTTACATGCGCAGCAGCATTTTCCACGCGCGATTCTGATAAACCGCAATCGCCTGCTGCTTGCGCGCATCGAGCAATTCGTCAGTGATGGTCGGCTCGTTGGCCAGTTGCGCCAGTTTGTTCAGCTCGCCGTACAGGCGATCCATTTCCGGGATCTCCAGCACGTTGCGCGCGTGGTGCAGCCAGACCTGAATGCGCTCGATACGCGGCAGTTGCTCGGCCAGATCTTCCGGCTGTTGCTGATAGCGCTGCAATTGCAGGGACGTGGCTTCTTCGCCCAACAGGCGCGGCAACCAACTGTGCAACTGCGCGCCACCCTGACGATTGCCACGCGTGTTGCGCTCGGCGGTCCAGGTGCGGGCCAGCAACCAGCGCGAGGTGTTCAGCGAGAACAGGCCCCAGCGTGGGTCTTGGAGTTCTTCGAGGAACTGCTCCGGCGCGGCTTTGCGCACGTCTTCGTCTTCGATACCGGCCTGAACCAGCGGACGCCAGTCTTCCAGCAATGCATCCAGCGCGACGCGCAGGTCGTGGGTCGATGGACGCGGCGCAGCCTGACCGAGGCTGCTGAGCAGGGCGCGTATTTCCGCCAGGTTTTCGACCCAGTCCAGCAACAGGCGCCAGTGACCGTTGAAACGGTACTGTTCAGCCAGACGCTGGCTGCTGCCGAGCAAGTGCCAGCACAGCGCGGCGAAGGCGTCGTCCAGTGGCGTTTCGGTTGTCAGTTGCGGCGCCGGCAGGCTCAGCGAGTAGCTGTTGGCGTCATATAGACGGTAGCCACGCTCGGCCTTGCTGATGTCGCACGGCATCAGAGCCAGGGTTTCGGCCAGTTCGGCGGCCAGTTCCAGCAGCGCGGCAGGCTCGCCTTCGCGCAGTTCCAGCTCCAGCTCGCAGATTTCTTCTTTCTGTTTGCCGACCACGACGTGGCCCAGATCCAGCGCGGCTTCGATGACCACTTTGCTCTTGCCACGGCCCCAGGCGATTTCGGCGCGCTCGCGAACGAAATCGGTGGTGAAGATCGGCTTCAGGGTTTTCTTGTCCAGTTCGGCCAGTTCCTCGGGCCAGCATTCGCCGTCGAGTTTCTTCACGTCGAGCTTGGCTTTCGGCAGGTTCCAGTCGTATTCATTGCGCTCGGACAGACCAGCGACGCTCTGGCCACGGGTCTTGAGGGTCTGAATCACCTCATCGCCATCCTTGCGCAGGCGCAGGGCAACTTTGGCCTGGGCCAGGTCGCGCTCGGGGGTGTCGAAGTACTGGTTCATCAACTCACGGCGTTCCCAGCCATTTTTGTTACGTTTTTTCAGTAGCGGGTGCTCGCGCAGGGCAGCGAGGGTTTCGCGGCTGACGCGGAGTTTGATTTCGGTTTCTTTCTGCATGGCCGGAAAATCCAGGATCGGGAGCGCAGCCGGGGGAATGTGTGGCTGCCAAGGCCGTGCAGTGTACAGGACTGATTCGTCCTACGCCCTGCGGCGGTTTATTCCTGGCGCCGGATGGTTCTATGATGGACTTCAATTCGGGAGTTGGAGTCAGCGATGCCTTTGCCGTCCATGAAAGACCAGTTCGCTGCGCTGATTGCCGCGCCGTCGGTCAGCTGCACCCAACCGAGCCTGGATCAGTCCAACCGGGCGGTCATCGATCTGCTTGCCGGCTGGCTGGGTGATCTGGGTTTCAGCTGTGATATCCAGCAGGTCACTCCCGGCAAATTCAACCTGCTCGCCAGTTTCGGCAGCGGCCCCGGCGGGCTGGTGCTGGCCGGGCACAGCGACACGGTGCCGTACGACGATGCGTTGTGGCAGACCGATCCGCTGACTCTCACCGAAGTCGATGGCCGCTGGGTCGGTCTGGGCAGTTGTGACATGAAGGGCTTCTTCGCCCTGATCATCGAAGCCGTGCGCCCGCTGCTCGACCAACCGTTCAAGCAACCGCTGCTGATCCTCGCCACTTGCGATGAAGAGAGCTCGATGTCCGGCGCCCGTGCGCTGGCCGAGGCTGGGCGGCCGCTGGGCCGTGCTGCCGTGATCGGCGAGCCGACCGGGCTCAAGCCGATCCGCATGCACAAAGGCATCATGATGGAGCGCATCGACATTCTCGGGCAGAGCGGCCATTCGTCGGATCCGCGCCTGGGCCACAGCGCCCTCGAAGCGATGCACGATGCCATCGGCGAACTGCGTGGCCTGCGCCTGCTGTGGCAGCGTGAATTCAACAACCCACAGTTCAGCGTGCCGCAACCGACGATGAACTTCGGTTGCATCCATGGCGGCGACAACCCCAACCGTATCTGCGGCCAGTGTTCCCTGGAATTCGACCTGCGCCCGTTGCCGGGCATGGACCCGAACGTGCTGCGCGCCGAGATTCTGCGCAAGCTCAACCCGGTCGCCGAACGGCATCAGGTGAAGATCGACTACAAACCGTTGTTCCCGGAGGTGCCGCCGTTCGAGCAGGCTGAAGATGTCGAATTGGTGCGTATTGCCGAAAAGCTCACCGGTCACCGTGCCGAAGCAGTAGCGTTTGGCACCGAAGCGCCTTATCTTCAGCGCCTGGGCTGCGAAACCATCGTGCTCGGCCCTGGCGACATCGCTTGTGCGCATCAGCCCGGCGAGTACCTTGAAATGTCACGTTTGCAGCCTACCGTGCATCTATTGCGACAGTTGATTGAACATTACTGCCTGAGCCCGGACAAACCCTGATGTCTCCTTGCGGGAGCGGGCTGTGTTTTGTCCGATCAAACGCTGTAAATTGCCAACATCCCAACCCGTATTCATGAGGAGAGCGCGCGTGTCGCCAAGCCTGTTCCGACGATAACCACCAGCCCGCTGTGCGTTTTCCGTTTCGCCCTTTTTTCCGGCTGCTATTTATTACAGGCCCAGGTTCATGCCCGAATACGTTAATTGGCTTCGTCACGCGTCCCCTTATATCAATGCCCACCGCGATTGCACCTTCGTCGTCATGCTGCCCGGCGACGGCGTTGAGCATCCGAATTTCGGCAACATCGTCCACGACATCGTGCTGCTGCACAGCCTCGGCGTGCGTTTGGTGCTGGTGCACGGTTCGCGTCCGCAGATTGAAACCCGCCTCGCCGCTCGCGGCCTGACTCCGCATTACCACCACGGCATGCGCATCACCGATGCGGCGACGCTGGAATGTGTGATCGACGCCGTTGGCCAACTGCGGATCGCCATCGAAGCGCGCCTGTCGATGGACATGGCTTCCTCGCCCATGCAGGGCTCGCGTCTGCGCGTGGCCAGCGGCAATCTTGTTACCGCGCGGCCGATCGGTGTGCTGGAAGGGGTCGACTATCACCACACCGGCGAAGTGCGCCGGGTCGACCGCAAGGGCATCAACCGTTTGCTGGACGAGCGTTCGATTGTGTTGCTGTCGCCGCTGGGGTATTCGCCGACCGGCGAGATTTTCAACCTGGCTTGCGAAGACGTCGCTACTCGCGCCGCCATTGACCTGGGCGCCGACAAGTTACTGCTGTTCGGCGCTGACCTTGGCCTGATCGACGAGAACGGCAAACTGGTGCGTGAGCTGCGCCCGCAGCAAGTACCGGCGCATTTGCAGCGTCTGGGCAGCAGCAATTATCAGGCGGAGTTGCTCGATGCCGCCGCTGAAGCCTGCCGTGGCGGCGTGGCGCGAAGCCATATCGTCAGTTACGTCGAGAACGGCGCGCTGCTGACCGAACTGTTCACCCGTGACGGTGGCGGTACGTTGGTGGCCCAGGAGCAATTCGAGCTGGTACGCGAGGCGGCGATTGAAGACGTCGGCGGCTTGCTCGACCTGATCAGCCCGCTGGAAGAGCAAGGCATTCTGGTGCGTCGTTCGCGCGAAGTGCTGGAGCGCGAAATCGAGCAGTTCAGCGTGGTTGAGCGTGAAGGCATGATCATCGCCTGTGCGGCGCTGTATCAGATTGCCGAATCGGATGCCGGCGAACTGGCCTGCCTGGCAGTAAACCCGGAGTACCGCCACGGCGGTCGCGGTGATGAACTGCTGGAGCGCATCGAGACTCGTGCCCGGGCCCAAGGCTTGAAGACATTGTTCGTCCTCACCACGCGTACTGCGCACTGGTTCCGTGAGCGTGGGTTTGAGCCAAGCAGCGTTGAGCGTCTGCCGGCAGCGCGGGCCTCGTTGTACAACTTTCAGCGCAATTCGAAGATCTTCGAAAAGACGCTTTGATTCATCAGGGGGTGGGGAGCCGGTACAGGCTGCAAGCTCCCCATCCCATCGTGTTTCTTCTGACACTCTCCTCCTGATTTCCCACCACTGAAAACGACGTCTGAATCGAGCCGGGTCATGCCGGCAAGGACGGCGGCTGCGCTGTGAGCGGAAAAAATCTTCCGATACACAAACTGTAACAATTGACCCGGATAGTGCGCTGGGTTGGCTGTTGGGGTGACGGAATTGTGTCTGGATTGCTTCAGTGCAAAACGGACTAAACAGGATGCTCTTAATACCCTTCAGGAATTGACTGGCGCGTTGTCGTGGGGAGCACCATAGCGCGCAAATGCGGGGTTCAAATTCCTAAAGGGTATTAGAAAAGAAGGTATCCATTCTTTTCAGGTTCATGACGAATTCATGAACCTGCATGGACCAAAAAACCGGAGATTAGACCATGGTCGTAGACACACAAAGTTACGATTGACTTGTGGGTCACGCTCTGGCGCTAATCGCGAACCTTCGGACTCGGGCATCGATCCGGGCCAGGAAAACAAGAATTAGAAACGAGAGGAGCTTAACAATGAATAAGTCCACTTTGGCCGTGGCTGTGGCCGTAGGGGTTTTGGCGCAGCAGGCAGGCGCCGCGGGTTTCATCGAAGACAGCAAGGCGTCCATCAGTTCTCGCACCATGTACTTCAATGCCGACAATCGTGACGGCGGATCGGATCAGAAAGAAGCCGCGCAGGGCTTCAAGTTCGATTACCTGTCCGGTTTCACTCAAGGCACGGTCGGTTTTGGTCTTGATGTCCAGGCGCTCAGCGGTATTCACCTGGACGGTGGCCGTGGTCATCACCCAAACAATAATTCGTTCAATCCAAGTGATTCCGACGGCTCGGCCACGCAGTCGTGGAGCCGCATCGCAGGTAACGTCAAGGCACGTCTGTCCAAGACCGAAGCTCACTTGGGTGGCGCGCTGCAACCTAGCTTGCCGATTCTGGTTGCGAACGATAGCCGTCTGCTGCCTCAAACCTTCGAGGGTGGCACGATCACCTCCAAGGAAATCGA
This sequence comes from Pseudomonas sp. RA_15y_Pfl2_54, assembly GCF_963971015.1. Taxonomy (NCBI): domain Bacteria; kingdom Pseudomonadati; phylum Pseudomonadota; class Gammaproteobacteria; order Pseudomonadales; family Pseudomonadaceae; genus Pseudomonas; species Pseudomonas sp. RA_15y_Pfl2_54. The sequence continues at coordinate 47,491 of NZ_CAXAPN010000033.1, forward strand.
CAACGTCACCTTCAACGCCGGTCAGCTCGAGCACGCGGTGGGTCGCGCCTCGTCAAACAGTACCGGCCTGGCCGTGGCCGGTGGTACGCAGGACAGCAATCAGTTCCGTTATGCCGGTGCTGACTGGAAGGTCACCAAAGACCTGACCCTGCAGTACTACCACTCGAACCTGAAAGACTATTACAAGCAGAATTTCTTCGGTCTGGTGCACGTTCTTCCGATCAGCACCAACCAGTCGTTCAAGACCGATATCCGTTATTTCGACAGCAGCTCCGACGGCAAGAACGGCGAAGCCGGCTATCAGTTCAACAACAACAACGGCTATGCCAAGAACGCCGGTGAAGTTGACAACAAAACCTGGAGTGCGATGTTCACCTACACCTTGGGTGGCAGTGCCTTCCTGGTGGGTCATCAGCGCGTCAACGATGACGGTGGTTTCGTCTTCCTGAACCAAGGCAACGTGGTCGATGGCAATGGTCGTAACGAAGGTGCGGGGGGCGCGAGCTTCTACCTGTTCACTGATGCGATGGTCAACAGCTTCATTCGTGCTGGTGAAAACACCACGTTCGGTCAATACAGCTATGACTTCGCTGCGCTGGGCGTGCCTGGCCTGAAAGCCTCGGTTGCCTACTTGTACGGTGATGACATCAAAGCCAAGAACGGTGGCGCCGATCAGTCCGAGTGGGAACGTGACCTGCGTGTGGACTACACCATTCAGCAAGGTGCTCTGAAAGGGTTTGGCACGACGGTGCGTCATGGTACTTACCGTGGCAGCGGTACCGGCATCGCCAGCCAGGATCAAACGCGTCTGATCTTCAACTACACCTATAGCTTCATGTAAAAAGTTCTCGAAAAAGAACCTCGCCCTTTGGCGAGGTTTTTTTTGCGTTTTTTTTGATATTCCTTAATTAGAGCTTCTAATTGTTTTTTATTCTTTTTTGCTTTTTATGCGGGGGGCTAAAGTGAGCCCGTCCGGAGCCGGTGATCTGCCCGGTGTTTTGGCCATTTTGTCCCTCGACAATCCTGGCATTCAGGAATCGGCGCTTCAGCCGATACCTCGGATCGGTGGTGCGTTTGTATATACCCTAACGCTATGAAAAAGAGCTGGATAATTCTTTTTGGGATTATGCCGGGGTATTCTTCCGCGGCTTTGGCTGGGGGGTAAACGGCCAGCCGCGAATGACACGTTGAGGATTGCGGGCAATCGATCCGCAACCGCCAACAAAAGAACTAGAAACGATAGGAGCGATACATGAACAAGTCCACCTTGGCCCTGGCTGTGGCCGTAGGGGTTTTGGCGCAGCAGGCAGGCGCCGCCGGTTTCATCGAAGACAGCAAAGCTACCTTGGGGCTGCGTAACTTCTACATCAATAACGATAACCGTGACTCGGGTGCTCACTCCACCCAGAGCAAAGCTGAAGAATGGGGCCAAGGCTTCGATCTGCGCTTCATCTCCGGTTACACCCAAGGCACCGTCGGTTTCGGTATCGATGCCATCGGCCTGTTGGGCGTGCGTCTGGATTCGGGTGGCGGCACCAATGGGGCAACCAGCAGCACGTCGTACGGCGGCACGGTTTTCCCAAGTGAGTCCAATGGCAAAGCGGTTAACAACTTCTCCAGCCTGGGCCTGACTGCCAAAGCCAAGATCTCCCAGACTGAACTCAAGCTCGGCACCCTGCAGCCAAAGCTGCCAGTCATCGTGACCAACGATGGCCGTCTGCTGCCGCAAACCTTTCAAGGTGGCCAGATCACGTCCAACGAGATCAAAGACCTGACGCTGATTGGCGGTCAGATCGAAGCTGTGAAGGGGCGTAACTCCAGCAATAACGAGAACCTGGCCATTGGCGGTGCAAGTGCTCGTACGGCTAACAGCAACAAGTTCATCTACGCCGGTGGTGATTACAAAATCACCAAAGACCTGACTGCCCAGTACTACTACGGCAATCTGGAAGACTTCTACAAACAGCACTTCCTGGGCCTGGTTCACAACTGGGCAATCGGCCCTGGCGTGTTGAAATCGGACTTGCGTTATTTCAACAGCTCCGATGACGGCTTGAACGGCCACGACTCGGCTTATTTCAGTAACGGTAACTACACCGGTTTCAATGCGGGTAAGGGCAAAGTCGACAACAACCTTTACAGCGGCTTGTTCCTGTATAGCGTTGAAGGTCATACCTTCGGCGGCGGCTACCAGGTCAGCAACGGCAGCAGTGACTTCCCTTGGCTGAACCAGGGTGATGGGTCCTCGGCTTACATCACCACCGACATGCAGATCGCCAAGTTTGCCCGTGCTGGCGAACGTACGTGGCAGGCTCGCTACTCCTATGACTTCGCCAAGGTTGGCGTGCCTGGCCTGACCGCGGGTGTGGTTTACCTGCGTGGCGATAATATCGACACCGTGGGTAAAAATGGCCGTGAAAACGGCCATGGCAACTCCGAGTGGGAACGCGACCTGACCATCGGTTACGTCGTACCAGAAGGCCCGCTGAAGAACGTTGGCGTGATGTGGAAAAACGCTATGTGGCGCAACGACATCCCAGGTCAGCGTGACCAGGATGAAAACCGCCTGATCGTCAGCTACTCGATCCCGCTGCTGTAATCGCGCGTCTCGATTCGCTGAAGTAAAAAAAGCCCCGTCCGGCATCGCGCCGGACGGGGCTTTTGCGTTTTCGAGTCAGACTCACCCCCGTAAGCCCTCCCCGAAGTTCCACTCTTTTGCAGCTACTCAAGGCCTTCTCGAACCTTGCGAGCGATGTTCGGCGCGATGCCCTCGAGCGTCCAGTGAACGATGTTTAATATTCTTTTTTGGTATTGATGTCTTCTTATTTATTCTTTTATTAAAGGACGAAAGCCGAGCTACAGTTTAGGTCTCCAAACATTGATCAGGAGCAGCATCATGAGCCTCAGACTCGGCGACATCGCCCCCGATTTCGAACAAGACTCCAGCGCCGGCAAGATTCGTTTCCACGAATGGCTCGGCGATAGCTGGGGCGTGCTGTTCTCTCACCCGGCGGACTTCACCCCGGTGTGCACCACGGAGCTGGGCTTTACCGCCAAGCTCAAGGACGAGTTCAGCAAACGTGGCGTCAAAGCCATCGCACTGTCGGTCGACCCGGTGGATTCGCACCAAAAATGGATCGAAGACATCAACGAAACCCAGAACACTCTCGTCAACTTCCCGATCCTGGCCGATGCCGATCGCAAGGTGTCGGATTTGTACGACCTGATCCACCCGAACGCCAGCGACACCTTGACCGTGCGTTCGCTGTTCGTGATCGATCCGAACAAGAAGATTCGTCTGACCATCACCTACCCGGCGAGCACCGGGCGCAACTTCCACGAGATTTTGCGGGTGATCGATTCGCTGCAACTCACCGACAACTACAAAGTGGCCACACCGGCCAACTGGCAGGACGGTGATGAGGTGGTGATCGTGCCGTCGCTCAAGGATGAAGACGAGATCAAGCGGCGCTTTCCGAAGGGCTACCGCACAGTGAAACCCTACCTGCGCCTGACGCCGCAGCCGAACAAGTGAATCAATGAAGTTTGCGGTGTAGCCACCACCGCTTTCGCGAGCAAGCCCACACACATTTTGAAATGCGTTCCCCCCCCTGTGGGAGCGGGCTTGCTCGCGAAGGCGTCAGTTCAATCAGCACAGGGTTCAGCATTTTCAGCACCCAACAGCAGGGGATTTCAGGCCGTTTGACGGCCTGTTTTTTTGCCTGGGGGAACGTCAATCGCATAGCTCTAAAGTGCATAACCAAATAAATAAATATGATTTATGGATATATAAATCAACTGGTAAGGTCACTCACATCGACGCGAGATCGCATCCTGCGAATCGCCTGTAACGCTTAAGGAATGGTCTCAATGCTGGTCGTCTCTCTCGGTGGCAGTCCCAGCCTGCGCTCCCGCTCCGGGGTGCTGCTGGAGCGCTCGCAACGCTGGTTGCAGGCGCAAGGGGTGGAAGTGGTGAGTTATCAGGTGCGGGACTTTCCCGCCGAAGATTTGCTTCACGCCCGTTTCGACAGCCCGAAGGTACTCGACCTGCTGGCGCAGATTGAAAACGCCGATGGCCTGCTGATCGCCACGCCCGTTTACAAGGCTTCGTTTTCCGGTGCCCTGAAGACCGTGCTGGACCTGCTGCCCGAGCGCGCCTTGCACCACAAGGTTGTTTTGCCGATGGCCACGGGCGGTAGCATCGCCCACATGCTGGTGGTCGATTACGCGCTCAAGCCTGTGCTGTCGGCATTGAAAGCCCAGGAAATGCTGCAAGGGATTTTTGCCGAGGACAGCCAGATCGCTTACGGCCAAGGCAGTGCCGTGGCGCAACTGGCGCCGGCGCTGGAGCAGCGTCTGCATGAGGCGCTGGAGCAGTTTGTCAGCGCCATCGCCCGCCGACCGAAGCCGCTGGAGCCGGGCCTGTTGAATGAACGTTTGTTGAGTGCTCGCTGGAGCATTTGAGCCGATTGTCCAGATACATCGAAACATGAAGTACTCGCCTTACTCGCCCGCCAACGGGCAAGCAGGTGCAGCCAAAACCCAACAGCAAAAAGGAGAGCGCTATGCGCACTGTATTTTTGCGTCGTGGTCTGGTCGCTCTGTTTGCTGCGGCTGTCACCTTCGGCGCTATCACTCAAGCTCAAGCCGAGACGTTGCGGATCGGTTATCAGAAGTACGGCACGCTGGTGCTGCTCAAAGCCAAAGGAACCCTGGAAAAACGCCTCGCCGGCCAAGGCGTGGACGTGCAATGGACTGAATTCCCCGGTGGCCCACAACTGCTGGAAGGCCTGAACGTCGGCTCGATCGACTTTGGCGTCACGGGCGAAACCCCACCGGTCTTCGCTCAAGCCGCCGGCGCCGATCTGCTCTATGTCGCCTATGAACCGCCGGCGCCGAACAGCGAGGCGATCCTGGTGCCGAAAGACTCGCCGATCACCTCGGTGGCCGATCTCAAGGGCAAGAAAGTCGTCCTGAACAAAGGCTCCAACGTTCACTACCTGCTGGTGCGCGCTCTGGAAGACGCCGGCCTCAAATACACCGACATCCAGACCGTATTCCTGCCGCCAGCCGATGCGCGTGCGGCGTTCGAGCGTGGCAGTGTCGACGCTTGGGTCATCTGGGATCCGTACCAGGCCGCCGCCGAAAAACAACTGCAGGCGCACACCCTGCGTGACGGCCAAGGCATTGTCGACAACCACCAGTTCTATCTCGCGACCAAGCCTTACGCGCACAAACATCCCGAGGTGATCAAAGCCCTCATCGAGGAAGTGCGTGCCGTGGGTCAATGGTCCAAGGCCAACCCTGAAGCGGTGACCCAACAGGTTGCGCCGCTGCTCGGGCTGCCGGCGGATATCACCCTGACGTCGATGAAGCGCCAGGGTTTTGGGGCGCTGTTCCTGACCCCGGACGTGGTCGCCGCACAACAGAAAATCGCCGACACGTTCTTCCAGCTCAAGCTGATTCCCAAGCCGTTAAGCGTCAAGGACGTGATCTGGACCCCTGCGCCCGCCGTGGCCCAACGCTCAGTCAGCCAAGCCCAGTAATTCCAATTCCCAAGGAGACCACTCCATGAGCCTCAATATCTTCTGGTTCTTGCCTACCCACGGCGACGGCCATTACCTGGGCACCGCCGAAGGCGCCCGCGCCGTCGACCACGGTTATCTGCAACAGGTCGCGCAAGCGGCGGATCGCCTGGGTTTTGGCGGTGTGCTGATTCCCACCGGGCGTTCCTGCGAAGACTCCTGGCTGGTGGCGGCGTCGCTGATCCCGGTGACCCAGCGTCTGAAGTTCCTCGTCGCCCTGCGCCCCGGGATCGTTTCCCCTACGGTGGCGGCGCGCCAGGCCGCGACGCTGGATCGCCTCTCTGGCGGCCGCGCGTTGTTTAACCTGGTGACCGGCGGTGACCCGGAAGAATTGGCCGGTGACGGTTTGTTCCTCAGTCACGAAGAGCGCTATCAGGCCTCGGTGGAATTCACCCGCATCTGGCGCCGTGTGCTGGAAGGCGAAACCGTGGACTACGACGGACAGCACATCAGTGTGAAGGGCGCCAAGTTGCTCTATCCGCCGATCCAGCAACCGCGTCCGCCGCTTTACTTCGGCGGCTCGTCGGAAGCAGCGCAGGACCTGGCTGCCGAGCAGGTTGAAATGGTGCTGACCTGGGGCGAGCCGCCAGCGGCAGTGGCCGAGAAGATTGAACAAGTGCGCGCCAAAGCGGCCAAGCTCGGACGTACCGTGCGCTTCGGCATTCGTCTGCATGTGATCGTCCGTGAAAGCAACGCCGAAGCGTGGCAAGCGGCGGATCGCTTGATCTCGCATCTGGACGACGACACCATCGCCCGTGCTCAAGCTTCGCTGGCGCGTTTCGATTCGGTCGGTCAGCAACGCATGGCGGCATTGCATGGCGGCAGTCGCGACAACCTCGAAGTCAGCCCGAACCTGTGGGCCGGTGTCGGTCTGGTGCGTGGCGGTGCCGGGACGGCGCTGGTCGGCGATGGCCCGACCGTGGCGGCGCGGGTGAAGGAATACGCGGATCTGGGCATCGACACCTTTATCTTCTCCGGTTATCCACACCTCGAAGAGTCGTATCGCGTGGCGGAACTGCTGTTCCCGCACCTGGACATCGAGCGCCCGGAACGGCCGAAAAGCACCGGGTATGTCAGCCCGTTCGGCGAGATGGTTGCCAACGACATTCTTCCCAAAACCGCGTCGCAAAGCGTGGGCGCGCCATGAAGAAAATTATCCACAGCCTCGCGCCCTGGGCGTTGCCGGTGTTGTTGCTGGCGGTGTGGCAGTTGTCGGTGTCGGCCGGTGGGTTGTCGACACGGATTCTGCCGGCACCGGTGGCGGTGATCGAGGCCGGCGTGCGCCTGGTGCGCAGCGGTGAAATCTGGACGCACCTGGCGATCAGTGGTTGGCGCGCGGCACTCGGTTTCACCCTCGGGGGCAGCATCGGTCTGGTGCTGGGGTTCATCACCGGGCTGTCGACATGGGGCGAGCGCCTGCTCGACAGCTCGGTGCAGATGATCCGCAACGTGCCGCATCTGGCGCTGATTCCGCTGGTGATCCTGTGGTTCGGCATCGATGAGTCGGCGAAGATTTTTCTGGTGGCGCTGGGCACGCTGTTTCCGATCTACCTCAACACCTACCACGGCATTCGCAATGTCGACCCGGCGCTGGTGGAGATGGCGCGCAGTTATGGCTTGTCCGGTTTCAGCCTGTTCCGGCAGGTGATTCTGCCGGGCGCGTTGCCTTCGATTCTGGTCGGGGTGCGCTTCGCGCTGGGCTTTATGTGGTTGACGCTGATCGTCGCTGAAACCATTTCGGCCAGTTCCGGCATCGGCTATCTGGCGATGAACGCCCGGGAGTTCTTGCAAACCGACGTGGTGGTGCTGGCAATCCTGCTTTACGCGGTGCTCGGCAAACTCGCCGACCTCGCCGCCCGTGGACTTGAACGTGTGTGGCTGCGTTGGCATCCGGCCTATCAGGTTGCCAGGGGAGGTGCGGCATGACGGCTCAACAACCTCCACGCCTGCTGCGCGGTATACCGCTGGCGGTGCGCAACCTGCAAAAGACCTTCGGTTCACGCCAGGTTTTGCGTGACATCGATCTGCACATTCCGGCGGGGCAGTTTGTCGCGGTGGTCGGGCGCAGTGGTTGCGGCAAAAGTACCTTGCTGCGCCTGCTCGCCGGGCTCGATCAACCGACTGGCGGCGACCTGCTTGCGGGCTGCGCGCCGCTCGGCGATGTGCGGGAAGACACCCGGCTGATGTTCCAGGAAGCACGGTTGCTGCCGTGGAAAAAGATCATCGACAACGTTGGCCTCGGTCTCGCGGGCAACTGGCGTCCCAAGGCGCTCGAAGCACTCGACGCGGTCGGGCTGGCGGATCGTGCCAACGAATGGCCGGCAGCTTTGTCCGGAGGGCAAAAGCAGCGTGTTGCTCTGGCCCGGGCGCTGATCCACCAACCGCGACTGTTATTGCTCGACGAGCCACTCGGCGCGCTGGATGCGCTGACCCGGATCGAGATGCAGCAACTGATCGAACGCCTCTGGCAGCAACACGGCTTCACCGTGTTGCTGGTGACCCACGATGCCAGCGAAGCGGTGGCGATTGCCGACCGTGTGATTCTGATCGAGGACGGCGAAGTCGGTCTCGATCTGCCTGTGGAACTGCCACGCCCTCGCGTGCGCGGTTCGCACAGGCTGGCCGCACTGGAAACCGAAGTGCTCAACCGCGTTCTTTCCCTGCCTGGCGAACCGCCGGCGCCGGAACCTGTTTCACCACTGCCTGCGCAACTGCGTTGGGCGCAATAACTCAAGCAAACGACAGGAATCATTGCCATGACTATCAAAGCCATCAACGTGCGTAACCAGTTCAAAGGCTCGATCAAGGAAATTGTCCTTGGCGACGTGCTGTCGGAAATCGACGTGCAGACCGCCTCGGGCATCGTCACTTCGGTGATCACCACCCGCTCGGTCAAGGAGCTGGAACTGGTGGTCGGCAGCGAGGTGATTGCCTTTGTGAAATCCACCGAGGTGTCGATCGCCAAGTTGTAAGCCGCTGTTTGTACCTGGCTTGAAGTCTGCGGCGTGCTCGCGAAGAGGGCGCTAGCGAATTCTCTTGGGCAGATAGGGGGGGAGATACAGCCCGATATAGGCATCGAACACCCGCATCCCTTCTTCAGCCATGCGCGGTGTGATTTGTCCGTGTTGCTGCACCGAGCGTGCATAGACGCGGTCACCCAGTTCCATCGCCAGGGCAAACACGTCGACATCCTCCGGCAGTCTCGGCAGTTCGAAATGATGCTCGAACAGCTTGTGCATCAGGTCGCCCAGTTCGAGGTCGTGTTGCCGGTCGGCCTGGGTGACTTCGGTAAGACCGTGCTGGGCGAGGATCAGTTGGCGCGCCGCGGCGTCCTCGTCGTAGATCTCCAGCATCCGTTGTTCGACCAGTCGTGACAGGTCGCGCCAGTCGCGCAGGGTTTCATGGTCGATTGGCGCTTGCAGGCAGGCGCGAAAGGCTGCGTGAACATCGGCTGTCAGTGCTTCGAGCAGCGCCGGGACGCTGGCGAAAAAGTGGTAAACGGAGGAGGGCGGAATCTGTGCGCGCTCGGCCACGCTGTAGATCGACAGACTGGCCACACCCTCGGCGGCCAGCAGCGTGCGTGCGGCGTCGAGTATCGAATCGATCCGTGCCTGACTGCGGGCGCGGGGTTTGCGAATGGGGGCGGGTCGCGTCATGGAAGTCTCCTGCGGGGCAGCGGGCATTGTACGAGCCAGTGTGTGTGTTGTCTGCCAGGACGCCTTCGGGAGCGAGCCCCCTCCCACAGTTGATCTCTGTGTACTCACCATTCATCCCGAGGGTGCGGGCCATAAAAAAACGCCGTTGGCTGCAATAGCCAACGGCGTTCCTTTTGGCGCCACAACCGCTTAAACGGTATGCAGGTACCAGTTGTACTCGAGGTCGGAGATGGAGTGTTCGAACTCCTCCAGCTCGCTCTCTTTACAGGCGACGAAGATATCGATGTATTTCGGATCGATGTACTTGGCCATCACCTCGCTGTCGTCCAGCTCACGCAGTGCATCGCGCAAGTTGTTCGGCAGGCTTTGCTCGTTCTGCTCGTAGCTGTTGCCTTCGACGGGCGCGCCTGGCTCGATCTTGTTGGTCAGGCCGTGATGCACGCCTGCCAGTACCGAAGCCATCAGCAGGTACGGGTTGGCGTCGGCGCCGGCCACGCGGTGTTCGATACGCACGGCATCTGCAGAGCCGGTCGGTACGCGAATCGCCACGGTGCGGTTGTCCAGGCCCCAGCACGGCGAGTTCGGCACGTAGAACTGTGCGCCGAAACGACGGTAGGAGTTGACGTTCGGGCAGAGGAAAGCCATCTGCGCCGGCAGGGTCTCGAGCACACCGCCGATCGCATGACGCAGTGCGGCGTTCTGCTCGGGATCCTCGCTGGCAAAAATGTTTTTGCCATCTTTATCAAGAATCGAAATGTGGACGTGCAAACCGTTGCCCGCCTGGCCCGGGTAAGGCTTGGCCATGAAGGTGGTGTCCATTTCATGGTCGTAGGCGATGTTCTTGATCAGACGCTTGAGCAATACAGCGTAATCGCATGCCTTGATCGGGTCGGCGACGTGGTGCAGGTTCACTTCGAACTGCGCCGGGGCACTTTCCTTGACGATGGCGTCGGCCGGGATGCCTTGCTCTTTGGCACCTTCCAGAATGTCCTGGAGGCAGTCGACGTATTCGTCGAGGTCGTCGATCAGGTAAACCTGCGTCGAGTGCGGGCGCTTACCGGAGATCGGCGAGCGTGGCGGCTGCGGACGGCCGTTCACGTTTTCCTGGTCGATCAGGTAGAACTCGAGTTCGAATGCGGCGCAGATGGTCAAGCCCATCTCGTCAAACTTTGCAACAACTTGACGGAGCACTTCGCGCGGATCGGCGAAGAACGGATCACCTTCCAGTTCGTGCATGGTCATCAACAGTTGCGCGGTCGGGCGCTTCTGCCAAGGCTCGTTGCACAGGGTGTCGGGGATTGGATAGCAGATACGATCGGCGTCGCCGATGTCCAGGCCCAGACCGGTGCTTTCCACCGTCGAACCATTGATATCCAGAGCAAATAGAGAGGCCGGCAGGTTGATGCCTTTCTCGTAAACCTTGTGGAGGCTGGTGCGTTCTATGCGCTTGCCGCGCACCACACCATTCATATCCGCAATCAGAAGGTCAACGTACAGAACCTCAGGATGTTCCTTAAGGAACGCGTTCGCTTCATTAAGCTGAACGGCACGCGGGGGTACCGACATGATGCAACACCTTTGTTGTTAAAAATATCAATCATTGATCTTTTCTGGTTTCAGTCAACCCGAACGGCCTGCCGAAGTCAAGCGAGGCCTTTTTTGCCCTAAAAAAGCGCTGCAAGGGCATTTATGGGGCACTTTGGGGCGGTTTTTTGCCTTTGGCACGCTTGGCACCCGCGGGCTTGAGCAGGCCGTGTTGTATTTTTTACGGGGGTGTTGTGTAAAAAAATGAACAAGGCTAAGCTCCGATCAAACCCATAACAGCAATAATACCGGGGTGCTTCATGTCTCGCCTGCCGTTAATCGGCATCACCGACTGCTCGCAACAGTCCGGTCTGCATGCTCATCACATCAGTGGCGACAAATCCGTCCGTAGCGTAGCCAGCATGGCGCGTGGCCTGTTGACGATGTTTTCGCAAGCAGCCGGCCATACGGCACCGTCCGATATTCTGGACGTACGGGCAAGCATCCTCTTTATGGCGTCTCCTTCCAATATAGTTCTCTTTCTCTCCCAAAGCCTGCGCCGCTCCCCACGTCGTGCTCATGATTCTGCACGCGCGGCTGTACGTTTCCAGAGTGCACAAGAAATGCAACGCCAGCGTAAAGGGCAGGTAAGCTCTTCTTTCATTGTCTATGCGCGGTGCCAGGCGTAAGCCGGTACTGCGCGCAAGCAAGCCCCCTTTAACGCGACGCACAAGCGTCAAACTTTGCCTGACCTAGCGTCAGGAGACTCAGCCCAGAGGCATTTATGAGTAACAACCTCGACCAGCTCACCGATTGGTTGAAAGACCACAAGATCACAGAAGTCGAATGCATGGTCGGCGACTTGACCGGCATCACCCGGGGCAAGATCTCGCCGACCAACAAGTTCATCGCCGAGAAAGGCATGCGCCTGCCAGAGAGCGTGCTGTTGCAGACCGTGACCGGCGACTATGTCGAAGACGACATCTATTACGAACTGCTCGACCCGGCCGACATCGACATGATCTGCCGCCCCGACCAGAACGCCGTGTACCTGGTGCCGTGGGCCATCGAGCCCACCGCGCAGGTGATCCACGACACCTACGACAAGCAAGGCAATCCGATCGAGCTGTCGCCGCGCAACGTCCTCAAGAAAGTCCTGAAACTCTATGCCGACAAGGGCTGGCAGCCGATCGTGGCGCCGGAAATGGAGTTCTACCTGACCAAGCGCAGCGACGACCCTGACTATCCGTTGCAGCCGCCGGTCGGCCGTTCGGGTCGTCCGGAAATCGGTCGCCAGTCGTTCTCCATTGAAGCGGCGAACGAATTCGATCCGCTGTTCGAAGACGTCTATGACTGGTGCGAACTGCAGGAGCTGGACCTCGACACGCTGATCCACGAAGACGGCACGGCGCAGATGGAAATCAACTTCCGTCACGGCGACGCGCTGTCGCTGGCCGATCAGATTCTGGTGTTCAAACGCACCATGCGCGAAGCCGCGCTCAAGCACAACGTGGCCGCCACCTTTATGGCCAAGCCGATGACCGGCGAGCCGGGCAGTGCGATGCACTTGCACCAGAGCATCATCGACATCGAGACCGGCAAGAACGTTTTTTCCAATGAAGACGGGACCATGAGCCAGTTGTTCCTGCACCACATCGGTGGTTTGCAGAAACTGATCCCTGAGCTGTTGCCGCTGTTCGCGCCGAACGTCAACTCGTTCCGTCGCTTCCTGCCGGACACCTCGGCACCGGTGAACGTGGAATGGGGCGAAGAAAACCGCACCGTGGGCCTGCGCGTACCGGATGCCGGCCCGCATAACCGCCGGGTGGAAAACCGTTTGCCGGGCGCTGATGCCAACCCCTATCTGGCGATCGCGGCGAGCCTGCTCTGCGGTTACATCGGCATGGTCGAGGGTCTGAACCCGAGCGCACCAGTCGTTGGTCGTGGCTATGAACGCCGCAACCTGCGTCTGCCGCTGACCATTGAGGATGCGCTGGAACGCATGGAAAACAGCGCGACCATCGAGAAATACCTCGGCAAAACTTTCATCACCGGCTATGTCGCGGTCAAGCGCGCCGAGCATGAAAACTTCAAGCGCGTGATCAGTTCGTGGGAGCGTGAGTACCTGCTCTTCGCCGTCTGATACGCCAGGCGCGGCGCTCAGGCGGCGCGCCTTCACCTCTGACAAGGAGAATTGGCATGACCAGCAACAACCCGCAAACCCGTGAGTGGCAAGCGCTGAGCAGCGATCATCACCTGGCCCCGTTCAGCGATTTCAAGCAGTTGAAAGAGAAGGGCCCACGGATCATCACCAACGCCAAAGGCGTTTACCTGTGGGACAGCGAAGGCAACAAGATCCTCGACGGCATGGCCGGGCTGTGGTGCGTGGCCATCGGTTACGGTCGCGATGAACTGGCCGACGCCGCCAGCAAGCAGATGCGCGAACTGCCTTACTACAACCTGTTCTTCCAGACCGCGCATCCTCCAGCGCTGGAACTGGCCAAGGCCATCGCTGACGTCGCGCCAGCAGGCATGAACCACGTGTTCTTCACCGGTTCCGGCTCCGAAGGCAACGACACCATGCTGCGCATGGTTCGCCACTACTGGGCGATCAAGGGCCAGCCAGACAAGAAAGTCATCATCAGCCGCAAGAACGGCTATCACGGTTCGACCGTGGCCGGCGCGAGCCTGGGCGGCATGACGTATATGCACGAGCAGGGCGACTTGCCGATCCCGGGCATCGTCCACATCGAGCAGCCGTACTGGTTCGCCGAGGGCGGCGACATGTCGCCAGAAGAGTTCGGTGTCTGGGCGGCCAATCAACTGGAAGAGAAGATTCTCGAAGTCGGCGTCGACAACGTCGGTGCCTTTATTGCCGAGCCGATCCAGGGTGCCGGTGGCGTGATCATTGCGCCCGACACCTACTGGCCGCGCATCAAGGAAATCCTCGCCAAGTACGACATCCTCTTCGTTGCCGACGAAGTGATCTGCGGTTTCGGTCGTACCGGTGAGTGGTTCGGTAGCGATTTCTACGACCTTGCGCCCGACATGATGACCATCGCCAAGGGCCTGACGTCCGGCTATATCCCGATGGGTGGTCTGATCGTGCGTGACGAAGTGGTCGCGGTGCTCAACGAAGGTGGCGATTTCAACCACGGCTTCACTTACTCCGGCCACCCGGTGGCGGCGGCGGTGGGTCTGGAAAACATCCGGATTCTGCGCGAAGAAAAAATTATCGAGACCGTGCGCAACGAAACGGCACCGTATTTGCAGAAACGTCTGCGGGAACTGAACGATCACCCATTGGTAGGTGAAGTTCGCGGTGTTGGTCTGCTGGGGGCGATCGAGCTGGTGCAGGACAAGGCCACTCGCAAGCGTTACGAAGGCAAGGGTGTCGGCATGATCTGCCGTCAGTTCTGCTTCGACAACGGGCTGATCATGCGCGCTGTGGGCGACACCATGATCATTGCGCCGCCGTTGGTGATCAGCAAAGCGGAGATCGATGAGCTGGTGACCAAGGCGCGCAAGTGTCTGGACCTGACCCTCAGTGCGGTACAAGGCTAAGTGCTAGGCTCTGAGCGGGGGAGCCGCGGCGCTCTTGCTCAAAGCTGTCACAAAGGCGGGTCTTTTCTTGAAAGACCGCCTCTGAACTTGCCAGACTAGTCGCGGTTCCAGTTGTCCGGGTTCGGCCGCTGAACAAAGTGGTTCAAAAAAGAAAAAATTTGGAGCATCAACGCATGAAGGCATTAGGCAAAAAGCTCGCTGGCAAGACTCTGCTCGCCATGTCCCTGATGGGAATCATGGCCGCTGCGGCTCAGGCGGACGACAAGGTGTTGCACGTCTACAACTGGTCCGACTACATCGCCCCGGACACCATCAAGAAGTTTGAAGACGAGTCGGGCATCAAAGTCGTCTACGACGTTTTCGACAGCAACGAAACCCTCGAAGCCAAATTGCTGGCGGGCAAATCGGGCTACGACATTGTCGTGCCGTCGAACAACTTCCTGGCCAAGCAGATCAAGGCTGGCGTCTACCAGAAACTGGACAAGTCCAAGCTGCCTAACTGGAAAAACCTGAACACCGACCTGCTCAAGGCTGTGTCGGTCAGCGACCCGGGCAACGAGCACGCCTTCCCGTACATGTGGGGCTCGATCGGCATCGGCTTCAATGCCGAGAAGGTCAAGGCTGCACTGGGTGCCGATGCGCCGGTCAACTCCTGGGACCTGATCTTCAAGCCTGAAAACGCTGCCAAGCTGAAATCCTGCGGCATCAGTCTGCTCGACTCGCCAACCGAGATGATTCCGGTGGCGCTGCACTACCTGGGCCTGCCAACCGACACCCAGAAGAAAGAAGACATCGCCAAGGCTGAAGCGCTGATCATGAAGGTGCGTCCTTCGATCGCCTACTTCCATTCCTCCAAGTACATCTCTGACCTGGCCAACGGCAACATCTGCGTCGCTATCGGTTACTCGGGCGACATTTACCAGGCCAAGTCCCGCGCGGCTGAAGCCGGTGGCAAGGTGAAAGTCAGCTACAACATTCCGAAGGAAGGTGCCGGCAGCTTCTACGACATGATCGCCATCCCTAAAGATTCCGAAAACGTCGAAGGCGCCTACAAGTTCATGACCTTCCTGCAGAAGCCGGAAATCATGGCTGAAATCACCAACGCCGTGCGTTTCCCGAACGGTAACGCCGCTGCAACGCCACTGGTTGATAAAGACATCACCAGCGACCCGGGCATTTACCCACCGGCCGACGTGCTGGCCAAACTGTACGCGATTGCCGACTTGCCGGCCGCGACCCAGCGTTTGATGACCCGCAGCTGGACCAAGATCAAATCGGGCAAATAAGCCGGTTTGAGGCAGCAACCGCTGGCCGTCGTCTTTGCGAGGCCGGTCAGCGGGACAAATAAATGACAGAAAGTTTTGCTGGAACGGTTTTTCGAGGGTAAGTTGCGCGCCGGTTTTGTTGTCGGGCAGCCATGGCTGTCATGCCGCGCGGGGCAACTTGGGCCCACCTAATCTAGAGGACCTCCACGTGCCTGTTTTTTCTTCTTTGCGCAATGCACTGCTGGTTGCTACCGGCCTGACGATCGCTGTTGGTGCCCAGGCCGCCGGTACCGTGCACATTTATAACTGGTCGGATTACATCGGCGAGAACACGCTGGCCGACTTCGAGAAAGAGACTGGCATCAAACCGGTCTATGACGTGTTCGACTCCAACGAAACCCTGGAAGGCAAGCTGCTGGCCGGGCGTACCGGTTACGACGTGGTCGTGCCGTCGAACCACTTCCTGGGCAAGCAGATCAAGGCGGGCGCGTTCCAAAAGCTCGACAAGTCGCAACTGCCCAACTATTCCAATCTCGACCCTGCGCTGCTCAAACGTCTTGAGCAGAACGATCCGGGTAACCTTTACGCCGTGCCTTACCTGTGGGGCACCAACGGCATCGGTTACAACGTCGACAAAGTCAAAGCGGTATTGGGCATCGACAAGATCGACTCCTGGGCCGTGCTGTTTGAGCCAGAGAACATCAAGAAGCTGCAAAGCTGCGGCGTAGCGTTCCTCGATTCGGCCGATGAAATGATGCCGACCGTGCTCAATTACCTGGGGCTGAACGCGAACAGCACCAATCCTGAAGATTACAAAAAGGCTGAGGCCAAGTTACTGGCGGTACGGCCTTATGTGACTTACTTCCACTCCTCCAAATACATTTCGGATCTGGCCAACGGCAACATTTGTGTGGCGGTCGGCTTTTCCGGTGACGTCTTCCAGGCCAAGTCCCGGGCGGCTGAAGCCAAGAAGGGCGTGAACATTGCGTACTCGATTCCGAAAGAGGGCGGTGCGCTGTGGTTTGACATGTTGGCGATCCCCAAGGATTCGGACAACGTCAAAGAGGCCCACGCCTTCATCAACTATTTGCTCAAGCCTGAGGTGATCGCCCAGGTCAGTGATTATGTCGGTTACGCCAACCCCAATCCGGGTTCGGACAAGCTGATGGAACAGTCCATTCGCACCGACGAAGCGGTTTATCCACCGCAAGCAGTCCTCGACAAGACCTACGTGTCGACCGAATTGCCACCCAATATTCAGCGTTTGATGACCCGCAGCTGGACCAAGGTCAAGTCGGGCAAATAAGGCACAAACATCCTGGGTTCGTCCGCATTGGACGAACTGCACTCTTTTTTTCTGGGAGTTTCGTAAATGGCAGTTGCCTCCGGCGCCTACAAGAAAGCCCTCGAGGGCGACCAGACACCTAAACAGGTGTTGGTCAAAATCGACCGGGTCACGAAGAAGTTCGACGAGACGATTGCCGTGGACGATGTGTCCCTGGAAATCAAAAAGGGCGAAATTTTTGCCCTGCTCGGCGGTTCGGGATCGGGCAAATCCACTCTGTTGCGGATGCTGGCAGGGTTCGAACGGCCCACGGAGGGGCGCATTTTCCTCGACGGCGTCGACATCACCGACATGCCGCCTTACGAACGACCGATCAACATGATGTTCCAGTCGTACGCCTTGTTCCCACACATGACGGTGGCGCAGAACATTGCCTTCGGCTTGCAGCAGGACAAGATTCCCAAGGCTGAGGTCGAGGCCCGCGTGGCCGAGATGCTCAAGCTGGTGCAGATGAGCCAGTACGCCAAGCGCAAGCCGCATCAACTGTCCGGCGGTCAGCGTCAGCGTGTGGCGCTGGCACGTTCGCTGGCCAAGCGGCCGAAGCTGCTGCTGCTCGATGAGCCGATGGGCGCACTGGATAAAAAACTGCGTTCGCAGATGCAGTTGGAACTGGTCGAGATCATCGAGCGCGTCGGCGTGACCTGCGTGATGGTGACGCACGACCAGGAAGAGGCCATGACCATGGCCGAGCGCATCGCGATCATGCACCTGGGCTGGATCGCCCAGATCGGCAGCCCGATCGACATCTACGAAACCCCGACCAGCCGCCTGGTCTGCGAATTCATCGGCAACGTCAACATCTTCGAAGGCGAAGTGATCGACGACGCCGAGGGCCACGCGACCATCACCTGCAATGACCTCGACCGGCAGATCTACGTGGGTCACGGGATCAGCACCTCGGTGCAGGACAAGTCGGTCACTTACGCGATCCGTCCTGAGAAGCTGCTGGTCACCGCCGATCAACCGACCTGCGAATACAACTGGTCGAGCGGCAAGGTGCATGACATTGCTTATCTGGGCGGTCACTCGGTGTTCTACGTCGAATTGCCGAGCGGCAAACTGGTGCAGTCCTTCGTTGCCAACGCCGAGCGTCGTGGCGCACGTCCGACCTGGGGCGATCAGGTTTACGTGTGGTGGGAAGATGACAGCGGCGTGGTACTTCGCTCATGAACATGCGCAAGTTCAAACGACGGCTTAACCGAATAATTCCCAATGGCCGTCAACTGGTCATCGGGGTTCCGTTCATCTGGCTGTTCCTGTTCTTCATGTTGCCGTTCTTCATCGTCCTGAAGATCAGCTTCGCCGAAGCCGATGTGGCCATTCCGCCGTACACCGAGATCTACACGTTCGCCGAGCAGAAGCTGGAACTGCTGCTGAACCTGGGCAACTACGCGTTGCTCGGTGACGACGAACTCTACATTGCCGCGTATCTCGGCTCGCTGAAGATGGCGTTTTTCAGCACGCTGTTGTGCCTGCTGATCGGCTACCCGATGGCCTACGCCATCGCCAGCGCCCGTAAAGAGCTGCAAACGGTGCTGGTGCTGCTGATCATGATGCCGACCTGGACCGCAATCCTGATCCGCGTTTACGCGTGGATGGGCATCCTCAGCAACAACGGTCTGCTCAACGGTTTCCTGATGAGCATGGGGTTGATCGATCAGCCGCTGCAAATCCTCAACACCAACCTGGCGGTCTACATCGGCGTGGTCTATTCGTACCTGCCGTTCATGATCCTGCCGCTGTACGCCAATCTGGTGAAGCACGATCAGAGCTTGCTGGAAGCGGCTTCCGACCTCGGTTCGAGTACCTTCAACAGCTTCTGGAAAATCACGATTCCGCTGTCCAAGAACGGGATCATTGCCGGCTGCATGCTGGTGTTCATCCCGGTGGTGGGCGAGTTCGTGATCCCGGAACTGCTCGGCGGTCCGGAAACCCTGATGATCGGTAAAGTGCTCTGGCAAGAGTTCTTCAACAACCGTGACTGGCCGGTGGCGTCCGCGCTGGCGGTGGTGATGCTGGCGATCCTGATTGTGCCGATCATCCTGTTCAACCGCAGTCAGGCCAAGGAAATGGAGGGTAAAGAATGAAGCGCTTCCGTTTCTCCAGCCTGATGCTGGTTCTGGGTTTGTTGTTCATCTACCTGCCGATGCTGATCCTGGTGATCTACTCGTTCAACGCCTCGAAACTGGTGACGGTGTGGGGCGGCTGGTCGATCAAGTGGTACGTCGGCCTGCTCGACAACAGCCAACTGATGGGCTCGGTGCTGCGCTCGCTGGAAATCGCCTGCTACACCGCGGTTGCCGCGGTGGCGCTGGGCACACTGGCGGCGTTCGTGCTGACCCGTATCACCCACTTCAAGGGGCGTACGCTGTTCGGTGGTCTGGTGACCGCGCCGTTGGTTATGCCAGAGGTCATCACCGGTCTGTCGCTGTTGCTGCTGTTCGTGGCCATGGCGCAAATGATCGGCTGGCCGCAGGAGCGTGGCGTTGTCACCATCTGGATCGCTCACACGACGTTCTGTGCTGCGTATGTGGCGGTGGTGGTGTCGGCGCGTCTGCGTGAGTTGGACTTGTCGATCGAAGAAGCAGCGATGGATCTGGGGGCACGGCCATGGAAGGTGTTCTTCCTGATCACCATCCCGATGATCGCGCCGTCGCTGGCGGCGGGTGGCATGATGTCGTTCGCTTTGTCGCTGGACGATCTGGTACTGGCGAGCTTCGTTTCCGGCCCGGGTTCGACGACCCTGCCAATGGAAGTGTTCTCAGCGGTGCGTCTGGGCGTGAAGCCTGAGATCAACGCTGTGGCCAGCCTGATTCTGCTGGCGGTGTCGATCGTGACGTTTTTGGTCTGGTTCTTCAGCCGCCGCGCCGAAGAAGCCCGCAAGAAAGCCATCCAGCAAGCCATCGAAGAAAGCGCTGCCGATTCGTGGAAGCAGCCGGACGTGCGCCGCGCACAGGCGCCGGAAGCGGTGTAAGCCATGCCGGGTTGGCCTCATTGCGCAGGCCAACCCAATCATAACGGTGGGAGCGGGCAGGCTCGCGACGAGGCCCCTCCAGCCAGCCTGGAACTACTGGGCAGCCCGCGCCGGTAACAGCTTCAAGGTACTGCGGGTATTGGCCATGACTTCCTCATCGCTGAAATGCGCCTGCATATACATCCCTTCCACATACGCTTCAGCCTGATCGTCATAGTGACTGTCGAACGGCACGCCGCTCTGGCCGACCGGGTTGATGGTCAAGCCGTGAGCCGGGTCGGCGAAGTCCACCAGGCGCCGCGTCGAGGGCCCGTAAGTCACTGGCCACGGCGCCGGGCCGATCTTCGCCGAGAGGTTGTTCGGCACTTCATGGCTGCCCGGCGCCGCGAAAGGGCCGACGTTGAAGATGCGATCCAGGGGCTTTTGCTGCCCCAGCGGATGCCCGTGGGTCAGGGTGTGCGCCATGCCCCATTTCCACCCGCCAACGTCGTCGCCGAGGGTCAGCTTCAGGTGCTTCATGCTCGCCTGCCACGCCGCTCGCACGGTATCGGCGCGGGTCTCTTTGTCCGGCGTGTTGCGGTTGTCCCACCACGGCGAGTCGGCGTTGGCCGCCAGGCGTGGCAGCGCGGCATCGATCACCCGCGTCGACAGCAGCGTCTGGAAAAAATCATTGCCCAACTCGTCACGCATCGCCGCATCAGCCAGGTCATAGAGAAACTGGTTGAACACCGTCGCACTGACCGAATCCAGCGGATAGTCGCCTTGCCACTGCGCCAGTTGCTCGATCAGTTTGCGCTCGGCCGGGTCCGTCACCACTTCGCGCAACACTGGCAATAGCGGCGCCAATAGACGCGGGCCGTAGCCGGTGGTGGTGCCCAGTTGCAGCTTCTGGTTGGCTTCGTTGGTCCACTTGATGTTCTTGTCACTGAGTTGACGATTGAGTTGCTGGCCACGATTGGCCAGGTTGTAGTAACCGGGAATCTCCATGCCGGTCGGCGACACAGGCTGGAAATTGGCCGAGACGATGTAGCCGCGCGCCGGGTTTTCCTCCTGCGGGTTGGCGCTGAACGGGTAGTAACCGTCCTTGTCTGCCTGATTGGTGCTGCCGTCGAGAATGAAACCCGGTTTGACCCCGGCCGGGCGCTTGGGCAACAGCGCAGAAGCCCACCAGGCGATATCCCCTTTGGCATTGGCGTAGACGAGGTTCAGCCCCGGTGCCTGCACCTTGGCCGCGGCGGCACGGGCCTTGGCCAGCGTGTCGGCGCGGTTGAGCTGATAGAAACCTTCGAGGATCGGGTTCGGCGTTTCGAGGAAGGCCCACCACATGGCAATCGGCGTTTTCCCGGCGGCGCTGCCGAGTGCGTCGTTGACGATCGGGCCGTGGGGCGATTGGCGCAGGGTGATCGTCACCGGTGCCTGGCCCTTCACCGCAATCTGCTGCTCGGTGCTGACCATGTCGGTCCACTGCCCGCGATACCAGACCTGGTTCGGATTGTCCGGGTTGACCTTCTCGGCGATCAGATCCAGATCGTCGTTCTGGAACATCGTCAGGCTCCAACCGAAATCCATGTTGTGCCCCAGAAACGCGAACGGCACCAGCGCCTGATGGTGGCCGTAGAGTTCAAAACCCGGCGCCGACAACTGCGCCTCGTACCACACCGACGGCACCGAGAAGCGAATATGCGGGTCACCGGCCAGCAGCGGTTTGCCACTCTGGCTGCGGTTGCCGGCAATCACCCAGGCGTTACTGCCTTCGAACTGCGGCAGACCATTGTCGATCAGCGCCTGTTCGCTGAGGCGGGCGAGGGCGCTGAGGTCTTTCCAGTCGCCAGCCGCGAGGGCTGGCGTCGGGTTGCTGCGGCCCTTGGCCAAGACACCCTTGGGCTGCCAGTCGAGGTCGAAGACGTTGAGGTAATCGGCACCGAGTTGATCGCGCACATAGCTCAGCAACGGCTCGGTGCGAAACGCGGCGGCAAAGCTGTAAGCCATGTAACCGGCGACGCTGATGCTGTCTTCAGCCGTGAACGGCCGTTTGGGGATGCCCAGTACGTCGAACTCAATGGGCGCTGCGTGCGTGTCCTGATATTGGTTGATGCCATCCAGATAGGCTTGCAGGCCCTTCCACGCCGGTGACTGCTGATCGAGGCTGGCCACGTAACTGGCGGCGCGCTCACGAATGCGCAGGCTGCGGAACAGTTTGTCGGTGTCGAGCAGTTTCGGCCCGAGCACTTCGGCCAGTTCGCCACGGGCGAGGCGGCGCATGGCTTCCATCTGGAACAGACGATCCTGGGCGTGGACATAGCCGAGGGCGCGGTAGAGATCGGTTTCGTTCTCGGCACGAATATGCGGCACGCCGCGCTCGTCGTAACGCACGGTCACCGAACCTTGCAGGTGGCGCAGTTCAACCTGGCCCTTTCGCGTTGGCTGCTTGCTGTAGACGTACCAGCCGCCCGCACATAGCAGGACAACGATGAGCAAGGCAAGAACGGTGAACACGCGCTTCATGGTGACTCCTTGTGAATGCGGGATTGCCGCCCGTGCGGGCTGCAAACAATTAGCACAGAGCTTCCGTGCCGTGCATCGCTGTCCTTGAAAAGTCCGGAACGCCTTAATGCGTCTCGACCGGCCACGGACAATAACAACCGACCGCCAAGGTGTGTGTGGCATTGACCGGGCGATCATCCGTCAGTGCGTTCAGGATCGGTTCGATAAAGCTGTTACTGGCGTTGCAGGTCAGGCCCTCGCTGTAGGGGCCGAAGTACGCCAGTTTGCCGCTGCGGTCCCAAATCGCCACAGCGGGGCTGGCGGGAACCTGTTCGGAGCCGGGCAATATCGCAATGGTTTTCAGGCGGCTCAACGTGGCGGGCAACTGGCCGTGGCTGCCGGGCTTTTGCACGGCAAAGAACTCCACGCCTTTGCCGCTGAACTGCTCGACCATCTCGCTCAGGTGCTGTTGGTTGCCAACGTTGCACGGGCAGGCGGGGTCCCAGAAGTGCACCAGTCGAATCGGCCCGGGGCCGGCAAGATCATCCGGCAGGCGCAACGGGTCGCCGGAAAACACCGCGGTGTGTTCGCTGAACGCCCGCAGATAGCGGCCCTGAAACCAGTCGTACGCCATCCACAGCACCCCGGCGCAGACAAGCGCGATCAGGCTGGCAAACAGTGCGGTGCGGTAGGGCGAACGCATGGATTTTGCTCCTCGGAGGGCGGCTAGCTTGCCATGCTTGCTTCTACAGATGAATATCGCAGGCCGATAAAGTCTGTTTACCGCTCTGGAATTGCCTCATGCCTGCTACCTTCGATCCCGATCATTTACGTGCCAGCCTCAAGCCTTTGGCCCAGTGGCAGCCGTTGTCGGAGGAGGCAAAGGCCTATCAGCGGTTCTATAAAACCGATTTCCCCGGGCGGGATGTCTGGCGCGGCATCGGTCGATTCGAGGTGGACGGTTACGAACTGGTCAGCCATTGCTGGTGGCCGGAAAAGGTCAAGGGCACGCTGTTTCTGCTGCACGGTTTTTACGATCACACCGGGCTTTATCGACATGTCATCGAGTGGGCGCTGGATCAGGATTTTGCCGTGATCGCCTGCGACTTGCCGGGGCATGGTCTGTCGAGCGGTGTGCGGGCGAGCATTCGTGACTTTTCCGAGTATCAGGACACCCTGCAAGCCCTGTTTGCCGAGGCGCATTCGATTGCCCTGCCGCAGCCGTGGCACTTGTGCGGGCAAAGTACGGGCGGGGCGATTGTGGTCGATCATGTGCTCAACCATGGCGAGAACAGTCCGGCGCAAGGTCAGTTGATTCTGTTGTCGCCCCTGGTGCGGCCGCGGGCGTGGGGCTGGTCGCAGTTGAGTTATTACCTGCTGCGACCGTTTGTTCGAGGCATTGCCCGGCGCTTCAGCGAGAACTCCAACGATCCGGATTTCCTGCCGTTTCTGCTGGCCGATCCGTTGCAGCCCAAGCGCTTGCCGACCGCATGGGTCGGCGCATTGTCACGCTGGATCAATCGGGTCGAGTACGCGAAAAAAAGTCCGCGCCGGCCGCTGATCATTCAAGGGCAGGCGGACATGACCGTGGACTGGCAGCACAACCTGCAGGTGTTGAAGTGGAAGTTTGATCGGCCGCAGATTTTGCTGCTGCCGCAGGCGCGGCATCATCTGGCGAATGAGACGGCTGATATGCGCGAGGAGTATTTCGAGTTTCTGAACAAGCGGATCAGGGGGCGTAATCCTCAGTGATTCCAAGGGCCTCTTCGCGAGCAGGCCCGTTCCCACAGGAGACCGCGATCACAGTGGGAGCGGGCTTGCTCGCGAAGGCGGCTTGTCAGGCGACGCAGTTTACTGGCCGAGGTTCGAAGTGTTTTGCCCCACCGCCAACCCCGCCCGAATCGCCGCCAGCGCCGCTTGATAATAAGCCTTGCCCTCCGTCGACTCGGCAAACGTCGCAAACTCTTCGAGTTCTTCATCCGACAAGTCGCGATAAACGTAGAGCAGTGTGTTGTTCATGTCGGCGCCGATCTGATCCATCAGCCGCTGGCGCTGACCATTCAACATCCCTTGCGCCTGGCCACCGCCGAGCAGTCCCGGAATCATCGAACTCAAACTGTCGGCCGCCACACCCGCAATGGCGAGGCTGACCTCGGCGCCAGCTTCACGAGCCGGCAGCGCCTGGGCGAGGTGGCCGATGATCAGCAGACGGCTGTCGCTGACCTGCATCTTGGGCAGACCTTTGGCATTTTTCGCCAGTTGGTCGCGCCGGGTCGCCAGCAATTCAGCGGCGACGATTTTTTTACCCAGCGGCGATTGGAAGAAGGACAGCGCCGGTTTCGGATCGGCAAGGTTCTGGCGCAACTGGGCTTCGGCGCGTTGATCCATGGCTTGTGGCGCAAAACGCTGGTTGCTGTTGCTCACCAATGCTTGAAAAACCGCAGGCGGCAGGCTGTTTTGATAACGCTGCTGGGCAGCACTCAGGGCGTCATTGAAGTGCGCACGTTGATCTGGCCAGCCGGCGACCTTGTAAAGCTGATCATGGCCGTCCGCCCAGGCGGGCAAAACGCAGAACATCAACAGTGAAAAAAACAAACGGCGCATAGGGACTCCTGTCAGCAGCGCACTATTCTCCGTGCGGTGTCGGTACTTGTCGAGAATTCGTAGCAAGCCGCTGCGTGGCTCTGTCGGATTTCTTGTCGCAGGCATACTATGCGCGCCATGCAAATATCCTCTGAACACCCGATGCTGTTACGTATCGTCGACGACCTGGCCGAGCATGGCTGGTCGCAGCAGAACATTTTCCTGCCCGCGGGTTTGACCCGCGAGCTGGCGGCCGAGTGCCGTAAACGTGAGGCCGAGGGGGAACTGGCGCCGGCGGCGGTCGGTCGCGGGCCCTTTTCAGAGATTCGCGAGGGTATTCGCGGCGATCATATCCAATGGATCGACCCGGGGCAGGCCGAGGCCAGCGACCGTTATCTGCACCTGATGGACAGCCTGCGCGAGGCGCTCAACCGGGGGCTGTTCCTCGGACTTGAAGACTTCGAGTGCCACTTTGCGCTGTATCCGCCGGGCGCGTTCTATCGCAGGCACGTCGATCGTTTTCGCGACGATGACCGGCGCATGGTTTCGGCGGTGATCTATCTCAACGAGGCCTGGCTGCCTGAGGATGGCGGTCAGTTGCGCATGTACCTGGGTGATGAGCGCGTTCACGACGTACAACCCATCGGCGGTTGTCTGGTGGTGTTTCTTTCTGGCGAAGTGCCGCATGAGGTGCTTCCGGCAAACCGCGAGCGCTTGTCGCTGACCGGCTGGTTCCGCCGCCGTGGCAACGAGCCTTTCTGAGATGCACAAGATTCTGGTCAGTCGCTGCCTGTTGGGCCATCGCGTGCGCTACGACGGCGGGGCCAGTGGGCCGTTTGATTTGCTCGGACAGTGGCTCGACGAAGGGCGGGTGGTGCCGTTGTGTCCGGAAGTCGCGGGTGGTTTACCGACGCCACGGGCGGCAGCGGAGATTCCGGGCGGGCAGGGTGGCGAGGTGCTGGATGGCGTTGCTTCGGTCATCACCACCGACGGTGAGGATGTCAGTGCGCAGTTTCTCGATGGCGCGCGGCAGGCACTAGAGTTGGTGCGCAAGCACGGTATTCGGGTGGCGGTGCTCAAAGCCAATAGCCCGTCGTGCGGCAATCTGCTGACGTATGACGGCACGTTCAGTGGAGTGAAAGTCAGCGGTGAAGGCGTGACAGCTGCACTGCTCAAACGCCATGGCGTGCAAGTGTTCAGTGAACTTGAATTGCCGCAGGCTGCAACAGCCCTGACACAACTCGATTAAAAGCCCACCCCAGATTCCCGTGTGGGAGCGGGCTTGCTCGCGAAAGCGGTGGGTCATTCAACATCTGCATTGACTGACACGACGCCTTCGGGAGCAAGCCCCCTCCCACAGGTTTTGTGTTCACTCGGGTTTGGTGAACCACTTCTCGGACAACGCCGCCAACCGCCCATCCGCCTTGATCCGCTGCAACGCACTCTCAAGGCTGGAGTGAAACGCCGGATTACCCTTTTGAAACGGAATCGCCAGGTCTACCGGCGTGGCCGCTTTCGGCTTGTCCTCGGTCAGTGACTGCACCAGCATCATCGATTGTGGTTGCTCATCCTTCTTCGCCAGCCACTGCGAATCGATCTGGCTGTATGGCTGGCTGAAGTCGAAACGATCCTTGAGTTCGGGTGTCAGTGCTATGTGATTGAGCGCGACGTCGTACTTGCCGCTTTCAACGCCCTGGAGCAGATCGTCCTCGTCGGTGACGATGAAATCGACGCGAACATCCAGTTCGCTGGCCAGCATTTGCCCAAGCTCAACCTCGAACCCTGTGAGTTTGTCGTCGTGCTTGTAATTGAAGGGCGGTGTATTAGCTTCAAGGGCGATGCGCAACTCGCCACGGTCGTTGACGTCATCAATCAGTTCGGCGTGAGCCAGCGGGCTCAGAAGGGGTAGCAGGCAGATCAGGCCAGGCAGAAAACGCATGGTCACTCCTTTGAAATCATTATCGCGATGCTCTGAGTCAGGCTCGCTTTGCTATGGTTGTCGAGTGCCTTCGACAACGAATGGTCATGAAGTTGTCATGACCACGCGGATTTTACGGAAAAACTGGAGAAGAGAATGAAAACGTTTATGTCACGAGCCGCGTTGGCTGGTCTTCTGTTGAGCGCGTCGATGATGGCCAGCGCTGCCACGCCAGCGCCGGCGGGAGCTTCCGTAAGCATCGTCGAGCCGAGCAGCGGCGCCGTTGTCGACAAGACCTTCAAGGTCAAATTTGCAGTAAAGGGCATTGCGTTGGCGCCCGCTGGTAATCTCACGACTAACACTGGCCACCATCACCTGCTGGTAGACGCCAAGAGCACTGTTCCTGCGGGCGCTGTGATTCCGGCAGACGCCAACCATATCCATTTCGGCAAAGCCCAGACTGAAACCGAACTGACGCTGACGCCAGGCAAGCACACGTTGCAGTTGGAACTGGGCGACAAGAGCCACATGGCTTTCGATCCGCCCATCGTTTCGGAAAAGATCACCGTAACGGTGAAATAAAAAAAGGGAGCCGCTGGGCTCCCCTTTTTTTAGTTGCAAGCTTGAAGCTGCTCTTAGAACAACACACGGCTACGAATAGTGCCGTTGATGTGCTGCAGCTTCTCTTGCGCCAGGTCCGAGTACTCGGCGTCGACGTCGATCACCACGTAGCCGACTTTCTCGTTGGTCTGCAGGAACTGACCGGAGATGTTGATACCGTTTTCGGCGAAGACCTTGTTGATCTCGCTCATCACACCCGGGATGTTCTCGTGGATGTGCAGCAGGCGGTGCTTGCCAGGGTGAGCCGGCAGGGCCACTTCCGGGAAGTTCACCGACGAAACGGACGTACCGTTGTCGCTGTACTTGACCAGTTTTTCCGCCACTTCCAGACCGATGTTGGCTTGCGCTTCAGCGGTCGAGCCACCGATGTGCGGGGTCAGGATCACGTTGTCCAGGCCACGCAGCGGGCTTTCGAACTCTTCGTCGTTGGAGCGTGGCTCCACCGGGAAGACGTCGATGGCCGCGCCGATCAGGTGCTTGTCCTTGATCGCGTCCGCCAGGGCGTCCAGTTTGACCACGGTGCCGCGTGCTGCGTTGATCAGAATGCCGCCCTTCTTGATGGCGCGGATTTCCTTCTCGCCGATCATCCACTGGGTCGCAGCGGTTTCCGGAACGTGCAGGGTCACGATGTCGGACATGCCCAGCAGCTCGTTCAGGTTGCCGACCTGGGTCGCGTTGCCCAGCGGCAGCTTGGTCACGGTGTCATAGAAGAACACCTGCATCCCCAAGCCTTCGGCCAGAACCGACAACTGAGTACCGATCGAGCCGTAGCCGACGATGCCCAGCTTCTTGCCACGGATCTCGAAGGAGTTGGCTGCGGATTTGATCCAGCCGCCACGGTGGCAGGACGCGTTTTTCTCAGGGATGCCGCGCAGCAGCAGGATCGCTTCGGCCAGCACCAGCTCGGCCACGGAGCGAGTGTTGGAGTACGGCGCGTTGAACACGGCGATACCGCGCTCGCGAGCCGCGTCCAGGTCAACCTGGTTGGTGCCGATGCAGAAGCAACCGACCGCTACCAGCTTCTTCGCGTGATCGAAGATCTCTTCAGTCAGTTGGGTGCGCGAACGAATGCCGATGAAGTGAGCGTCAGCGATCTTTTCCTTGAGCTGGGCTTCCGGCAGAGAACCTGTGAGGTACTCGATGCTGGTGTAGCCCGCCGCCTTGAGGACGTCGACAGCCGATTGGTGGACGCCTTCGAGAAGAAGGAACTTGATCTTGCTCTTATCGAGAGAAGTCTTGCTCATCTGCGTAAACCTGTATCCCGGAGAAAAATGGCAGGAAATGGTCAACAGACATTGACCTGGACGACAAGAAAGCCGTCACCGCAGAACAGGCGTTTGGGCACTGGCCGGCGGGGTCGGTATGCTAGCATAACGACCCCGCTAAACACTCATTCCTGCGACGTGAAGCGTTCTCAGGATGACCATGAATTGTTCGAGAGTTCTGTCGATGACCAATCCTGCCCTGATTGATGAACTGAAGACCCTGGTCGAGCCTGGCAAGGTCCTGACCGACGCCGACTCCCTGAACACATATGGCAAGGATTGGACCAAGCACTTCGCCCCCGCGCCGAGCGCCATCGTGTTTCCCAAGACTATCGAACAGGTGCAGGCCATCGTCCGTTGGGCCAATACGCACAAGGTTGCGCTGGTGCCTTCGGGCGGGCGCACCGGGCTGTCCGCCGCTGCGGTGGCCGCCAACGGCGAAGTGGTCGTGTCATTCGATTACATGAACCAGATTCTCGACGTGAACCTCACTGACCGCACCGCCGTGTGTCAGCCGGGCGTGGTCACCGAGCATTTGCAGAACGTCGCTGAAGAAAAGGGCCTGTACTACCCGGTGGACTTCGCATCGGCGGGTTCCAGCCAGATTGGCGGCAATATCGGCACCAATGCCGGCGGGATCAAGGTCATTCGCTACGGAATGACCCGCAACTGGGTTGCCGGCATGAAGGTGGTCACCGGCAAGGGTGACGTGCTGGAGCTGAACAAAGATTTGATCAAGAACGCCACCGGTTACGACCTGCGCCAGTTGTTCATTGGCGCCGAAGGCACCCTTGGATTTGTCGTTGAAGCGACCATGCGTCTGGATCGTGCGCCGAAAAACCTCACGGCGATGGTCCTCGGCACCGCTGATTTCGACTCGATCATGCCGGTGCTGCACGCCTTCCAGGGCAAGCTCGACCTGACCGCGTTCGAATTCTTCTCCGACAAGGCCTTGGCCAAAGTGCTGGGTCGCGGTGATGTGCCGGCGCCGTTTGAAACCGATTGCCCGTTCTACGCGCTGCTGGAGTTTGAAGCGACCACTGAAGAAGTGGCCAACAGCGCGCTGGAAACCTTTGAACATTGCGTCGAGCAGGGCTGGGTACTGGACGGCGTGATGAGCCAGAGCGAAACCCAGTTGCAGAACCTGTGGAAGCTGCGCGAGTACATCTCCGAAACCATCTCGCACTGGACCCCGTACAAGAACGACATCTCGGTCACCGTTTCAAAAGTGCCGGCGTTCTTGCAGGAAATCGACGCGATTGTCGGCGAATACTATCCGGACTTTGAAATTGTCTGGTTCGGCCACATCGGCGACGGCAACCTGCACCTGAACATCCTCAAGCCCGAAAGCCTGAGCAAGGACGAGTTCTTCGCCAAATGCGCCACCGTCAACAAGTGGGTGTTCGAAACCGTCGAGAAGTACAACGGCTCGATCTCCGCCGAACACGGCGTGGGCATGACCAAACGCGATTACTTGACCTACAGCCGCTCGCCGGTCGAAATCGAATACATGAAAGCGGTCAAAGCGGTGTTCGACCCGAACGGCATCATGAACCCGGGCAAGATTTTCGCGGTTTGATTGGCAATCTCTGATGAATCAATGAAGGCAGGAGTCGGTAAATGAGCTATCAGCACCAGTATGTCGACGGCACGCGTATTCACTTCCCGCTGGGAAAAGTGGTGTGCATTGGGCGTAATTACGCCGAACACGCTAAGGAATTGGACAACCCGGTGCCTACCGAGCCGTTGCTGTTCATCAAGCCGGGCAGTTGCGTGGTGTCGCTGGAAGGCGGTTTCAGCATTCCGACCGAGCGCGGTTCGGTGCATTACGAAGCGGAAATTGCCGTGTTGATCGGCAAGCCGCTGTCGACCAAGCCAAGCCGTGAAGAAGTGCTCGATGCGATCTCCGGTTTCGCTCCGGCGCTGGATCTGACCCTGCGCGACAAGCAGGCCGAGCTCAAATCCAAGGGCCTGCCGTGGGAAATCGCCAAGTCGTTCGACGGCGCGGCAGTGCTTGCACCGTTCGTGGTCGGCAGCACCTTTGCTGATCTGACCGATATCGGCATCCGCCTGACCATCAACGGCGAAGTCCGTCAGGACGGCAACAGCAGCGCGATGCTCAACCCGATCGTGCCGATGATCCAGCACATGGCCGGCTGCTTCTCGCTGCAGGCCGGTGACGTGATTCTCACCGGCACGCCAGTAGGCGTCGGCCCGCTGAACGTCGGCGACGACATCGTGCTGGAACTGGTCGGCGCCAGCAGCTTCAACAGCAGCGTGCGCTAACCGCCACACTGCAAAAACCTGTGGGAGCGGGCTTGCTCGCGAAAGCATTTTGTCAGTCAACGAAGATGTCGACTGATCCGACGCCTTCGCGAGCAAGCCCGCTCTCGCATTGGTTTGTGGTGACCCGAATATCGGGGACAAACCACGACAATCTCGCCATTTGCCGTTTTTTTCACATCCCGTCTGGATAATTTCCGTCATTCTGGCGTCTGAGCCGGCCTCTTTGTGCTATTACCCATAGCCTGAATTTTCGGAACGCATCCCTCGATGGCATCTCAAACTCAGCTCAAAACCCCTCGCCGCTCACGTTTCGCCCTGCGCTGGTATTCCTTGCTATTGCTGGTGATCGTCGCAGCGTATGGGCTGGCGTATCTGATGCATTGGGATGATCGCGGTGCGCTGTGGGTACTGGAGCGTTTCGAAAGCCCGGCCGAGCAAAAGGGAAGTGTCTGGCTGCCGGATTACCGGGTGGTCATCGATGCCAAGCCGCTGCCGGGCATGGAGAAGGATGAGGCGTCGGATCTGGCCTACAACCCGCAGACCAAAACCCTGTTCTCGGTGATGGGCAAGAACCCGTTTCTGGTCGAACTGACCCTGCAAGGCGATGTGCTGCGCAAGATGCCGCTGGTGGGCTGGGCCAACCCGGAAGGCGTCACGATCATGGAAAACGGCCTGATGGCCATTGTCGATGAGCGTCTGCACATGCTGTCGATCGTCAAGGTCGACGCCGATACGCGTGAGCTGAACATCGCCAATTTCCCCAAGTACGACCTTGGCCCCTCGAAAGACCAGAACAAAGCTTTCGAAGCGATTACCTGGGATGCGCGCAACCAGCAGTTCCTGCTGGGCGAGGAGCGTCCACCGGTGCTGTTCACCTGGAAAAGCGATGGCAGCCAGACGCTCAAAGGCGACAAGCAGAAGCTGGACAGTGATGAGCTCGACATTCGCAATCTCTCGGCGTTGGCGATTGACCCGCGCACCGGTCACACATTGGCGTTGTCGGCTGACTCGCACCTGTTGCTGGAGCTGGACGAGAAGGGCGAGCAAGTCAGTTTCATGACCCTGCTTGGCGGCTTCAACGGTTTGAAGAACACCATTCCCCGCGCCGAAGGCGTGGCCCTGGACGAGGCAGGCACGCTGTATATGGTCAGCGAGCCGAACCTGTTCTATCGCTTCGAAAAGCAGAAGTAATGCCCTTGCTGGGGAGGCTCTTGTCGTCCAAGGCAAGTGGCCATTAAGCTTCATTTCAGACAGGCGTGATATTTCATCCGCCTGTTTTGATTCCGAGCCCTCCTGCATGCGTCGATTTGCCCGTCCCAAGCCTCTCCTTGTCACCCTTTCGGTGATTGCTCTGATCGCGTTGATCGCGATTGGCCAATACCTGCGCCTGTTCGAGCGCGCCTGGTTCAATCTGCACACCCTGTGGCAACCGCTAAGCAGCGAGGCCATTGGTCTGGATCAATATCGGGTGGAGATCGAGGCGCGGGTAATCGAGGGGCTGGACGATGACGTGTCGGCGCTGACCTACGATCCGGTGCGCAACAGTCTTTTCACAGTCACCAACAAACATGCCGAGCTGGTCGAACTGTCGCTGGAGGGCAAAATCCTGCGCCGCATCGCACTGATCGGCTTTGGTGATCCGGAGGCGGTTGAGTTCATCAGTGCCGATACTTATGTGATCACCGACGAGCGCCAGCAGCGGTTGATCAAGATTCACCTGGAAGATGTCACCACGTTCCTCGATGCGGCGGACGCCGAGCAAATGACCCTGGGTGTGCACGCGAGCAGCAACAAGGGTTTTGAGGGGCTGGCTTATGACTCGGTGGGCAAGCGCTTGTTTGTCGCGAAAGAGCGCGACCCGATGCTGATCTACGAAGTGCACGGTTTCCCGCACTTCAACCCGGAAAAGTCCTACGCGGTGCATGTGATCAACAATCCCAAACGGGATGCCGGCATGTTCGTGCGTGATCTGTCGAGCCT
Organism: Pseudomonas sp. RA_15y_Pfl2_54; assembly: GCF_963971015.1. NCBI lineage: Bacteria > Pseudomonadati > Pseudomonadota > Gammaproteobacteria > Pseudomonadales > Pseudomonadaceae > Pseudomonas > Pseudomonas sp. RA_15y_Pfl2_54. The sequence continues at coordinate 80,541 of NZ_CAXAPN010000033.1, forward strand.
GCAATACGACGAGCGCAGCGGGCATTTACTGGCACTGTCGGATGAGTCGGGGCTGATTCTGGAGCTGGATGTGGGTGGGCGCCCGTTGAGCACCCTGTCGCTGAGCAAGGGCCGACAAGGCTTGCAGAAAACCGTGCCGCAGGCAGAAGGCATTGCGATGGATGACGACGGGACGCTGTACCTGGTGAGTGAGCCAAACCTGTTTTACGTCTTCAAAAAGCCCGCCCAGAACTGACTGACACTGCAAAATGGGGCTTGCTCGCGAAAGCGGTGGACCAGACAACGCAGATGTCGACTGATCCACCGCTGTCGCGAGCAAGCCCGCTCCCACAGGTGGGGGCATGCATCTGCCCACAAAAATGTGGGCAGTCTGGCTTACTCAGCCTTCAGCGTTTTCACACCTTCACTCGTACCCAGCAGCAGCAGATCCGCCGGACGCGCGGCGAACAAACCGTTGGTGACCACGCCGACGATGGCGTTGATCTGCGTTTCCAGCTCCACCGGATTGGTGATCTGCATATTGAACACGTCGAGGATGATGTTGCCGTTGTCGGTCAGTACACCTTCGCGGTACACCGGGTCGCCGCCCAGTTTCACCAGTTCGCGAGCGACGTGGCTGCGAGCCATCGGGATGACTTCCACCGGCAGCGGGAATTCGCCCAGCACCGGCACCAGTTTGCTGGCGTCGGCGATGCAGATGAAGGTCTTGGCCACGGCGGCAACGATCTTCTCGCGGGTCAGGGCCGCGCCGCCGCCCTTGATCAGGTTCAGGTGCTCATCGCTTTCATCAGCGCCGTCGACGTAGAACTCCAGGTCGCTGACGGTGTTCAGTTCATAGACGGGAATCCCGTGGCCCTTGAGGCGCGCGGCGGTGGCTTCGGAGCTGGCGACCGCGCCATCGAATGCGCCCTTGTGCTGGGCCAGTGCGTCGATGAAGCAGTTGGCGGTGGAGCCGGTGCCGACACCGACGATGCTTTTGTCGTCGAGTTTCGGGAGGATGAAGTCGACAGCGGCCTGAGCCACTGCCTGTTTGAGTTGATCCTGGGTCATGCGGGCTCCGGAAGCGGGCGAGGTGAGTACGGAAAGGCCGGCATTATAGCCCCAAGCGGGTCTAAAACCTCTGCAATCGTGTGGTCGCCCGGGCAAAAGCCGGGTTAGACTCCTTGGCCCTGCCCAACCGCTCAGTGATGCTTTCCGATGCTCGAACAGTACGTCAAAAAGATCCTCACCTCGCGCGTTTATGACGTTGCCGTAGAAACCCCGCTGCAGAGCGCTCGCCAGCTCTCCGAGCGGCTGGGCAATGACATCTGGCTCAAGCGCGAAGACTTGCAGCCGGTGTTCTCGTTCAAGATTCGGGGCGCCTACAACAAGTTGACCCAACTGAGCGACGAAGAACGCGCCCGTGGTGTGGTCACCGCTTCAGCGGGCAACCACGCGCAGGGTCTGGCCCTGGCGGCGAAAGTGCTGGGCGTCAAAGCCACCATCGTCATGCCCAAGACCACCCCGGAGATCAAGGTCGAAGGCGTGCGTTCGCGTGGCGGCAAAGTGGTGCTGCACGGCGATTCGTTCCCGGAAGCGCTGGCCTATTCGCTGAAACTGGTCGATGAAAAAGGCTACGTCTACATCCACCCGTACGACGATCCGCACACCATTGCCGGGCAGGGCACCGTGGCGATGGAGATTCTGCGTCAGCACCCGCAGCCACTGGATGCGATTTTCGTCCCGGTCGGCGGCGGCGGCCTGATCGCCGGTATCGCGGCGTACGTGAAATACCTGCGTCCGGACATCAAAGTCATCGGCGTCGAGCCCGACGACTCCAACTGCCTGCAAGCCGCCATGGCTGCCGGCGAACGCGTGGTGTTGCCGACCGTGGGCATCTTTGCTGACGGCGTCGCGGTGGCGCAGATCGGCCAGCACACCTTCGACATCTGCAAAGATCATGTCGATGAAGTGATTACCGTCAGCACCGACGAGATCTGTGCGGCAATCAAGGATATCTACGACGATACCCGCTCGATCACCGAGCCTGCCGGCGCCTTGGGCGTGGCCGGGATCAAGAAGTACGTCGAGTTGCGCGGCGTCAGCGGCCAGACCTTTGTCGCCATCGACTCCGGTGCCAACGTCAACTTCGACCGCTTGCGTCACGTTGCCGAGCGCGCCGAACTGGGCGAAGGCCGCGAAGCGATCATCGCCGTGACCATTCCCGAAAAGGCCGGCAGCTTCAAGGCGTTCTGCGAGGCCATCGGCAAGCGTCAGATCACCGAATTCAACTACCGCTACAACACCGGCAGCGAAGCGCACATCTTCGTCGGCGTGCAGACCCACCCGGAAAACGACCCGCGCAGCGCACTGCTGGCGAGCCTGGCCGAGCAGGGCTTCCCGGTCATTGACCTGACCGACAACGAATTGGCCAAGTTGCACATCCGTCACATGGTCGGCGGGCGTGCGGCGCAGGTGGTTGATGAAGTGGTGCTGCGCTTCGAATTCCCGGAGCGTCCGGGCGCGCTGTTCAACTTCCTCAACAAACTTGGCGGGCGCTGGAACATCTCGATGTTCCACTACCGCAACCACGGCGCGGCAGATGGCAGGGTGGTCGCCGGGCTGCAAGTGCCCCACGATGAGCGGCATCTGGTGCCGCAGGCGCTGGCGCAAATCGGTTATCCGTACTGGGACGAAAGCGACAACCCGGCCTATAAGCTGTTTCTTGGCTGAACGGCTACGCTGATGGGCATGGCCCAAGGAAAAGAAACCCATGGAAACCCTGACCACCCTGAAAGTCCTTCACGTCGCTGCAACCGTGGTGATACTCACCAGCGGCCTGGGGCTCGCCGCGCTGACCTGGCGTAATCGCAGTCAAGGGCCGGTCAGCACGATGCAGCGTCCGTGGTTGTTTGTCTGGTGTCTGATGCTGATCGGCATGTTGAGCATGCCCTTCACCGGCTGGTGGCTGGTGCATCTGATTGGCTGGCCATTGGGGCAGTTCTGGATTCTGGGCTCCAGCGTGATCTATGCCGTGGCTACATTCAGTGCCGTTTGGTTGCTTGTTCGGCTGAATCGACGGTGGACGAGCGGGGGCGGTAACTGGAAATTCAGTCTGGCGCTGGCGATTGTCAGTGGTGTCGGATTTCTCGCCATTGCGGCGTTGATGGGGGCCAAGCCTGTTTAAGGCTTGAGACCGGGTTGCCCCTTCGCGTGCAAGCCCGCTGCCACAGGGGAACGCATTCCAGTGTGGAGCGGGCTTGCTCGCGAAAGCGATTTCAGTCGCGCAGTGTGATGACCGGCCAGCCACGCTTTTCGGCTTCAGCGCGCAGGTTCGGATCCGGATCCACGGCCACCGGGTTCGCCACTTGCTCCAGTAGCGGCAAGTCATTCATCGAGTCGCTGTAGAAGTAGCTGTCTTGCAGCGAATGCCCGGTTTCTTCCAGCCAGCGATTCAGGCGCGTCACCTTGCCTTCACGGAAGCACGGGATATCGGTGCTGCGCCCGGTGTAACGGCCATCGACCATTTCGCACTCGGTGGCGATCAGGGTTTCAACGCCCAAACGAACGGCAATCGGCGCGGTCACGAAACGGTTGGTCGCGGTGATGATCACCAGTTTGTCGCCGGCATCGCGGTGTTTTTTCAACAGGTCGAGCGCCTTGGGCAACACGATGGGCTCGATGCAGTCACGCATGTAGTCGTTGTGCCATTGATCGAGCACGGCCATTTCAGTGCGGCCGAGAATCTCCAGGCAGAAATTCAGGTACGCGGCGTTATCCAGCTTGCCGGCCAGGTAATCCTGATAGAACTCGTCGTTGCGCGCTTTGTACGCGACCGGGTCGAGGAAGCCGCGTTCACACAGATAGTCGCCCCAAGCGTGGTCGCTGTCGCCGCCCAGAAGGGTGTTGTCCAAATCGAATAGAGCCAGGCGCATTGCAGTTACCCGCTGAAAAGTCAGTAAAAAGGCGACAAGAATACGGTCTTTTCACAAGAGTGCACATAAGGTAGGAACCTTCGTTGCCGCCTTATCAAGCTTTGTGGAACAATGCGGCGACATGCGTTTGCGAGGTTGTTGCCGTGATCGACCCCGATGGTTTCCGCCCCAATGTCGGGATCATTCTGACGAATGACGCCGGCCAGGTGCTATGGGCTCGCCGTATCAATCAAGATGCCTGGCAGTTTCCACAAGGGGGAATCAACCCTGAAGAGACGCCGGAAGACGCCTTGTACCGCGAGCTGAACGAAGAAGTTGGCCTGGAACGTGAAGATGTTGAAATACTCGCCTGCACACGGGGCTGGTTGCGCTATCGTTTGCCGCAACGTCTGGTGCGTACCCACAGCCAACCGCTGTGCATCGGCCAGAAACAGAAGTGGTTTCTCCTGCGCCTGATCTCCAACGAGCAGCGGGTGCGGATGGATTTGACCGGTAAACCGGAGTTCGATGGCTGGCGCTGGGTCAGCTATTGGTATCCGTTGGGCCAGGTGGTGACATTCAAGCGCGAGGTGTATCGCCGCGCCCTCAAAGAGCTTGCCCCGCGCCTTTTAGCGCGCGACTGACGACGGAGTTCGACCCCGAGCCATGCTCAATACGCTGCGCAAGATCGTCCAGGAAGTTAACTCCGCCAAGGATCTCAAGGCGGCGTTGGGGATTATTGTGTTGCGCGTCAAAGAGGCCATGGGCAGCCAGGTCTGCTCGGTCTACCTGCTTGATCCCGAGGCCAACCGCTTCGTCCTGATGGCCACCGAGGGCTTGAACAAGCGCTCGATCGGCAAAGTCAGCATGGCACCCAACGAAGGTCTGGTGGGTCTGGTCGGCACGCGTGAAGAACCCCTGAACCTCGAAAACGCCGCGGATCACCCGCGCTACCGCTACTTCGCCGAGACTGGTGAGGAGCGCTATGCCTCCTTCCTTGGCGCACCGATCATTCACCACCGCCGCGTCGTCGGCGTGTTGGTCATCCAGCAAAAAGAGCGCCGCCAGTTCGATGAAGGTGAAGAAGCCTTCCTCGTGACCATGAGCGCGCAGCTCGCCGGCGTTATCGCCCACGCCGAGGCCACCGGTTCGATCCGGGGTCTGGGCCGTCAGGGCAAAGGCATTCAGGAAGCCAAGTTCGTTGGCGTGCCGGGTTCGCCGGGTGCGGCGGTCGGTACGGCGGTGGTCATGTTGCCGCCGGCGGATCTGGACGTGGTGCCGGACAAGACCATCACCGATATCAACGCCGAACTGGCACTGTTCAAGACCGCCATCGAAGGCGTGCGCGCCGACATGCGTGCCTTGTCGGCGAAACTGGCGACACAACTGCGTCCCGAAGAGCGCGCGCTGTTCGACGTTTATCTGATGATGCTCGACGATGCCTCGCTCGGCAGCGAAATCACCACTGTGATCAAGACCGGCCAGTGGGCGCAGGGTGCGTTGCGTCAGGTGGTCACTGAACACGTCAACCGTTTCGAACTGATGGACGATGCCTACCTGCGTGAGCGAGCGTCGGACGTCAAAGACCTCGGCCGCCGCTTGCTGGCCTACTTGCAGGAAGAGCGGCAACAGAACCTCGTCTACCCGGAAAAAACCATTCTGGTCAGCGAAGAACTGACGCCGGCCATGCTCGGCGAGGTGCCGGAAGGCACGCTGGTTGGTCTGGTTTCGGTACTCGGTTCGGGGAACTCCCACGTTGCGATCCTGGCCCGGGCCATGGGTATTCCAACGGTGATGGGCCTGGTCGATCTGCCGTACGCCAAGGTCGACGGCATTGAAATGATCGTCGATGGCGTTCGTGGCGAGGTTTACACCAACCCCAGCGAAGTGCTGCGCAAGCAGTTCGCCGAAGTCGTCGAAGAAGAGAAACAACTGGCGCTGGGCCTCGATGCCCTGCGTGATCTGCCCTGCGTGACCCTCGATGGGCACCGCATGCCGCTGTGGGTCAACACCGGCCTGCTGGCGGATGTGGCGCGGGCGCAGAAGCGTGGCGCCGAAGGTGTCGGTCTGTATCGCACCGAAGTGCCGTTCATGATCAACCAGCGCTTCCCGAGCGAGAAGGAACAACTGGCGATCTACCGCGAACAGCTCGCCGCGTTCCATCCGCAACCGGTGACCATGCGCAGCCTGGACATCGGCGGTGACAAGTCGCTGTCGTACTTCCCGATCAAGGAAGACAACCCGTTCCTCGGCTGGCGCGGCATTCGCGTCACCCTCGACCACCCGGAAATCTTCCTGGTGCAGACCCGCGCCATGCTCAAGGCCAGCGAGGGCCTGAACAACCTGCGGATTTTGCTGCCGATGATTTCCGGCACCCACGAACTCGAAGAAGCCCTGCACCTGATTCACCGGGCGTGGGGCGAGGTGCGCGACGAAGGCACCGACGTGCAAATGCCGCCAATCGGGGTGATGATCGAGATTCCGGCAGCGGTCTACCAGACCAGGGAACTGGCGCGGATGGTCGACTTCCTCTCGGTCGGCTCCAACGACTTGACCCAATACCTGCTGGCCGTGGACCGTAACAACCCACGGGTGGCGGATCTCTACGACTACCTGCACCCGGCCGTGCTGCAAGCGTTGCAAACCGTGGTGCGCGACGCCCATGCCGAGGGCAAACCGGTGAGCATTTGCGGCGAGATGGCCGGTGATCCGGCGGCGGCGGTGCTGTTGATGGCGATGGGCTTCGACAGTCTGTCGATGAACGCCACCAACTTGCCGAAGGTGAAGTGGATGCTGCGTCAGGTCAATCTGGACAAGGCCAGGCAATTGCTGGGCGAATTGATGACCATCGATAACCCGCAAGTTATCCACAGTTCGCTGCAACTGGCGCTGAAGAACCTTGGGTTGTCGAAGATCAATCCGCCGGCGGTCAACAAAGCCCTTTAAAAGGCTGATCGCCCCCTCGCGAACAAGCCCGCTCCCACAGGGGATTTGTGTCGATCACAGATCCAATGTGGGTGCGGGCTTGCTCGCGAAGGTTTCAGTCCAGATACCGCTAAACCACAATCTCGACTTCCCCCAGATGCCCGCCATACGGCCCGAAGCTGCGCTCCACCATCCTGCGCGTCCCATCCGCCTGCACCACCAGCGCCGTACTTGCCCGCGTCCCGTAACTCTGGCTGGCAATAAACACACTCGACAGCAGTGATTCCGTCGCCAGCCCCACGCCGGTGTCCGGCAACTCGGCAAACGGCGCCGTTTGCGCATCGCCAAGTAACGCCAGCAACCGTGCAGGCTGCGGATCCTCCAGCACTGCACTCAACGCCGCCCTGGCCTTGAGCAGCTTCGGCCACGGCGTGTCCAGTCCGGCATTGGATAATCCGTAGACCCCGGACTGCAGCATCACCGGCTCCGACATCCGTGCGTTGTAGTGCCATAGCTCATGGCTGTTGCCCAGCAGCAGGTTGAACCCGGCGTACTCTGGTGAGCGACCGACAACGTCGGCCAGATAGTCATCAATCGCCTCATCGCCCGCGAGAAACCCCGCCACCAGCTCCCCCCGCGATTTACGCGCCGGCGGCTGATGCGGGTCGCGGATATTGGTCAGCGCCGCAAAGCGCCCGTTGGCGCCGATCCCCAGCCAGGTGCCACCGGCTTCGAGATCGCGTCCGGCGTGCACATGCGGTGCCTCAGGCCATTGCCCCAGCGGCAGACTGGGGCGGGCGTAAAACTCGTCACGGTTGGCCGCAACGATCAGCGGCTGGGCATGGCCCGGGCGCCAGGCAAAAACGATCAGGCACATAAGGTGGTCCTTGTGTGTTTTTTGTCCACTCTACGCATCCGGCGTCCGTGCATCCATCGCCAGTTCCGCCTAAGGGTATGCATCCGTTACCATGCCGCTCCGGTTTGGGGAAAGCGTCTGGGAGACGGTCATGGAATTTCTGCTCTATCTGGCGCTGGGCGCCTGTGCAGGCGTGCTGGCCGGGCTGTTCGGGGTGGGCGGCGGGATCATTATTGTCCCGGTGCTGGTTTACAGTTTCACGTTGCAGGGCTTCGACCCATCGATTCTGACCCACCTGGCGGTCGGCACGTCGTTGGCGACGATCATCTTCACCTCGGTCAATGCCGTGCGTGAGCACCATCGACGTGGTGCGGTACGCTGGCCGGTTTTTGCGTGGATGACCGTGGGTATTCTGGTCGGCGCCGGTTTCGGTGCGCTGACGGCCGAAGCGATTTCCGGGCCGCATTTGCAAAAAATCATCGGCGTATTTGCCTTGGTGATTTCCGTGCAGTTGGCGCTGGACGTCAAACCCAAGGCCAGCCGAACGGTGCCGGGCAAACTCGGTCTGTCCGTGGCTGGCAGTGTGATTGGCTGGGCCTCGGCGATTTTTGGCGTCGGCGGCGGATCGCTGACCGTGCCGTTCCTGACCTGGCGCAGCGTGCCGATGCAGCAAGCGGTAGCGACCTCGTCGGCCTGCGGTCTGCCGATCGCCCTGGTCAGTGCATTAAGTTTCATGATTCTGGGCTGGCACGATCCGCTGCTGCCGGCCCATAGTCTCGGCTTTGTCTATTTGCCGGCGCTGTTGGGCATCGCCCTGACCAGCATGGTGTTCGCCCGTCTCGGCGCACGATTGGCACATAGATTATCGCCACGCTTGCTCAAACGGCTGTTCGCCGCTTTGCTGTTTTGCGTTGGCTTGAGTTTTCTGCTTTGAGCAGGTCGCAATCCTGGCTTAATCCTGAGGTGACAGCGTCGCCCGGGAATTCTGGTTTCAACTTCTAACGAGGAGTCGCAATGCTGCCTTACCCGCAGATCGACCCGGTGGCCCTGGCCATCGGTCCGCTGAAAATCCACTGGTACGGTCTGATGTACCTGATCGGCATCGGCGGCGCCTGGCTGCTGGCGTCCCGGCGGTTGAACCGCTTCGACCCGACCTGGAGCAAGGAGAAACTCTCCGACTTGATTTTCTGGTTATCGATGGGGGTCATTGTCGGCGGGCGGTTGGGTTACGTGCTGTTCTACGATCTGAGCGCCTACCTGGCCAACCCGTTGCTGATTTTCGAAGTGTGGAAGGGCGGCATGTCGTTCCACGGCGGCTTTATCGGCGTGATGCTGGCCGCGTTGTGGTTCGGCAAAAAGAACAACAAGTCGTTCTTCCAGTTGATGGACTTCGTCGCACCGATGGTGCCGATCGGCCTGGGCGCCGGGCGTATCGGCAACTTTATCAACGCCGAGTTGTGGGGCAAGCCGACCGACGTGCCGTGGGCGATGATCTTCCCGCCGTTCAGCGACCCGGCGCAGTTGCCGCGTCACCCGTCGCAGCTGTATCAGTTCGCCCTTGAAGGCGTCGCGCTGTTCCTGATCCTGTGGTTGTTCTCGCGTAAACCGCGGCCGACCATGGCGGTATCGGGGATGTTCACGCTGTTCTACGGCATCTTCCGTTTCATCGTCGAATTCGTCCGTGTACCGGACGCGCAACTGGGCTATCTGGCCTGGGGCTGGCTGACCATGGGTCAGGTGCTTTGCGTGCCGATGGTGCTTGCCGGTCTGTACCTGATCTGGCTGGCTTATCATCGCGCCCCGGCAGCGCCCGCGGCGGCCGTATAAATTCGAAGGCCGGGGGCGACGGCCCCCGGGTTCAAGGACACAGGTAACTCATGAAGCAATATCTCGAACTGGTCTCGCACGTCATCCAGAACGGCACCAAACAGGCCAACCGCACCGGCATCAACACCATCAGTTTCCCGGGGGCGATGCTGCGTTTCGATCTGCAGGAAGGTTTTCCGGCGATCACCACCCGCAAGATGGCCTTCAAATCGGCCATCGGCGAGATGTGCGGTTTTCTGCGTGGTGTGAACAACGCCGCTGAATTCCGCGCGCTGGGCTGCAAGGTCTGGGACCAGAACGCCAACGAAAACGCCCAGTGGCTGGCCAACCCATTCCGTCAGGGCGACGACGACCTCGGCGAAATCTATGGCGTGCAATGGCGCAAATGGCCGGCGTACAAGCAGATTCCGTTGAGCAACACCGCGGCCATCGAACAAACCTTGAGCAATGGCTACAAGCAGATCGCTCAAGGCGAAGAAGACGGCCAGGCCTACGTGGTGCTGTACAAAGCCATCGACCAGGTGCGCCAGTGCGTCGACACGATCATCAATGATCCGGGCAGCCGCCGCATCCTGTTCCACGGCTGGAACTGCGCCCAACTCGATGAAATGGCCCTGCCGCCGTGCCATCTGCTGTACCAGTTCCACCCGAATGTCGAGACCAGGGAAATTTCCCTGACCCTATACATCCGCTCCAACGACTTGGGCCTGGGCACGCCGTTCAACCTCACCGAAGGCGCCGCGCTGCTGAGCCTGATCGGTCGCCTGACCGGTTACACGCCGCGCTGGTTCACCTATTTCATCGGTGACGCGCACGTCTACGAAAACCATCTGGACATGCTCAACGAACAAATCAAGCGCGAACCGTTCGCCATGCCGAAACTGAAGATTTCGGATCGCGTGCCGGAGTTCGCCAAGACTGGCGTGTATCAGCCGGAATGGCTGGAACTGGTGGAGCCAGGCGACTTCTCGCTGGAAGGTTATGAACACCACGCGCCAATGACCGCGCCGATGGCGGTCTGAAGGTTTCACGCAATACCCTGTGGGAGATTCTATGGTTCATGCCTAGCCCCTAAACCGCTTTAGGTGAGTATTCGCTCTGGTTTTTCAACAGAGCAAATACCACCCGGGCAAGCTTGCGGGCTAGTGCGACCAGTGCTTGGGT
>NZ_CAXAPN010000034.1:0-88520 GCF_963971015.1 Pseudomonas sp. RA_15y_Pfl2_54
CGGCGGATGGAACGCTGGTGATTCAGGCCGGGCCGCATGCGCGGGTTACCGCGAGCCAAGTGGTGATTGATGCCGGGACAAGCCTGACGCTGAGTGCTGGCGGTCATCACATCGTCATCAATTCGGGTGGGATCTTCAGCAGCGTCGCTATCGTCGAGGGCGGCGCGCCAGTGGTTGGAGTGACGGCGTTATCTGCTATCCCATCAGCCGAGATCGCCCTTCAAGCCCCCGTATTAATTCAAACGCAGCGTCTGACCCTGATGGCCAAGAGGCCGATCTGCGCTGTTTGCGAAGCCGCCAAACAGCAGCGTGGAGAAGCCGATGCTTGAATTACCGTCCTTACCCGATGACTTGCCATGGTCCGTGCAGGCCTATTTGCTGCTGGATGGTGTAAGTGTCCCCAACCTGCCGCAATGCCTGCGCCGCTGGGACAATCCGGCTTACTGCCTCTACCAAGGCACACGCTGGCAGGAGCTGGCGGATATTTCGCCGTACCTGATCACACTCAAAGGCGCAGACGATCCGCTGCTCACGTACTTTCAGGAAAACGCCACGCAGGAATGGGGCTTCTTGCTGTTCAGCAAGGCCGATGCGCCAACGCTCTGCAAACACTGGCGTCGCCTGCTCACCGTCAAGCACCCGAGTTCGATTGAGGTCATGCTGCGCATCGCCGATCCAGCCGTCATGCATCCATTGCTGAACCTTGCGCAGCAAGCCAATAGCGCGCGCTGGTTCGGCCCGGTTCAGCACCTGTGCCTGCCCGATGGGCTACACGCCGTCTGGCAACAACATCAACGTGCGGACGCTGCTGCGCCCGACACCACCGATATCTATCAGTTGACCGAACAGGAACTCACCGCTCTGGGAGAGGCGCAGTTTCATCAGTCGGTGCTCAGCCTCAACAATCACTTGCAGCGATATTTCCCCGGATTCATGGCGGCCTGTTCAGCCTGGGAACGCCTTCGATTTGCCGAGAAAACAGCACAGCAGGCCTATCAACAAGGCTTCACCTCGGAACAGGAAATCACCCTCTACGCCAACGTTTTCGGCTATCTGGGCGAACAACCACTGAGCGCCCACCCGGACATTGCACAACTGCTGACAGCGTCCTCCCAACAATCTCCCTTGAGCCGCGTGCGGCGCGCCGCCCAATTGGCGCATGAGCGCACCACCCATTCACCGAGCGACTTGCCATGACAGCCGACGCCAATATTGCCGCCATGGCCAAGAGCGCCCAGGACACCCGTTCCCCTCTGGGAATGTGTCACTTGATGAGCGAAAAAGTGCAACTGTTACCGCTGCGCTATGGCCTGGTCGAACAGCTTGATCCTTCTTCTGAACTGAGCATGCCGCTGAGCCTGAGCAGCCAACCGCTGGGCATTCGACTGTTGCGTGACGGCTACCTGTACATCATCGATAACGGCACCGGTTACTTGCACGAATACCGCATTGAGCAAGGCCAGATCAGCAAACTGGTCTGGAAAGGCCAGGAAGTGGCCAGCGACACGCGCACAGCATCGGTCGGAGAGCCGCAACTGATCTTCACCCGGCAGCACACGCTGTTCGCTGGCTATTCGGAAATCCAGTGGACGGCCTACAAATGTTCGCAAGTGCTCAAGGACGCGACAGAGCGTGAACGTCTGATGCAACGCATCGAACCGGCGAGCGCCTGTCCGGACAAGGGCGGTGCGCACTTGTTGAGCCAGCGTCAGACCAATGCCTGGCTGGCAGAGGTCGCCGAAAAATCCGCGCCAATCGATCTGCCCGAGGGCGCCAACCCGCAAGAGCGCCAGTCTTACGCCTGGGAAGACACGCCGCTATTCAAGAACACGTCGATTGAAACCCTCACCAGCCAAGTGCTGGGGGCCTATCAGAACGATTACCTGTTTCTGGTCTTGCGCGACGACTTCGGCGTGATGCGCGATCTGGCCAGCGCCCAACTGAAAGTCGCGCACTGGCTCGATCAATGGAGCCGCGATGATGCCGCCCAGCGCCAGTACCTGACCGGCGCCTATATTCAGTCGTTGTACGAAGTGACCCCGGCACGCCTTGATGCACTGGCCAACACCGAACCCGCCGTCAAAGCCCTGAAGGACGAGACCAGCGCCGAGCAACAAGCGGCCGTTGACGACTACTTGCGGGCGAAACGTGACAACGCCGGACCGTCAATCTTTGGCGACGAGGCTCATTGGCGAAAAGCGGCGCTGAGCAATCCTTACGCACGCGCCGCCGTCAATTTGCAGGACGCATTGGGTGAAGTGCTTTGGCAAAAACACCAAGGCACGATCACGGCACTTCACTTGCAAACCTGGGAGGCGCTGCACGGAAAAGAGATCGGCCAACGCGGCATCGATCACCTGATCAACCGCAGCGACATGCAAGCATTCGTCAGCCGGCAGCAGACGCTGCTGAGCCATTGGCAAAAGCGCTTGCAGGCCATTCGCGAAGATCGCCTGAACATGATCGTGGGTGGTCATTTTCACCGAGCGGCTTGGTACTACGACTTGCGCAACGACGAGCAGATCCGCCATCGGCTGGAAACCGAATTCCTTTGCGTGGCCGCCCTGTGCTGGAACCGCGAGGCCACGGAAAAACTGGCCACCTACCTGGAAAGCAACCTGCTCACCGTCGTACCGGGGCTCGAGACCCTGACCCTGGCCGATCAGATGGACGTGAGCAAAAAACTCATGGACCTGAGCAGCTTCTCGATCAAGGTCGCGGCGGCGCAGGAAAGCCTTGATGCGGTGGACGTGCTGACCAATCAGTTCAGAAGCTTGATGAATGAGCGGTTGCCGAACTTTGCGGATTTGAATACGCGGTTTAGTGGGCTGCAGAGTTTGTTGGATGGGGGCGTACATGCCAGCGCATCAGTTGATCGCAGCGGATCAGTTGGATCGAGCGCATACAGAATTCAAACGCCAACAACCAATCGATCCCAACAGCTTCATCCGTGGCCTCGGCGTCTCAACTCGCCTGCAACTGCTGCGCGAATTCTCCCGCAGTGGCCTGACCCTGCGGGCCGCGTCGGCGTCCGAATTCCAGGCCTTCAACAAAGCCCGCGATACCGCGCTCGACCTGCGCCGCCGACTCAAGGACAGCTACAAATTGCGTCACCGCGAGTTGTCGCGGCAGATCCATGGCTTGGCCCCATCCGGTAGCGAGCAGGTGCATAACCAGCGCATCAATCAGCTCAGGGCTGCGTTGGTACCGCTGGAGGATAATCTGAGCCGCGCCCTGACCGTCGGCTCAAGCGGGCCGGGACAAATCGGCACGGTGATCGATGGCATGGCCCCGGCGTTGCGAGAGGAGATGCACAGAACCGTGCGTGATTTCCGCGCGACGGGGACGTTTGGCAAACCTATTGTGACTGCGCTGAAATCCAAGGGTGACGGGATTGCGTTATTGCTGTTTGTTTATCAGGGGCAGAAGTTTTTGGAAGCGTTGAGCTCGATTCTGAAAAAGGATGATCGTTCTTTAGTTGATGCAGTGGGTCTCGCTGAATCATTCTTTGGTATGTCGGCTGCGGGATTTGCAGCGGTACAAGGCCTGTCGGTAACCATCCTTCAAGCGCATATCGAGCAAATGGAGAGCGCCGCTGGAAAACTCAACACTATGAGCCGATTAGGCCGCTGGATGGGCATTGCCGGAAGCGGCGCATTTGTAGCAGGGGCCTTGGCCGCTGCTTTCGATTTAGGTAAGCACTCACAGCAATGGAGCAAAGCGCTGGCCGAAGGTAATCACCAAGCATTGGCTGCCACTACTATGCAAATTGCCGGCGACGCTTCCCTCGTAGGCACAAACATCTGGGGGGCCAAACACACGACGTCGATCATCAATCAGGTTCTGAAAAAACCCGCCGAATTGCGAGCTATTGCCTGGGCCGAAGCCAGTCCCCGGCTGCTGGGCATCGCTGCGCAAGCCAATCTCATAGGCTTGATCGGCACAGCCCTGCAACTGCTGGGCGAAGGCTTCTACAACTACTTCAATCTGGACGCCTTGCAAAAGTGGCTGCAGGCCAGCGCTTGGGGCACCGCCAACCAGCAGCGCAGCCTGTCAGAGGACTGGAGTGCATTGGCTACCGTGGTGCAACAACCGACCTGCGAGCTGATCCGCGAGAGTAAGCGCACCTATTTGCAACTCAGATTACCCGGCGTCCGCACACGGGAAATGGACAGCCGCCGACTGCAACTGCTGGCCTATCAGCAAACTCGCGCGGTACCGTTCCCCGGCCCCTACAACAGCCAGTTGCCACCCCGGCGCTGGCAGGAGTGCAGCGCCGCATGGGCCGCGGTGGCCGTAGTCGTCAGCCAGGAAGACGAGGCTCTGACCTTGCACCTGCCGATCCCCGATGTCCTGCAAACATCGGATTTCGCCCTGGCCCTGAACATTGGCTACCAATTGGAAGCCGAACGCGATTTGATCCATCGCACCTGTTTTGTCCTGCGCGATCTGCGCATTTCCACGGAACGTGGTGTACGGTTGCCGGCCCAAGGCCGATTTACACTCGACCCTGTGGAAGCTTTGCCCACTGGATTGAGCAAGGCCCCGTACTGGTTGTTCACCCGCGACGAAATGGCGACTGTCGATGTTTAGCAAACTGTTCAAGCGCAAAAAAAAGCCTGAAGCCAAAGACTCGGCACCGGACATTCGAAGCCAGCGGCCTAGTGCCGGTGAACTGCGGGTCAGGGGCTTGAACGAAACGCTGTTTCTGGCGCCGCTGCCGGTTTATACCGGCCAGGCGCAGGTGTCTCGGCGTAACTTTTCGGCGATGAATGAGGTTTATCTGGAGTTGGGAGGAAGTAACCGAGGGATGGTCGAGCAGGGGAAGATACTCGCATTTGGAATTTGGCTCGTCGTATTCATAACCTTTATTGCGCCCACCCTTTTCATCATTTATGGAGTGCTCTTCTATCCAGAAAACTTCAAAACCCCATTGCAGGAACTACTCGAGTTCCTAAATTTTATGATTCTGATTTCTTGGGGGGGAATCCTCCCCATCGGCGCCTTCATCTACGGCATGCTCTCCAACGTCCGCACCCTCGCCAAAAGTTACCCCGTGCGCTTCAACCGCCAACGCCGCGAAGTCTGCTACATCGACGACACCACCCATCGCGTACTTATCGTGCCGTGGGAAAGCGTGGTGGCCTGGGTCGCTCGCAGTCAGGGCGTCACCAGTTACGGCGCCATGCGCGATTACACCTTCGGCATGGGGCTGGAAGACGAAGAGCACGACACCGTGCAATTTATCCTGTCGGCCCAACCCAGCGATGTGCATGCACTGGGTATGTGGACGTCCATTCGCAATTACATGGAAGAAGGCGAATTGGTGGATGCCCCCAATCCCATGCTCGTTCTGTTGGGACTGACTCCAACCGAAGACGAACTCAAGCCTTATGAAGGCCTGCACACGTTCGAGATTGAACGTAAAGGTGCGCGCTTCACGGGTTCGCTTGACGATGGCGCCGAGCACCTGACCGCCGAACAACGTCACCGTTACGGTTACGGCAAACGCACCTCATGGCCCCTGCGCTGGTGGTACGTGCGCCGCATCCTGACCTTCTGGAAAATGCCCTACCTGATCGCCGAATGGGCGCACCGCAAGGGCCGCCCGACCCTGCCGGAAAACGTGCAAGCCTGGTCGCAACCCCTGCCCCCGGAACAATGGGCCAAACCCAGCCCAGCCCTGCAAAAGGCCAATGCACAGGTCAAACACGCCATGGACAAAAAAGGTGTCAACTTCGTCGATGCCTGCAAAGCGGCAGGGTTGCATTGAGCGCGCCCTTTGAAACCTTGCCCAGCGGATTGAGCGGGACGCCGGACTGGTTGTTAGATATCCAGAACCAGTAACTCGGCAACTCCTACACTGGCGGTTGCTGCATCGTTATTTATCCCGCGTGTCGATTCGCGGCGTTCCCGTTCGACTAAGCAGTGAATCCCCCACACTCCACGGAGTCACCACTATGCGATTCATGATCCTCGTAAAAGCCAGCGCCGATTCCGAGGCCGGCATCATGCCCAGCGAAGAACTGCTTAGCGCCATGGGCAATTTCAACGAAGCACTGGCCAAAGCCGGCATCCTGGTAGCGGCCGATGGCCTGCACCCGAGCAGCAAAGGTGTTCGGGTGCAATTCTCGGGTGATAAACGCACGGTCATTGACGGCCCTTTCATCGAAACCAAAGAGCTGGTGGCCGGCTACTGGATCTGGGACGTGAAGTCGACAGCAGAAGCCATCGAATGGGTCAAGCGTTGCCCCAACCCGATGCCGGGCACCGACTCGGATATCGAGATTCGCCAGATATTCTCCGCCGAGGATTTCGGCGCCGAATTCACCCCGCAACTGCGCGAGCAGGAAGAGCGCATTCGCGAACAGGCGAAGAAGCCCTGACCGCCCCTGCCCACCTCGCGCTCGATTAACTTTAGGAGCTGTCGAGTGAAACGAGGCTGCGATCTTTTGATCTTGCTTCTAAAGACCAAGATCAAAAAATCGCAGCCTGCGGCAGATATCAAGATCGTTGCGGTTCAGATGAGATGTATGTTTTTAGCTTGTTTGCCTGATTTGTCTACCGTTACATCAAACGAAACTCTTTGACCATCTCGAAGCAATTCTATATCTGTACGTTGAAGCTCAGAGAAATGCACAAAAAGATCATTCCCGTCCTCATCCGACGTGATATAGCCAAAACCCTTCGCCTCGTTAAAAAACTTCACCGTTCCCGTAGCCATATTTGCCTTCCTTCTTTCATTTACGCGCAAGCCGATAATTTTGCGCGGCACCCAACCATCAAAAACCCATATCTCCATTCCGACAACTGTCAAACCTGACAGGGTGTAAATATCCACAGTCTCACCCGCCTGCCGCTGGCCTGGCCGCGATTACCTGCTAGCTTCAATCGCAGGTGTCCTGAACGCTTGGTAAAGCAGGATTACTCATTAGCGGCACAGGCGTGCCGGCATCGACAATGTTCATCAGAGAGTCGTGAATTCATGGCGAAGAAAATGAGAAGGCATGCATGGCTATTGGCGGCGGCTCTTTTGCCCGCGATTGCGTTTGTCAGCTGTGGCGTCGGTACTTGAGAACTCGGCTCCCAAGCCCTTAGGCATTGCCTCGGATCACGCCTGAGGCAATGCCTGAAAGCGTCGGCTTATTTGGATTTGAGCTTGAGATAAGACTGGTTCAGATCCGACGCCCAGCCATCGATTACGCTTTTCACGTCATCAGCCTTCATGACCTGCGATTCGTTTGCCAGCGGCTTGCCGGTGCCCTTGCGTACCACCTGAGCAACCACTTTGTTGTTAGCGCCATCCAGGAACACCGCTTCGGTGGCCAGGGTGGTTTCCTGATCACGGATACCGCTCGCCGTACTGACAGCCGCAGCTACCAGCGCAATTGGGATCACTTCATAAGGTTTGAGACCTTCGGTCTTGCTGCTGACGGCGGTGATCGCCGCTCGCACCACCATCACGCCCGGGCCTGGACCGGTGGCCAATGGCAAGGACTTGCCGATTTCGCGTTTGAGTGCCTGATCGTAATAGCGGGTGATACCGTTGAGCGTCTGTTGCGGGATCTTGGCGGTTGGCTGGGGTTGGGGATAGAGCTGGGTCGGTTCAATGTAAACGCTGGTGAACTTGTTGATGTCGGCTTTGGGGTCGATCCAACGCATCACTTCGGCACCGGACGGTGACTTGGCCTCTTTGAGCAGGCTGTAGTCCTTGAGAAACCCGGAGTATTCATCGGGAGCAACGGTTTTGCTGGAGCACCCGAGCACTGCGAGGGTGGCAATGCACAAGGTGCCCATCATTACGGCTGGCTTCATGCTGTAACTCCTTTCAACAAGGCCTGAATGTATTGCGTCAGGGGAAGTTACAGGTATAGCTAAAGTCCGGAAAATTGCACTGCCGCCGAATGAGGGGGCTTTTGCCCCCTCGACTCTTCACCAGGACGACGTCTCGCCACTTCTCAACGCCATCTCACGCCGACTGTTGGCGCGCATCGCCTTGATCAGCGACACCGTACCTACCAACAAAATCGCGGCGCCAAACAGGAAGTCGATGTTGTACAGCTGAAAGTCTTGCACCGGTCCGATCAGCAGCACCCGCACCACCGCAATGCCTGCTAGCGTGGCAAGGAAGTCGATCCCCGGCTCATCGCGATAGAACACCAGCATCAACGGCAGGCACAGCACCAGCAGCATCAACAGCACCACGACCTTGAACGAGCCTTTGCGTTCGACGCTGAACGCGCATTCATGCGGGCCGTAGGCCTTGTAGTCTTCGTCGCGGATCATCGAGTTTTTCTCGTTGATGTAATCGACGCGGTTGTACTTCTGGATCGGTGTGAAGGTGTTGGACATCGCCATCAGCGTGGTGATGTTCTTGAAACGCAAGTCAATGCGTTCGCTCCCCTTGAGGTAATAGAGCACCGGTTTATAGCCGTAACGGTAGGTATCGAACGGGAACTCGGTGACCTGACCCTGAACGCCGATCGGGCGAGGCTCAAGTTCAGCGTAGGCACTTTTGTTGGAGGACGAGAGATTGCGGCTCAGTGGCTGAACCTTGACCTGCTCCAGGAAGATCGGCGTGACGCCGTAGGACCACTGCAACGGTTCCAGACGCAGGCGCAGTTCGTTGCGGCCCAGGTCGTAACGGTTGAACGTGCGTTCGGACACCACCACAGAACCGCTGAGCATGAATTCGCCGCGCAGGTTGTTGGTGACGCGCAAGGTCAGTTGGTCCTTGCCCAGCAACGCCGCCTCGTTGGTCGGCGGTGTGCCGCACCACGCGGTACTTTCACCGGCACCGCCGAGTTGGCCGTCGCGGTTTTCCTTGAATACATAAAAGTAACTGGCCCACAGCGTCAGCATCAAAAGCGACGCGGTGAGGCTCAGGATTTTCTTGCCCGGACTCACTGAACAGACTCCCTTCTTCGGTCCCATCGGCCAGCCGAAAACCCGCTGGCGACGGCGACTCTACCAAAAGGCCACCATCGACCCAAGAAAAAAAGCCCGAAACGTCAGCGCTCTAAGGGTTTCCCCTGTACCGGCAAAGGGTTAGCGGCGGCGGAATAACGGCCGCGGCTCAATCACCGAACGGCCATACAACACGCTCATCCCCGCCAGCCCTTTGAGCGCATCTTCAGCCGATTTGTCTTCGCGCACGGCAAAACTGTCGAACCCGCATTGGCGCATATGGCTGAGTTGATCACGCAGCACATCGCCAATTGCGCGCAACTCCCCTGCCCAGCCGAAACGACTGCGCAGCAGATACGCCTGACTGTAGGCGCGGCCGTCGCGAAAGCTTGGGAAGTCCAACGCGATTAGCGGCAGCGACGCCAGCCACGGGACCAGGCTTTCGACGTCATCGTCCGGCCCCAGCCACACCGCGTGGGTGGACGGTGACTCCAGCCAATGGGCCAGCGGCAGAATCAACAACCCTGCGGGCCTTGGTGTCGAAGGCTCGCGCACCAGCCTCCACGGATCATTCAGCTCAATCCGCGCCACTCCCTGCTCAAGTCGTAACAGATTGTTCATGCCGACACCTCCAGCGCCTTCGGATACACACGCTCCTTGAACGGCTCCAGCCCGATACGCGCCAACGTATCGACGAACAACTCCTCGCTTTCGCGATAGCGCACAAACGTGCCGATAATCCGTTCGATCACTTGCGGCACCTCGGCGGCACTGAACGACGGGCCGATGACTTTGCCCAACGCGCTGTTCTTGCCCTGGGCGCCACCGAGGGTGATCTGGTACCACTCGCTGCCGTTCTTATCAACGCCGAGGATGCCGATATTGCCGATGTGGTGATGGCCGCAAGCGTTGATGCAGCCGGAAATGTTCAAGCTGATATCGCCCAGGTCGTGCAGGTAATCGAGGTTATCGAAACGCGACTGAATCGCCTGGGCAATCGGGATCGACTTGGCGTTGGCCAGCGCGCAGAAATCACCGCCCGGGCAGGCGATGATGTCGGTCAGCAGGCCCACGTTGGCACTGCCTAGACTTTGCTCACACGCCAGTTGCCACAGGGCGTACAAATCCGCTTTCGGCACATCCGGCAGGACGATGTTCTGCTCATGGGCGATGCGAATCTCGCCAAAACCGAAACGTTCCGACCACTGCGCCACCGCGAGCATTTGCAACCCGGTGACGTCTCCTGGCGGTGCCGCCAGACCCGGTTTTGTCGACAGCACGACGCTGGTGTAACCGGCCACTTTGTGCGGCTTCACGTTACGCGCAACCCAGCGGGCAAAAGCCGGGCTTTCGGCCAGTCGCGTGCCGAAGTCCAGATCGGTGTCGGCCAGCGTGCGATAGGTCGGCGGCACAAAAGCGCTGGCGACCCGTTGATACTCGGCGTCGGTCAACTGCGCCGGGCCGTCCTTGAGGTGTTGCCATTCCTCTTCGACTTCTTTGGCGAACGCCTCGATGCCCAGCGCCTTGACCAGAATCTTGATCCTCGCCTTGTATTTGTTGTCGCGCCGCCCGTGGCGGTTGTAGACGCGCAGCACCGCCTCGACGTAGGACAACAAATGCTGCCACGGCAAACCTTCGCGGATCTGCAAACCAAGGATCGGCGTGCGCCCTAACCCGCCGCCGACGATCACTCGCAACAGCATTTGCCCGTCGCGGCCGGGATAAAGATACAGACCGATGTCGTGCATCATGATCGCCGCGCGATCTTGCTTCGCCGAGCAGATGGCGATTTTGAATTTGCGCGGCAAGAACAGGAATTCCGGGTTGATCGTCGACCACTGGCGCAGGATCTCCGCTAACGGACGCGGGTCGATCATCTCGTCCGCTGCGACCCCGGCGAACGCTTCGGTGGTGATGTTGCGCACGCAGTTGCCGGAGGTCTGGATTGCATGCATGTTCACTTGCGCCAGACGCTCGAGGATGTCCGGCACCTGGGCCAGTTCGATCCAGTTGAACTGCATGTTCTGCCGCGTGGTGAAGTGGCCGTAACCTCGGTCGTAATCACTGGCAATGCTCGCCAGCGTGCGCATCTGCTCAGCGCTCAGCGTCCCGTAAGGAATCGCCACGCGCAGCATGTACGCGTGCTTTTGCATGTACAGGCCGTTTTGCAGACGCAGCGGCAGGAACTCCTCTTCACTCAATTCTCCCGCCATGAACCGTTCGACCTGATCGCGAAATTGCGCAACGCGCTCGAACACCAGTGCGCGGTCGTAATCGTCGTATTGATACATGCAGCGGCTACCTCATCAGGTTGAACGAATATCAGAACTATGGGAGATAGCCACTATGCCGTTACAGCGCAGCACGTTACAGATTCACCTGAACGTATAAAAACCGTATCAGGGCGCGGCAGATCGCCGCAGGCAGCAGCCTGATCTGATCCGCACAAATGAAAGATTCCTGAGCCTGTTTTGTTTTTGACGGGGTTTCTACAGTGCAGCTCGTGCCAGACCGGGTGGCCTGGCAAGACTTTGCAACCGTGGATGAACTGACCATGAGCACAGCAACAATCGGACAGGCTTACAACTACAAGGTCGTCCGCCAATTCGTTATCGCGACGGTTTTCTGGGGTGTGGTGGGCATGGCGATGGGCGTGTTGATCGCCTCGCAACTGGTATGGCCGGAAATGAATCTGGACCTGCCGTGGACCACCTTCGGTCGCTTGCGACCGCTGCACACCAGCCTGGTGATTTTCGGTTTCGCCGGCAGCGCGCAATTCGCCGCCAGTTACTACGCCGTGCAGCGCACCTGCCAGGTGCGGCTGTATTCGGACACGCTGGCCGCGTTCACTTTCTGGGGTTGGCAATCGGTGATCGTGATCATGCTGATCACCCTGCCGATGGGCTACACCACCACCAAGGAATATGCCGAGATCGAATTCTCGGGCGCCGTGTGGATGGCCGTGGTCTGGGTCGCCTACGCCGTGGTTTTCTTCACCACTGTGGTGCAGCGCAAAACCAAGCACATCTACGTCGGCAACTGGTTTTTTGGTGCGTTCATTCTGGTGATCGCCATGCTGCATGTGGTCAATCACTTGTCGATTCCGGTGGACTGGTTCAAGTCTTATCCGGTGTATTCCGGCGCCACCGACGCGATGGTGCAGTGGTGGTACGGGCACAACGCAGTGGGGTTCTTCCTGACCACCGGGTTCCTGGGGATGATGTATTACTTCGTGCCCAAACAGGTCAACCGGCCGGTGTACTCGTACCGATTGTCGATCGTGCACTTCTGGGCGCTGATCACCCTTTACATCTGGGCCGGCCCGCACCATTTGCACTACACCGCACTGCCGGACTGGGCGCAGTCGCTGGGCATGGCGATGTCGCTGATCCTGTTGGCGCCGAGCTGGGGCGGGATGATCAACGGCATGATGACGCTCTCGGGCGCCTGGCATAAGTTGCGCACCGACCCGATTTTGCGCTTCCTGGTGCTGTCGCTGGCGTTCTACGGCATGTCGACGTTCGAAGGGCCAATGATGGCGATCAAAACCGTCAACGCCCTCTCCCACTACACCGACTGGACCATCGGCCACGTCCACGCCGGCGCATTGGGCTGGGTGGCGATGATCACCTTCGGCGCGACGTATCACATGGTGCCCAAGGTGTTTGGCCGCGAGCAGATGTACAGCACGCCGCTGATCAACCTGCACTTCTGGCTGGCGACCATTGGCACGGTGTTGTACATCGCTTCGATGTGGGTCAACGGCATTACTCAAGGCCTGATGTGGCGAGCGATCAACGAGGACGGCACGCTGACATACTCCTTCGTCGAGGCGCTGCAGGCCAGTCATCCGGGGTTCATCGTGCGCTTTGCCGGTGGGGTGTTCTTCCTCAGCGGCATGTTGTTGATGGCCTACAACGTCTGGCGCACGGTGCGAGTAGCGGATGTGGCGCTGGCGCGCAGTGAAGCGCAGATCGCCTGAGGCAGGGAGCCGGTGATGTTCGATATTTTCTTGAATGTGCTGGGGGTGGTGTTTTTGTGGCTGGCGGTGGAGTACTGCTTGCGGCACGAGACCGCGCAAAGTCTGGACGATGCGAGCATGGTGCCTTTTGCTGATGATCCGCAGGTGGCTCGGCGAGTTGAGCTGGCAACAGGCAAAACCGTGAAAGCGGTGGCGCCGGAAGAGGCGAAACCGGGTTGGATCAACCTGGATATGTAGCGTTACCCCTTACTTCCTGTGGGAGCGGGCTGGCCGGCTCCCACAGGGGGAAGGTGTGAGCCCTTGAAACTACGCGCGATCACGCGGGATCAGGCTCTGCAGTTGCAACGCCAGAAAATCCGCATCAAACAAAAACGTATCCGGATCCTTCAAGCCATTGGTCTTGCGCCATTGCCACTCTGCGCCCGGCAATCCCACCAGCGAAATACTGCCGTAACGCGCCGCCGTCAAGCCCATCACCGCCAGTGAAATCTGCCCCGCGCTGCCCATCACATCGGGCACGAACTCCACTGGTTTGCCAGCAATCACGATCGTCAGCTTCTCTGTCTTGAAGGTCGAGGTCTCGACCGGAGTGCTCGGTCCGAAGGCGACATAGGCTTCGCGGTTAACCTCCAGCAGATTCGGTGCCTGCACCGGTTGCAGCCATTGCTGAATATTGCCGAACAATTCGGTGATTCGCGTCGCCCATGCCTCCGACTGCGTTGTGAACAGTTGCTTCTTGTGCGCTTCGCTTTCGGCGTAGTGACGAAGCATCTCGCCCAGTTGCTGTACATCGTTCATTTGCTGCATTCCTCAGGGGAGCCTGCGAACTTCGATAGTGGCAGATCGAAGTCTGCGCGTACGGCAATCGTCAGTTTCGTAGTCCTGTACCACGTCTTAATGCGACGGACGGTATGTATCCACCGTGTTCACCTGTCAGATCTGACAGTAGGCACCCGTCCCCCATAGGTTTTAAATACGCCTATCCGTTAATGACACAGATTGGGGCATTCGCGATGGCGCAGCAGATCGATGACGAAGGACCGTTGAAAATCGACCGGGTCAATATTCCCGGCTGCGTTTCGCCAGTGGAGCACCCGCAGAAACCGCACTGTGGCTTGCCACTTTCTTTGATCTCGGATGGAAACATCCAACTGGTCGTCGACCCCTGGACCAATCAGTCCGCTTTTGACTTCGCCGATGTGTTGCTCAATGAGTCCGATACCTCGGTGGCCCATAAAACAATTCAGCCGGGTGAAGAGAACGAGCAATTCGATATGAATTTGCCGGCGGATCTTTTGAATGACGGTATCAATCAGCTTCGTTTACGGGTAAAGCGGATCAGCGGGAACGAGGATAGCTCTGATCCACTGGTTGTGCTTTACCACACGCCGCGACCGGCCGGCGAGATCACCGGCCCCGGGGACAACCCGAATCTGCTCATGAACCTTCCGGCTGACGTGATTACCCATGGTATCGATGCCGACCGGGCAGCGCGCGGAGTGGAGGTCACCCTGAGTTACGTTTACATGCGAGAACACGACGTCATCACGCTCGATTGTGACGGTCGAAACATATCGCATAAGGTGACCGCGGCCCAAGT
This sequence comes from Pseudomonas sp. RA_15y_Pfl2_54, assembly GCF_963971015.1. Taxonomy (NCBI): domain Bacteria; kingdom Pseudomonadati; phylum Pseudomonadota; class Gammaproteobacteria; order Pseudomonadales; family Pseudomonadaceae; genus Pseudomonas; species Pseudomonas sp. RA_15y_Pfl2_54. The sequence continues at coordinate 14,490 of NZ_CAXAPN010000034.1, forward strand.
GACCGCCCGCCGTGTGATTTTGACGCTCACCACCGCCAACTTCTGGCAAGACAACCCGAAATTCGCCCTGCGTTTCAGGGTGGTCGACCAGCTCGGTAATAGCTCGGGGCCGCGCGCAATCTTGTCAAAAACCACGTTTGTTGACGTACACATCCGCAAAATTGAGCTGGATCTGCTCCAACCCAAAGTCCTGGAAGCCAAGGACGCCAACGGCACTGTATTGAATTTTGTGCGCGATTTTTATTCCGCGCAGCACGCGACGGTCGAGGTGAAATACACCGGCTCCGATGAAGGACAGAGCGTCAAGGTGTATTGGCTGGGGCGTAATTCCACTTATGGCAGCGAAATTCAGAACATAACTGTCGCTGGCCAGACGTTGCGTTTTCTTGTTCCTCGCCAGGAAGTGGTGGACACCGTGGGAAGCGGCGCTGCGGTTTACTACACCGTCCGGCTGCCCGGCACCGATGAAGATCTGCCATCGAAAGACCTGCGATTGACAGTCACCAGGCAAAGACACGATCTGCCGGAACCGACGCTGAACGCCGCCAAGGACAACCTTAGAATTTACTACCCTACCCTTGAAGCGGATTACAAAGCCCGGATCTCTTTGACCGTTGGAACAGATCGCCAAGACAGTGAAGAATTTGAAATCACCCAGGCGTCTTATACAAACGTTCCCGTCCCGGCGAGTTGGATCATATCGAACAAAGGGAAGCTGGGGTTATTCAACTACACCCTCAGAAAAACCGGCACAAACGAGCCGATCATCTTTTCCTGGTACTTACGCGTGACGCTCTGACCAGGCCAGAACTCTGCACAACAGCTCCCCATTAACGGTTTCGGTTTACGAATAAACGTAGGGACAGTGTCATGCGTTATCTAATAGCCTTAATATTTATCAGCCTGTTGGCCGGTTGTTCCCAAACCAGTCCACAAGCCCCGACAATGATTAACGCCAGTAGTACGCAAGTAGTGGATGGCTTCGCCATCGCTGCTTATCTGCAAACGCTATACGGGCGCAAATTCCCCAACTGCAACAAAGTAAATTCGCAACCTGCATTTCTCTGTTCCGGCGTGACCATACGGGTCACATTGAAGAGCACCAGTTATAAAGTCTGGGAACCCAGCCCGTTTTCAGTGAGACAGGGTGGTGTCGCATTTTCATACTTGCGGGCGGATGCGGACTTCGGTCGCTTCGCCTATGCGCGTGCAAACGGTTACATCCTTTACCCCGTCCTCGAAGCGCCGGTCGATAAATACAAAATGCACTATTTGTGCGCTTACCCTTATGACGCTTGGTCCCAGACCCGTGAGGCAGACAAGCCATGCGGTCCGCACCCAAGCTATCCGGCTCAAAGCAGACTGTGCCAAGACACTGGGGTAACGACCGCAGAACAGTGGCTCGCCGTGTGGAGGATACCGGAGGGCAACCCCAACCAGCGGCAGTGCGGATTCGACGTGAATGACAATCGCAATGCGCTCGCCGGCCCTGCTTTTTATCAGTCGATCCGCGCCAGAAGCCTGGTGAACGGGAGTGGAGTCAATGAACACAACGAGCTCACGATCAAGACCTGGTGCGATCCCCTCAGCACCAATCCACAGAAGTCTTGTGCGCAATCGTTCCCGGCGAACAAGTTTCCGATCATGGCCTTCTTCTACACGCAAGACGGCCAGGCCCTGGCGGATGCTCAATACAATCAGCGGGATTTCTACAACTCGACCAACCCGAAAATCATCGTGCCGATCATTCGTCTTGTGCTCTCGACCAGCATTCCAGGCACAGCGAAGTTCGAATATATCCCTGCGGATCAAACAGTTACGCCATAAGCGCTTGCAGCGCAGCACCGAAGTACGCGGCATATTCTCGTAATGGCTAACGAGTGCAGTTCCACAAACAACGTGCAGTCGATTTTTCCACCTGTTTTTAACCGGACGAAGACAAACCATGAACAAAATAATTGCATTACTGTTTTTCGCTCTTTTGGTTGGTTGCTCACAACCTGCATCGCAAACGCCTGATGTCATCAGCGGGACCAGTGTTCAGAGCCAGAGAATGGATGGCGCGGCCACCGCTGCTTATCTCACTACGCTGTACGGTCGCCAGTTTCCGAATTGCAACAAAGTGAATTCGCAACCTGCGTTTCTGTGTTCAGGTGTCATGATAAGGGTCACGGACAAAGATCCGAACAACACCTATAAAGTCTGGGACCCCAGCCCCACTTCCATTAAAAATGGCGGTATCAACTTTTCCTACTTGCGGGTTGATAGCAACTTTAACAAGTTCGCCTGGAATAAAACCAATGCCAATGGCTACATTCTTTATCCCGTACTGGAGAGGCCTGCGAATACCGAGCAACTGCAGGTGCTGTGTTCCTATCCCATGGACTCCTATGGGTGGCATCGCAGTTCAACCGCAGTGTGTGTGGCCCACCCGTCTTATCCTGATAGTGGACATTGCCAAGACGCTGGTATCACCACAGCCGAGCAATTCAAGAACGCCTGGAGTTCGGCACCCGGCGACCAAAACAGGCGCCAGTGCGATTTCGACGTGAGGGACGAACGCAATATGCTGGCCGGCCCGGCGTTTTATCAGTCGTTACGCGCTAAATCACTGCTAGGCGCAACAGGCTTCGACCAATGGAACGACGTACTCGTTAAAACCTGGGTCGCCGGTAAACCAAACGGTTTACCAATACTCGCGTTCTTTTACGTGCCAGCAAAAAACGATCCTAATGCGCTCGCCGATGCGCGATACAACCAAAGGGATTTTTATAACGCCACCAACCCGAAAATTACCGTACCGATCATTCGTGTAGCACTTCCCACCGTCATAACCGGTAAGGCCACATTTACCTACGTAGCAGCAGATCAGGGAATCACACAATGAACATACTCAACCCGCCCTCGAACCTCCTCGCGCGTGCACTGGCAGCTGCCTGTCTGACAGTGCTCGGCATTTCTACCGCCCATGCGCAAGACACTGCGTCCGGTGACAGCGTCATTGTGGTCGCAGAGCGCTGCAATAAATACATCGAAAGTGCCCATTGGTTTTACAGAGACTACCAGTGGTCGTTTTCCATCACCCCCACCCCGTGTGCCAGGAGAACGCTGGAATCGGGCACTGCTTACTTGTGGAATGAACTCACACGCGACTACTCCAATAGTCGCTACTGGCAAAACACCCATGGCATGCGTCACCAGTTGATTTGCCACCTGGCCATCGCTCGCGACAAACCAGAATGGAATCTGGAGCCGTGGCGCCCGGATGTGGGGTATGCCAAAACGCTGGCAGCCGGATGTAATCACGTCGCCCCATTGCCAGAACCAGCACCCTGACACCTGAGCAAAACTTCAGCGATACAGTTGATTTGACGCTGGTATCCGTCATTGAACCGAAGGACACTCGGGGCACGCCTGAATCGACCGATACAGGCCATTGCCCGAGGACATTCAATGCGCACCATCGGCCTGATCGGCGGCATGAGCTGGGAGTCCAGCGCCGAATATTATCGACTCATCAATCAGCAGGTGCGTGATCGCCTTGGTCCATTACGGTCGGCGCAAGTGCTGATGTACAGCGTCGACTTCGGCCCGGTCGAACAGGCACAGCATGCCGGGCGCTGGGATGACGCAGCGGCGATTCTGGTGGATGCGGCGCGCAGGCTCCAAGCGGGTGGAGCTGAATGCGTGGTGCTGTGTACCAACACCATGCACAAGGTGGCCGATCACGTTCAGGCGGCGATCAACATTCCGTTCCTGCACATCGCCGAACCGGCGGCGCAGGCGGCTTTGGCGATTGATGCGCGCACCGTCGGGTTGCTCGGCACAGCGTTCACCATGGAACAGGACTTTCTCAAGCAACGCCTGATCGCCCAAGGCCTGACGGTATGGGTGCCGGACGACGCTGAGCGCAAGGAGGTGCACCGGATTATCTACGACGAGTTGTGTGTCGGCGTGATCAGTGACGAGTCGCGGCAAATCTATCAACGGGTGATCGAATCGCTGACCGCACGCGGCGCTCAGGCAATCATCCTTGGCTGCACGGAAATCGGCCTGCTGGTCAAAGCCGAGCACAGCGCCGTGCCCTTGCTCGACACCACCGAACTGCACGCGCAGTCGGCGGTGGCGTTCGCCTTGGGCGACTGACTCAAACCTTCGATGAGCTACGCAGGCGGGCCATGCTCAGGGTGTCGACCCATTGCCCGTCGCGCACCGCGTAATCGCGAAACAGGCCTTCGGTCTCGAAACCGAACTTGCGGTAGAGACCAATAGCCGCCTCGTTATCGGCGAACACCGAAAGTTCGACGCGGTGCAGGTTCATCCAGTTGTCGGCAACCTCGAGCGCCGCTGCCAACAGTTTCGAACCCACGCCTTTGCCCTGCCAGGCGAGCGCTACGCCCATGCCGAGACTGCCGGCGTGGCTGCGGCGAATCCGCGAATAGTTTTCCAGCCCCAGATGGCCGATGACCGCGCCCTGATGCAGCGCCACCAGTTTCACCGTTCGTTCGTTTTCCGCCATCAGCCGTTGCCGCCAGATCTCGGCGGATTGAAACGGCATCTGCAACACCTGCCGGGCAACGGCTGGATCGTTATAGAGCGCGGTAACGCTCTCAACGTGGGACTCGTTGAAACGTTCGAGATGTATCGCGGGGCTGTGCTCGGGCATGGCGGATCCTTCCTGGATCGATGGGTGGCCGATCACTCTAAACCGGCGGTTATCAATTTGGCGAGGTGCAAAACGGTGAGAGCGGCGTGGCGACGATTCGACTGGCTCGCGAATGCGGTGTTTCATTCAAAGCTATTGTTGATTGTTCGGCCGCTTTCGCGAGCAAGCCCGCGACCACAGGGGGCGGGGTTAAGTCTGGAACCATTCGTGGCGCTCGTTGAAGGTGTTGTGGATGAGTTCGATCAGGGTTTGTACTTCAGCGATGTCTTGCGATTGGGCATTCACCGCCAGCCACGCTTGCAATCGCATCGGCTCATCGAACAATCCGGGCAACGCCACCAATCCGCGATCAAACCGGCTCATGTAAGCCGGCAACAAACCGATGCAAGCGCTGCAGCGAATCATCTCCAGCATCAATTCATAAGACTGCATCTGCACCACACCCGCCAAACGTTGTTCGACCAGATCGTTCCATGGGCGAAAGCTGTCGATCTGCCGGTCATGCTGCCATTGCACCAGCATGAAATCGGCAAGGTCATCGGCACTCGCCGGGCGTGCGGTGACGCGGGAGTAGCGTTTGGCGATGTGGGGAAGGTAGTCCAGGCTCGCCAGGCGCTGCGGTGGCTGGGTGGCGAAGGTCGGGCCAGGGTTGGGGGTTTCGCCGTGGGCCAGCCACAGGATGACATCGGCGCTGACGGCGCGCAGTGACAGTTCGCTGTCGAGGGCGATGATGTCCAGACGCACACTGGCATTGCGGCGCAGCAGTGCGATCAGATCGCGCCCGAGGATGTCGTGCAGGATGGACTCGGCGACGGCCAGGCGAATCAGCGGCTGCTCAACCACCGGCAGTTTGCGCTCGTTGGCCAGGGCGACCAGTTTGGCCTGAAGTTGCTGGCCTTCGCGGGTCAGGCTCAGTGCGCTTCCCTGAAAGCTGAACAATGTGTGTTGGAGCTCCTGTTCAAGCTGCGCCAGTTGTTTGCGCAGCAGGGTCGAACGCACGTTGAGGCTGCGCGCGGCCTGCATAAAGCAACCGCAGCGAGCGCTGACCAGAAAATACTGCGCGACCTCAGCGTCGATGCTCGCGGTGTGTGACAGCCAGGGTTCGCTGCCGTCCTGCGCCCAGCGAAAATCGGCGCTGCCCTGTCGTCCTGCGGGTTCGTTGAATGACATCGATGACTCCCTGTCGATCTTTGTATTTTATTGGCTTTGTGCACTGTGAAAAATTTCTGAATCAGACTCCCAAAGTTTTTGTATCGGATAAAAAATCAGTGTTTTTCCTCGAGGACTTTATTGAGTTGCGCCCCGTCGATACTCAGCGTCGCCGTGTTGAGCATCCCGTCCAGATACGCCTGCGCAATCTGCTCCTGACGCTGGGCACGCAAGGCCTGCGTCAGTTGATCGCGCAGTTCATCCAGTGTCGCAGTGCGCGCGGGTTGTTGTTCGGTGAGTTTGATCACATGGAAACCGGCCGCACTTTGCACCGGCTCAGACACCGCGCCGACCTTCAGCCGCGCCACAGCACCGCGCACCTCAGGAACGAGTTGCTGCAACGGTTGCAAACCGGTATCACCACCACGCTCAGCGGTGACGCGATCTTGGGAATACTGAATCGCCAGCGCGGCAAACTCCGCCGGTGTCGCCTGCGCTTTTTTGCTCAGATCGAGCGCCTGCTTGCGCACGGCGTCAAGAGTCTGCGGCTCATTCACCCCAAGAAAAATCTGGCTGACCCGATACAGCGCCGGGGTCTGCCAGTTCACCTTGCCGGCGTCATACGCCTTCTGCAACTCGGCCGCACTCGGGTAATCGGCCGGCACCTCACTGACCGAACGCAGGTAATCGCGAAAGACGATCTGCTCAGTCGCCGCCCGAGTTTGTCGCGCGACGTCCGGGCGCTGCGCCCAACCCTGCGCATCGGCCTGCTCCAGCACGGCTTTCTCGGCCAGTCGCGTGCGGATCCAGCGCTCCAGCGCCTCACGATTACCGCGCAGTTGTTTGCGGGTTTCTGGCGGCACGGCCGCCAGCAGTGCCTGCAATTCGTCAGGCGAAACCTGCTGATTACCCAACCGCGCGACCGCCGGCCCCGTTACCGCCGTCGACACCGGTGCCGGTTGCTGGGCGGCGACCGGGTCACTGCCCGGCCGCAGCACCAGTGCCAGGGCTACCACCAACAGCGCCACTGCTCCAGCGCCGATCACCATGGCAGGCTTTTTCACAGCGCGACTTCCTCTTGCTCGGCGATGGCAACTTTTGCAGTCGAGGCGTGAGCGGCCTGGCTGAAGTCACGCAGATAAACGATGAATTCCTGCAGCAAGCGATCCCACAGTTCCAGATTGCCGCGCAGGTGATCGCTGCTCACGCCGGCGGCCAGCACCACGTCCATTTCCATCACCAGAAACTCGCCCTGCAACGACAGCCGTGCAAAACGTCGCGTCGCGTTCCACTGCTCGGCCACACCTTGTGGCAGCTCACCCTGCACGCGCAGCGCACAACTGAACGTGAAATCGACGTAGGTGCCCTGCTCCACCGCCGGGTTGCCGAAACGCACGGCATAACCGATGCCCTGACTGGCGCTGAGCAATTGGACGATACCGTTCTGTTCGGTCTGGTTGACGCGATAACCGGCCGCTTGCAGGACGTCGGTCAGCGATTGCGGGGAAACGTGGGTGATCAATTGAGTCATTGTTTCTTCCTTGTTTATCAGTGCGCGAGCGCGGCTTGCGGCGCGTCGAATTGAGTCTTGTAGAGCTCGTCGCCAAACCCCTGGGCCAGTTCATCGAACTTGACCCGGGCGCTGCCCGCGAAGGGCTGGCGGATCTTCATTACTTCGGCCACATCGATGTTTTCGTAGGCACTGAGGATCTGCTTGGCGACGCCGTACATCTGCTGATTCTTGACTGAACATTGCTGCACTTGTGTGTCACGTTCAGTCAATTGCGCTTGTAGCCTGGAACGCTCGGCTTCTTTCGCACGGGCCATGACCAACAACTCGTCATAGGCCTTCTTGTACTTGCCGGTCTGCTCAGCGCTGGCCGCCACTTGCGCCTGCGCCTGGCTGTGCAGGCTCTGCTGCTGCCCGGCCAATTGCTCGGCGACGCCTTTGACCTTGGCCAGTTCAGCGGTCAATTGCTTGATTTGCGCCTGCGCAGCCTTAGCCTCGTTTTGCGCTGCCAGTTGCGCAGCGCTGGCCTGAGCCTGCTGACTTTGCAAGGCCTGCAACTGCTGGGTGGTGCTACGCAATTGCGTACGCAAGCGCTCCTCCATGCCCTCGGCACTGGCGCCGGTGGCAACCAACATCCCAAGGCCCAGCAACAACAATCGCGTGTTCATAACCCTCTCCCGGCGCCTTAGAAGCGCGTGTTGATCTCAAGCTGCAAGACGTCGATGTCGAACGGCGCGCCATATACCGCCTCGGTGCTCAACCAGCGGCCGGTCGCAAAAACGTTCTTCGCCAGACCGTAGTTGCCGCCAATGAAATAACCTTTGGCGTTGGTGCCACCGAGGTGGAACGTCGAGTCGTTAAAGCCGTCCGGCAAGGCGTCCGGCTGGATGTACTTGTAGCCGGCGAACATATTCCAGTCGCCCTGCTTCTTAAGATCCAGGGCGTTGCCGAGGGTGAACTGCACCATCCACGCATTGGCGCCGCTTTCGATATCGCCGTTGCTGTCGAGGTTGTTGACGATTTGCCCGGCCGAACGCTTGCGCATGTCGCCTTCGTCGTAGCTGAGGTTATGGATGTAGTTGCCCTGGCTGCGCAGCTTGAAGTCTTGCGGCAAGTCGGCGTCCCACACCAGGTTCAGATCGAGCAGGTTGAACTCGGACGCCAGGCCGACGTATTGCGGTTGCGGCGTGGTCGTCGGGTTGAGCGGGTTCGGCGTGATGTCACGCAGCAGGAACACGCTGTTGCCCTTCTGCATGAACGCTGCGCGGCTGCCGTCGCTGTCGCAACCCGGTGCGCCGGCCCACGGTTCGCAAGGGCTGGAGCGCTGGCCTTCGATGTCGTCGAAGCGGTAATAAGCCAGCGCACCCTTCAAGCGGTTGTTGCTGTTGACCGCCCATTTGGCGCCGATTTGCGCGCCGTACAGCCATTTGTTGTCGCTCTCTTGCTTGTCGAAACCGTTGCTGCTGGTGGTGTCGTTTGTGTAGTCCACCGGGAACGCGCCGACGGTGCCGAACACGCCCCAATCACGATTGAGTTTGTGGTCGAAAATCGCCGCCACACCGTCGAAGTTAAGGTCGTTGGAATAGAGCATGTCGGTGGACATGAACGGGTTGGCAAAACGCCCGCCGGTGAGCGTCAGCTCATCCGAAGGTTTCCAGGTCAGATAACCCTGGTCGAGCCAGATGTCTTTTTTGGCGAAGCCACCGCCGAGGCTTTGCGTGGTCGATACCGGATTGTTGTCCGAGCCGGTGCCGATGCGGATGCCGGCGGTCCACTCTGGCGAGATCACCGCTTTCATGCCCAGACGTGCGCGAATGCGGAACTGGTTGGTGCGATCTTCGCGGGTATTGAGCAGCGGCGGCAGACTGGTGCTGCTGTTGGGGTTCACGTCATACGGGCCGTTGTTGTTGAGCTTGGCGAAGTCGACGATTTCGTTGCTGTTGCTGTCGGAGTAGTAGCGCGATTCGTCCCGCAAACGAATGTCGCCGTCAAAGCTGATGCGCGATGCCCAGTCGGGGAAGGTGTTGGGCGCAGCCCAGTTTTCCTGCTTGGCGGTGGCCATGACTTCGGCTTTGACCTGATCGCGAATCTGATCACGCACCGCCGCCGGCACGTACTGCACACGCACATCGCCAGGCGCGGCGACGGGGCCTGCCGCCACGGCGGTGGAGGCAGCGGCCTGCTTGGCCTGGACGGCCTCGTTCTGCGCCTGAGCGATCAGTGCGTCGGCCTTGTCCTGCTTCAAAATGCCCTGCTCGACCAGCAAGCGGATCAGATTGATCGTGGCGTTTTCCGAAGGCGCAGGCGCTGCTGCGGCCTGACCGACCAGGGTCGCGATGACCATGCCGACCGCCAGGGACAATCGATTCACATTGGAAATCATCTGCACACAACTCCTTTTGGCAAAACTGTAAGAATTCGGTTAACCCGCACGCCGCCCTTGCAGGGACAGGCGCACAGGCAAAGTCATGGAGGCCGGTGGCCGTTCGCTTAAGTGCGGCGCATTGCGCAGCGCCGCCAAAACCTGCGTGTCGATTTCAGGGTTGCCGCTGGACTTGATCAGCTCGACCCGGGTGATCTCGCCGACGCTGCTCAGCCACACATCGGCCTGCAAGGTGAACGCGAGGTTGCGCAGTTCAGGGCTCTCGCGCAGCAGCTTCTGGAACGTGAACGCGAGGAACTGGCTGTAAGTGCCGTTACCCAACCGCCCGCCTCCGGCGCCCACCATGCCGCCGCCCTTGCCCGCGCCGATGTTGAAGGCGTCGTTGCCGGACTGCGCATCGCCATCCATTTGCATCGGGTTGGCCAGATCGTCCGCCGGCGATGGCGGTGCTTCCTCTTCGGGCTTGACCTCTTGCGGCTCTGGCGTTGGCTCGGGCTCGACGACTTTTTCTTCGACCGGGGTTTCCGGCTCCGGCGGTTTCTCCGGCGGCGGAGGTGGTGGTGGCAACGGGATGATCGTCGGCACCTTCGGCGCTTCCCGGCGGATGCCGCTCATGTCGTTGGCCCACTGCCACAGGAACCACGCGGCGAGTGCGGCGAGAATCAGCCCCGCGCCCCACTTCGCATAGCGCAAGGGCGACTTCTTCACCGGCAGCGGTTCGATCGGAAGTTGTGCGGTCATGACTCAGCCCTGACTCGGTTTGCCGGTGACGAGACCGACCTGGGACAGTTCGAGCCGGCGCAACAGATCCAGCACTTCAATGACTTTCTGGTACTGCACCGTGGCGTCACCGCGCACGATCACCGGGAAGTCCGGGCTCTGTGCCTTCTCGATGCGCAGACGCTCTTCCAGTTCGGCCAAGGTCACCGGGTAGGCATCCAGGAACACTTGGCCGCCGTCGTTGACCGAAATGGCCTTGGTCTTGGCTTCGGACAACGACACCGCAGCGCTGGCCTTGGGCAGGTTGATCTGGATTCCCGACACCTGCGCGGTGGCGGTGAGGATGAACATCACCAGCACCACCATCAGCACGTCCACCAGCGGCGTGATGTTGATGCTGTCGACGGCTGAATCTTCGTCATCGTCGTGGGAGGCATTTACGGACGCCATGTCAGTGCTCCTCAGGCCGGTACGGAGTGGTTGGCGTGATGGCCGCGCGAGTGCGACGCCTCACTGAACTGGCTTTCGCCATGCATCTCCGCCAGACGCGTGATGAACTCGTCGACGAACACGCGCATGTCGGCGCTGACTTCCTTGTTGCGGGTGATCAGGCGGTTGTAGCCAAACAGCGCCGGGATCGCGACGAACAGACCCATCGCTGTCGCCAGCAAGGCAGCGGCCATGCCGGGTGCGATGGCGTTAATGTTGACGTCGCCGGCCATGGCGGTACCGAGGAACACCACCATGATCCCCAGCACCGTGCCGAGCAGGCCGATGTAGGGGCCACCGGCGATGGCGTTGGACAGGGTCGAGAGTTTCGAACTCAGTTGCTGGTTTTCCCGGGTACGCACACCGTCCATGGAGCAACGAATGGCTTCGATGGTCGCCGCCGAAACCGATGACGTGTCGGCGCCCTGTTCACGGCGGGTGCGGATTTCTTTCACGGCCACCAGATACAGGCGCCACAGCGACGAATGCTGTAGGCGCTGGGCAAGTTGCGCGTCGTCGGCAAACATCTCCAGGCGCGTGCCGACCTTGGCGAACTGCACGCGGAAATCTTCGTTGGCCGACGTCACGCGGCTGAGGGTGCGGTTTTTGCGCAGCATGATGATCCATGACTGGAACATCATCAGCACCAGCACGGCGATGATCACCCAGGCGTCCACCGGTACCGCGTTGAGCAGGAAACCGAGGCTGCCGAACCCGAAGCCCGATTGTTCTTCATCAACGCCGTAGGCGACCAGTTTCGACTCGGCGCCCTGCGAGGTGGCATCGGCGAGCAGCAACGGCGCCGGGCGGGCGACTTTTGACAGGCGCAGTTCGTCGATGGCGCCTACAAACGGCAGATAAGGGCCTTCTTGCAGATCAGCGCCGATGGCCATGACCGAATTGAACGCCGGCATGGCCAGGGCCAGTGCTGCCCCCTCACGACCGTTGATGTACAGGGTGACTTTGGCACCTTCGGCCGTCAGCGCGACGTGCTGCCATTGGCCGGGGTTGAGCGGCTGCGTGGCAACGGCGCGCTGGCCGTCGATTTCCACGAACGGCACGCCCTGATTCACCCCCGCCAGCAAACTGTTGGCACCTTCTCGGCGGGCCAGAATCAGTTGCTCGCCATCGGCCTGATCCAGTCGCAGCCAGGCGCTGAAGGTGAATGCACTGCCAGCGTTGTGCTGCAACGATGGGCTGGCCGGCAACAGCAACGGTTGGCCGCTGAACTGCAAGGCCCGCCCGATGACACCGTCAATCGCCGCGCCGGTCGCACTTTGCGCGGTGTTGCCGTAGGCCGTGGTGTCTTTGGCCGGGGTGCCGGTGGCACCGTCGAGGTGATACAGCGCGGTGTAATTCGGATCGAAGGTCAGTTGGCCGTTGCCGGTGGCCGGGGCCTTCTGATTGCCGTAGTACATCCAGATGTCCTGACGCTGACCGCCCTCGACATTCGGCACATCGACCCAGATCAACGCCATGCCCATCAGCGCGTCGAAGCTTTCGATCTGATGGTTGAGTACGGTTTTGTCATCGGCGGCGACGAAGCGCAGGTCCGAGCCGTCCTCCTTCACACCGTCGAAGGTGAAGTTGCCGGTGTGCAGGCGCACCAGTAGCGCGGTGCGGCCCAGCGGCTGATTGATCGCCGCCCCTTGCGGCGTGGTGTCGACGGCGATTTGTTTGCGGTAGTGCCAGTCGTCCTGCCACCAGGCCTGAGCCGTGGCCGGGAGCACGAAGCCCAGGCAGATCAACAACGAAAGAAAGAGGCGCTGCATGAACGTGCTCCTTTAGAAAGTGGCTTGAAGGTTGAAGTGCAGGCGCGATTCCTGTTTCGAGGTGTTCGGCCCTTCGAGTAGCGGATAACCCCAGTCGAGGCTGCCGGACAGCCATTTGCTCAGGCTGGCGCGGGTGCCGAGGCCGACACTGGCCAGGGCGTAATTGGCGTCCTGATCAGGCAGTTCGTCGCGCAGGTACAGTTGCGCGCCTTCGGCAAACGCATAGAAACGCCAGTCCTGCATCCAGGTGCCGGCGAACCTGGCCAGCGAGGGCGTGCGCAGTTCCTGGCTCAGCAGAAAACCGTCATCGCCCGTGCGCTCGGCGGCCAGATAGCCGCGCACCGACGTCGCGCCACCGGCAGAAAATTGTTCGTTGGAAACCAGTGGCCCCGACGCCAGTTGAAACGCGGCTTTGCTCGCGCTCTGCCAGTCGTTGTCGAAGGTCCAGGTGTAACTGGTGTCGCCCTTGAGCACGGCGAAACTCGGCTTGGCGCGGTAGCGTTTGTAGTCGAAGTCTTCGTCGGAACTGCCATAGCCAAAAAGGCTGCGAGTGGCCGCGACCAGGCTCAAACCGAGGCCGAGCTGACTCTTTTCGGTGTAGCGATAGCCGTTGTAGGCGAAGGTGAACGGTGCGTATTTCAGTGGCACCTTGTCGCTCTCGCCGGAGAGGGTCAGGCGTTCTTCGAAGTCCTTGAAGTCGACGCCCGCCGACAACGAGTTCGACCAACTGCCGCTGGATGGCAGCGTGTAGATCGCCGACACCCCGTAGGAATGGCCCTTGCCCAGCACGTTGCTGCCGCCAATGGTGGCGACGTTGCTGTCGGACTGGTAACCGGACAACTGCACGCTCCAGCGATCGGTCAGCGGGGCGGTATAAGAGCCCGACCAGACCTTGGCGTTGTCGGTGTCTTGCGGCGCGGTGAAGTAGGTCAGGGAAATGCTGTGGCCGAGCTGCCAGAGGTTGTTGTAGCCAAGGCTGGTGACGGTGCGCAGCTTTTCGGTGTCGGCGCTGTAGTCGTTGTTCAGACCGACGCTGGCCGTCCACGGGTTCTGATCTTCAACCTGCAAATCGACGTCCATGGTGCCGGGGCGCTGGCCCTCGCGAACCAGCGGCATGACCTGCCGGCCGGGCGTCTTGTTCAGTTGCGCCAGTTCACCCTGAACCTTGGCGAAGTCCGGTACCTCGCCCTCCTTGAGCGCTGGCACTTCGTCACGGATGTCCAGCGGCGAATAGTGCTTGGCGCCGACCACGCGCACCCGGCCGACCTTGGTTTCGCTGACTTGCAGATAAACGATGCCGTCCGCCACCGCTTGCTCCGGCAATTGGACGAACACCGATTGATAGCCGCGTTCCTGATAGACCTTCTGCAACGCGTCGCGCGCACCTTCGATGTCGCTCAGCGCTTTTTGCGGACCGAGGAACGGGTACACCGCCTCTTCGATGGCCCGTGCATCAAGCACGGTGTTGCCGCGCACAAAGTATTCGTTGACGTCGACCAGACGCTGCGCCGCTGCACTTTCGGTGGCCGGCGCGGCCCATGCCGGCTGCGCGCCAACCGCCACCAGCAGCCAGCCCCACAGCGCCAGCCGTGACGTGAAAATCTGTTCCACACTACCCCCTGAATTCGCGATGACCTGTTGGCGCCTCAGCGCCCTCTGTGTTGCGTCAATTGCTGGCTGTTGAGGCGCAGGCGTGCTTGCCGAGCCAGGTGTGCAGAAGCGCGAAGTTCAAGGAGAACTCAGGCATTTGCAGCAAGGCACCGCAGAACACTTCGCCGATGATTTTTTGAATGAGCTGCACCGCACGCGGGTTGTTGAGCAGCGTGGCGATGTCGCGACTGAGGATGTTGAAGCTCCAGACTTTCTGGTTCAGGCCCAGGCCGACGAACCAGCGGAACAACAGGTTGTAATTGAGCTGCTCGTAGAGTTGCTGCTCGCTGGGTACCGAGTACAGCAACTGCAGCAACAGGATGTGCATGACCGTTTGCGCGGGGATCAACATGCCGGGTTCGGCGTCGAGGTCATGGAGGATGTTGCGGTGGGCGTCGAGCAGGTCATCGATCTGCGGGCGCAGCAAGACCAGCGAATGGCCCGGCGGAATGTAACTGGACACCTCTTTCAAGGCACCCTGCCAGTCATCCTGCGAGACGATCCAGACCCACGGCGCGCCGTAGCGATACACCGAAACCGGCTTCTTGCGCGCGGCCTCGACGATCTTCGACAAGCGCTGATCGAGCTCCTGCATGCCCACTTTCGAGTAGCGTTCCATAGTCCCCATTGCCTCACTCCCGGCGTCCCGCCTCGGCTTGTGAAAAGCGCCCCGAAAGGCCCTCAAGCGCGTTACATAGGCATGACCGGAATGGCGATGTGCTACCGAACTTTTGTCATAAAAGCTTCATTACAGACGTTTGGGAATGGAATCTGAAAGGCACCCCGCCTCCTGTGGGCGCTGACTTGCTCCCACAGGTTTTGGGGTGTTTGGCAGACACACGTTTTCAGGTGTAGACCGGCCAGATGTCGACGATTTTTCCGCCGCGCACCGCCAACAAGTCCCCGAATTGCAGCAGCACGGCTTCGGTCTGAGTCGGACGCAGGAAGACTTGGTCTTCGAGGGTCAGGCCCACGGCGTTGGAGCCGTTGACCATCTCCTGGTTGGAACTGCGACCGTATACGCTGTTGCTTTGCAAACCCGGTGGCGATTCAAATTCGGCCATCCAGTTGCCGCCATAGATGAAAAAGGTCTGCCGCTGGTTGGTGTCCCACCACGAAAACAGCTTCGATTGGTCATCCAGTGCAGGGATGTTCACCGCGCCCGTGCTTTTCAATACCGGGGTGGCGATATAAACCGCTGGCTCGTGCTCGACCAGCGATGGCAGGTCATAGTGGGTCGGTTTGAGCATCGCCGTCCCCACCGAAACTTCAGTGCTGAGCTTCTCGTTTTCATGAATGCGATAGCTCGGACTGCCAGCGGTGTTAAGACACAAGCCGTCGTGCCACAACGCGGGAAACTGCTGCCGGGTGAAATCGACGCAACGCTGATAACGCATCATGACCTTGGCAAACAGCTCTTCGGGCGAACCGAGAATGTCCGGCACGCCCATGCCCACGAACGGGTCGTAACCCATGAACCCGGCGAATTGCAGATGCTGCGCATTGGTGCTGATCAGGCTGAGCATCTGCCCAAGCACATTCACATCACTGACGCCGCCGCGATGCAGGCCGACATCGAGTTCAATGTTGATGCGCATCCGCGTGCCCAGCCCCTGTGCCAACGCCAGGTATTGCTGCAGCCGTTCAGGCCCGTCGAGCAGCCATTGCAATTGCTTCGACGGGTCGAACGGACCTTTGTGGGTTTGATAAAACAGCTCAGCCGACCTCACCGGCAACGGCTTGCCGAGCAGGATGTCGGACTGGGGAAACGTGACAGCATCGTGATTGAGAAACGGCTGATGAAACGACATGAGTTTTTGCGTCCCGGCCCGCTGTGCGATGTAGCTCAACAACCCCGGTGACGGCAGAGATTTCTCCACCAGACGCAATTGCTTGCCGCCGCGTTTGACCGACTGCATCACCACGTCGATGTTGTGATCGAGGCGATCCAGATCGATCAACAACACCGGGCGCATCGGTCCGTTGTCCTTCAACTCTTTATTCAGCGCGCGGAAATACTCGCTGTACGGGCCGCCCCGATCACTCGGTCGCAGCCAGACGCCCACGCCCACTGACAAAGCGCCGACACCCAGCGTGCCGAGGAGAAAATTGCGTCGATTGATCGCCATCAGCTCACCCCCAATATCGACGACAGATGCGCATTGAGAAACCGCCCGCTGGGATCCAGCGCCTGACGCACCTCGACAAACTCACGCCAGCGCGGGTACAGCGGCTGCAAGGTGCTCGCATTGAGCGTATGCAACTTGCCCCAGTGTGGCCGGCCGTTGTACTTCCAGAAGATCGGCTCGACGGCCGCAAAAAAGTTGTGGTGGTCCATTTGATAGTGCTGATGCACCGAGATCGAACAGCTGTCGCGGCCCTCGAACATGCTCAGCGGGATGTTGTCAGCCTTGACGTAGCGGTACTCGATGGGAAACCAGGTGCGCAGGTCTTTGTCCTGAATCAGCTTGAGGATTTCGCGCAGGCACGCTGGGCCGTGTTCGGCGGGCACCGAGTACTCCATCTCATTGAAACGCACGGTGCGTACGTTGGCGTAGATGTCGAACGAGTCGCCTACCCGCTCATCGAAACTCGCCAGATGCCGCAGGTTGTTGAGCAGCGTGCGGCGCAAATCAGGGAAGTCGCTGCCGTACTTGTCGATCATCTCGATCAGGGTCACGAACGCGTTGCCGCCCTCCTCTTCAGGGCTGATCGGTGGCGTGGCCGGGTCGTCGGTTTCGTTGAGGGCGATGGACAAGGCGTAATCGGAATGGGTGACGACGAGCATTTCCCAGTGCTGGTTTTCACGGGTGTTCTTGTCCAGATCTTCGAGCAGTTCTTCGGTCCTGGCGATCCATTGGGTTTCGCGCAAACGATAGGCCGGGCGGTTTTGCAAACGGATTCTTGTCGCCACGCCAAGCGCACCGAGGGAGACGCGAGCGGCGTTGAACACTTCGCGATGGCGCTGACTGTCGCAGTCCAGCACCTCTCCGTTGGCCGTGACCAGTTGCAGGCCGCAGACGTGAGCCGAGTAGGACTGAAAGGTTTTGCCGGTGCCGTGAGTCGAGGTGGCAATCGCTCCGGCGAGGGTTTGATAATCGATGTCAGCCATGTTGTGCAGGGCTTGGCCGATCTCTTTCAACGGCACACCCATGCGCGACATCGGAGTGCCCGCGGCGAATTCGGCTTGCAGGGTTTTCGGGTCGTGGTCGAGCAGACCGTTGAAGTAACTCAGCGATATCAGCGTGCCGTCGGTGGGCACCAGAGCACTGAAGGAATGTGCCGAACCGACCGGGCGGATTTTGCCTTGGGCATGACGGATCAACGTCGTCAGTTCATCGAGGTTTTTCGGCGTCAGTCGCGCCGCCGGCAGGCAACTTTGCCCCCCCGACCAGTTGCGCCAGGGAATCAGCCGTGGCGCGCGCATCAACTGGCCCAGGGCCGGGTTGCTCGCCAACGCAGTGAAGGCGCCGAAGATGCCTGCCCGTTGCAACAACTGACGCCGTGTCAAATCCATCGTCATGCCGGGCACCTTATTGAGGGAGGGGCTGGTCGGCCATGAAACCGATCAATTGCAGGAATTGGTCTTCGGTGCACTCGACGCATTGGCCCATCGGCGGCATCGCGTTGTAACCGTTGATGGCGTGGTCCAGGAGCGTGTCGGCACCTTGCTGGATACGCGGTTCCCACGCTTTACGGTCGCCGGTGAGCGGTGCATTGGCCGCGGGATTGGCGTGGCAGAGTTGGCAACTGTTGCTGTAGATCTGCGCCAGCGCCGGATCGGCGGGGCTGGCGCTGCTGTGGGTGGCTGGGGATTTGACCTCATCGCCACAACCGAGCAGTGCCATCGACAGCACCATCAGGAAGGTAAACCGCAATGCCCGCATAACGATCCTCGCGTGGGATACCGCTTATTGTTGTGATCAAACCTTAAGGCAGGCACGTCAGCGGGTTGAGGGCATTGCGGGACAGTGAGGGGGGCTTCGGGGGCCAGCAGCGGATTTTCGACACACCACGGTCCAAAGCCGGGATGAGGTTTCATATGTGCCTTAAAGCTCTGTTCCGCGCCTCTGCGTGACATTCAGGTGACATTTGCAGGTTTAAATTTCGGCGCATTCAGGCGTATAACCTGTACAGACTTTTCCAAATGCACGCGGACATCCAACACGGGGTAGCGACATGACCACAGCAAATATCCTTGGCAACCTGTTCCCTTCTGTCAGCGACATCCCGGAAAAATACCGCCTCGACGGTCAGGTCGAGCAACGCGAATACCTGGTCGACGGCGAACTGCGCCGCTGGGATGGCCCTCTCGCCACCGTGCGCAGCCCGGTGTACTTGAATCACGGCGAGAACGGCGACGAACAAGTGATCCTCGGCAGCACACCGCTGCTCGACGCCGACACCGCCCTCACCGCCCTCGACGCCGCCGTCCGCGCCTACGACCGGGGCCAGGGCTTGTGGCCGACCCTGCGTGTGGCCGAACGTATCCAGCACGTCGAAGCCTTCCTCGGCCGGATGCGTCAGCAGCGTGATGCCGTGGTCAAACTGCTGATGTGGGAGATCGGCAAGAACCTCAAGGACTCGGAAAAAGAGTTCGACCGTACCTGCGACTACATCGTCGACACCATCAATGCCCTGAAAGAACTCGACCGCCGCTCCAGCCGTTTCGAGCTGGAACAGGACACGCTCGGCCAGATCCGCCGCGTGCCGCTCGGCGTGGCCCTGTGCATGGGGCCTTACAACTATCCGCTGAACGAGACCTTCACCACGCTGATCCCGGCGCTGATCATGGGCAACACCGTGGTGTTCAAACCGGCCAAGCTCGGCGTCCTGCTGATTCGTCCCTTGCTCGAAGCGTTTCGCGACAGCTTCCCCACGGGCGTGATCAACGTGATCTACGGCAGCGGCCGTGAAACCGTCAGTGCGCTGATGGCCAGCGGCAAAATCGATATCTTCGCGTTCATCGGCACCAACAAAGCCGCCAGCGACCTGAAAAAACTGCACCCCAAACCTCACCGTTTGCGTGCCGCGTTGGGGCTGGATGCGAAGAACCCCGGCATCGTCCTGCCGGAAGTCGATCTGGACAATGCGGTCAGCGAAGCCGTCACCGGCTCGCTGTCGTTCAACGGCCAACGCTGCACGGCGCTGAAGATCCTGTTTGTCCATGAGGATGTCGTTGATAGCTTCATAGAGAAATTCAACGCCAGACTGGCTACGCTCAAACCCGGCATGCCGTGGGACAGCGGCGTGTCGCTGACGCCACTGCCAGAGTCGGGCAAGGTCGATTATCTGCATGCTCTGGTGGCGGATGCGCGCAGCAAGGGCGCCGAGGTGGTCAACCCCAACGGCGGTGAATCCCGCGAGTCATTCTTCTACCCGGCGGTGCTGTACCCGGTGAATCCGCAGATGCGCATCTATCAGGAGGAGCAGTTTGGCCCGGTGGTGCCGATCGTGCCGTACCGCCATCTCGATACCGTGATCGATTACGTGCTGGAATCGGACTTCGGTCAGCAACTGAGTATATTTGGCACCAACCCGGTAGCGGTCGGGCGTCTGGTCGACACCTTCGCCAATCAGGTCGGACGGATTAACCTCAACGCCCAGTGCCAGCGCGGCCCGGACACCTATCCGTTCAACGGTCGCAAGAACTCCGCCGAAGGTACGTTGTCGGTACACGATGCACTGCGGGTGTTTTCGATCCGCACACTGGTGGCGACCAAGTACCAGGACAGCAACAAGGATCTGATCAGCGAAATCATTCGAGGACGCGATTCGAGCTTCCTGACCACCGATTACATCTTCTGACGAGGGCCATGCACTGAGTACGTTCAGCAACCACCGACTGCCACCGCTGTTGCGCCGAATCCTGCGTCCGTTATTGAACCCGTATCGGCGCTACCGACACGCCCGACTGATCCACGCGGTGCGGGTGGCATTGGGGTTGTTGGCGACCATCCTGCTGACCACCGGCATCAACCTGCCCCACGGCGAGTGGGCGTCCGTGACCATGCTGGTGGTGATCGGTGGCTTGCAGCACCACGGCAACATCGGCAAGAAAGCCGCCGAACGCGCCACCGGCACCTTGATCGGCGCCGGTGTGGGTTTGCTGCTGGTGGCTCAGCAGGCGTGGCTCGGGATGCCGTGGCTGACGTACTTCGCCATGGCGGTGGTCTGCGGTTTTTTCTCCTATCACGCCATCGGCAAGGGTGGCTACACCGCCCTGCTCTCGGCGATTACCGTTTTCATTGTCGCCGGGCACGGCGACAATCCGATCACTGACGGGTTGTGGCGTGGGGTCGATATTCTGATCGGCATTGCGCTGGCCCTGGCGTTCTCCTTCGCCCTGCCGCTGTACGCGGTGTATTCCTGGCGCTACAAACTGGCCGACGCCTTGCGCGACTGCGCCACCGTGTATGGGCGGATCATCAGTGGCCAAGCGGTCAGCGCTGATGAGCATCTGAAACTGATGGGGCGCTTGAGCGGTGTAATGGTGCAACTGCGCTCTCTGATGCCGTCGGTGTCCAAGGAAGTGAAAGTCTCGATGACAGAGCTCGATGCGATTCAGCGCAACCTGCGCATGTGCATCAGCACGCTGGAGATCCTCGGCAACACCCGTCCGGATGCCAACGACCCGCACGCCATGGCGCACCTGCAATCGGCGTTGCAGGCCGAGCACCGGCAGATTCGCGTGCAATTGATCGGCATGGCCCGCGCCCTGAAATCCGGCGCAACGCAGCGACTGGATCGCTCGTTGGAGTTGCCGGATGCCAGCCTTGACGCCCCCGTCTACAGCCCGCTGGATGGCTATCGCTTGTTGACCCGGCAACTCGCCGCGAACGTCGCGGAGATGCGCCAGCGCTTGGCGAAAACCGCGCCGCGCTGGAACATCTGAGGGCTACGGCGTTACCAGTCGCCGACTCTTGAACCCCCACCCCCTTTGCATACCGGCGGCCGCCAGCAGGATCGCGGCCACTCCCCCCCACTGGAGCACTTCCAGGCGATGGCCGAAGGCGAACCAGTCGACGAAAATCGCGGCAATCGGGTAGATGAAGGACAGTGCGCCGGTCAGTGCGGTCGGCAACTTCTGAATCGCGCCGTACAACAGCACGTACATAAGGCCGGTGTGGACGATGCCCAGCGCCAGCAGACTGGCCCACGCACCCGGCGCTTGCGGCAACTCGCTGAAATGCGCGAACGGCGCGAGCAGCAGTACCCCGGTGCACACCTGAATCAGTGCGATCAGGTGCGGCGGCGTGCCAGTCAGGCGCTTGATGATCATCGCTGCCATCGCATAGAGAAGCGCCGCGCCTAACGCCAGGGCGATGCCGATCAGATAGTCATCACCGCCCTCGCCTTGCTGGCCGTGGGCACTGACAATCGCCAGCATCCCCATGAATGAAATCCCCAGCCAGAACAGCTTCTGCAAGGTGATTTTCTCGCCGAGAAACAATGCTGCCAATCCGACCAGCATAAACGGCTGCACGTTGTACACCGCCGTGCCGATGGCAATCGAAGCCCGAGAGTACGAGGCGAACAACAATACCCAGTTACCGACAATCGCCGCGCCGCTGAGTACCGCCAGCAAGAACGTGGCGCGGGTCACAATGCCCGGGCGTAGAAGACCGAACGCCGCGCAAATCAACAGCAAGGTGACGGCACCGAACACGCAGCGCCAGAACACCACATCGAGCACCGGCTGCCCGGACATCAGCACGAACCAGCCGATTGTCCCGGATATCAGCATGGCGGCGGTCATCTCGATTGAGCCACGACGGAGTGTGTTGTCCATCATCAAATCTCCTTTACGTTGGAGGAAAGCGTGGCAAAAGTATGCCAAGCAGGCACGCGGCCGCTCCAGCGCAATAAACAGGCTAAACTCGATTTCTACCTTTCTTATCGCGGGTTATTTACGCAAACAGCCTAATACTGGAGTTGAATTCATGACCGACGATATCGACCGGATACTCATCAGCGCACTGATGGAAGATTCGCGGCGCTCGCTCAAGGCGCTGGCCCAGATCAGTGGCCTGTCCTCGCCCAGCGTGGCCGAGCGCTTGCGGCGCCTGGAAGAACGCGGCGTGCTCAAGGGCTTTACCGTGGAGATTGATCCGAAGTGCTTCGGTTATCAATTACAGGCCATCGTCCGCGTCCGTCCGCTGCCGGGGCAGCTTCAAGAGGTTGAGCGGCAGATCATGTCGATTCCAGAATTCACCGAGTGCGACAAGGTGACGGGCGAGGACTGCTTTATCGCCCGACTGCATGTGCGCTCGATGGAGCAACTCGACACCCTGCTCGATCGCCTCAATACCCTGGCCGAAACCAATACGGCAATCGTCAAGAAGACCCCGGTCAAGCGTCGTTTGCCACCGATGGCTTGAGTGCATTGGGCGCAAGATCGGGGTAGATTGAGGTTTTTCCGGCAAGGATTGGCGGTATGAAAATTCAGGCATTGATGCTGGTAGCGATGTTACTGACCGGGTGCGGCACGGTACAGACCGTTGTTTTGAGCGATAAGAGTGCTACCGAGCAGCTCAAAACCAAGAAAACCTACTGCGGCGCCGTCCCCCGAATCTACAGCGGCGTGACCTACGACTTCTGCATGCTGCACGCAGAAAAGCCGGAAGACGTCGATGCGTTCAGCCACAACAACGCCTCGTTCGGCCTGTTAGTCGATGCGGCCGCCTCGGGCATCCTCGACACTTTGCTGTTGCCCTATACGATTTACAAACAACAGGCCGACGGCGGCATCGTGGTCAACTGATTGAAACCTCCGGACGCCAAGACATCCAGAGGCTACAGCGGTTTATTCGAGCAGTTGTTGCAGGTCTGGGGCGCAATTGCTCGGATCTTTCCAGACCTGCCGATGGTGGAGGCGCCGAGGTCGATGTCGATACCTGATGTGTAGGTCTGGCCGCTAACGGACCGCAATGCTGCCACAGCCTCTAGTACCACTGGCGCAGCTCGTGTTGGTGCTTCAGAAGGCGGGCCTGAGTTTTGGCAGCCGTTCTTGCATGCTCACGGCTGCAGGTCATTTCAAAAGATGCCAGCCTTTCCCGGCATTTCGAGAGTCAATAGCCACAACCCTTTTTCTCGGGCAACAAAAAACCCGCCGAAGCGGGTTTCTTGTTGAAGCGGGCTGCGATCAGTCGTCGCGGCTCATGATGCCGAAGATCTGCAACAAGCTGATGAACAGGTTGTAGATCGATACATACAGGCTGATGGTCGCCATGATGTAGTTACGCTCGCCGCCGTGGATGATGGCGCTGGTCTGGAACAGGATGCAGACGGACGAGAACAGCACGAAACCTGCGCTGATCGCCAGTTGCAGGCCGCTGATCTGGAAGAAGAAACTGGCCAGCGTTGCGCCCAGCAACACGAAGAACCCAGCGGTGATGAAACCACCGAGGAAGCTCATGTCCTTGCGGGTGATCAGTACGTAAGCCGACAGACCACCGAACACCAGTGCAGTCATCGCGAACGCCGAGCTGACCACTTCAGCGCCGCCCTGCATACCCAAGTAACGGTTGAGGATCGGGCCGAGCAGGAAACCCATGAAACCGGTGAGCGCAAACGCGGACACCAGGCCCCAAGCGGAATCACGGAGTTTGTTGGTGAGGAAGAACAGCCCGTAGAAGCCGATCAGCACCACGAAAATGTTCGGGTAGCCAACGCGCATCTGCTGGGCAACAAAAGCCATCACACCGCTGAATGCGAGGGTGAGAGCCAGTAGGCCATAAGTGTTGCGCAGGACGCGGCTAACCTCTAGCTGCTCAGCCTGCACGCTGTTATTAACTGCGTAATCCTGTTCGCGCATGGCGACACTCCTGTTGGTTTGAAACGTTCAGTCGCAAAGATCATAACAGACGCTCTGTAACAAGCCATGCAGAGAGTTTGACAGTGTGTTTCATTCAGGTATTATGACGCCCGCAACGCAACGGAGGTGTGGCCGAGTGGTTTAAGGCAACGGTCTTGAAAACCGTCGACTGTAACAGGTCCATGAGTTCGAATCCCATCGCCTCCGCCATTTTATGTACGACAAAGCCCTGATTATTCAGGGCTTTGTCGTTTCTGGGGTTTGAGACTTCTGCTTCGACCTACACGGATCGTTTCCGCATCTTTTCTGCCATTTGCGCAACCCTGCCTTTCGGACCCCACTGGCCCAGTCATTCCAACGGGTCGTACCTGAGTAATGTCTTGGGCTCCAGATACGCGCTCATCCCCCACTTGCCCATTTCGCGCCCAAGCCCTGATTGCTTGAATCCACCGAAGGGGGCACGCGGTTCGTGGGCCAAGGTGTTGATGAGCACGCGTCCCGAATCGATCTGACGGGCGACGTTCATACAACGTTCGGAGCTTTTTCCCAGCACCAGGGCGCTCAGCCCATAGTCCGTATCGTTGGCAATGCTGATCGCATCGGCATCATCCTCGTAGGGGATGATCGTCAGCACGGGGCCGAAGATTTCCTCACGCGCGATGCGCATCCGGTTGTTGGCATCAGTGAAGATCGTGGGCTTCACGAACCATCCGGCATGCAAGCCTTCCGGGCGACCTTCGCCACCTGCCAACAACCTCGCGCCTTCTTCCTGGCCAGTGCGGATGTAGCGCTGCACCCGCTCCCATTGTTTCAGGCTCACCATCGGGCCTATGTCGGTGTCGGCGTTTCGCGGATCAGCCGATAGAATCTGTGAGACACCCTCCTTCGCAATCCGCTCGAACTCTGCCAACCGGCTGCGTGGCACGAGGATGCGAGTGCCCGCGATACAAGCCTGGCCGCTGTTGAGAAATCCGGTTTGCATTACTAACGGCATCACTGCGTGGAAATCCGCATCGTCAAGCACCACGGTGGGCGACTTGCCGCCAAGTTCGAGCGTCACACGCTTCATGGTGTCAGCACCGGTTTTTACCAGATGTCGCCCGATAGCGGACGACCCCGTGAACGAGATCTTGGCAACATCGGGATGACGGGCGATTTCCTCACCTACTACATCGCCTCGCCCGTTGACGATATTGAATACACCCGGTGGCAGCCCCGCTTCGTGCAACGCACTGACCACGACCTGCGTCTGTAACGCGCTCATCTCGCTTGGCTTGATGACGGCAGTGCAGCCTGCTGCCAGCGCGGTGGCCAGCTTGTTGCAGATGAAACCCGCATTGCTGTTCCAGGGCGTGATCAGACCGGCAACGCCCACGGGCGTCAGAATGACCCTGGCCATGCCGACCTGCTCCTCAAAATCGAACGCCTCCAGTGCATCGATTGCTTGCGCGATCACATCGGCCGGGTAAGTCGCCATCGAGCGCGCGCGATTCGCAGGTGCGCCGTATTCCACTAGGATGGCTTCCAGCAGTTCTTCCTCCTTTGCCGCCACGGCCTGGTGCATGCGTTGCAATACCGAAATGCGTTCTTCCCGGCTTGTACGAGCCCACGCCGGGAACGCCGCCTTGGCTGCTGCGATGGCACGCTGTGCGTCCAATGCATCGCCCAACCGAACCTGACCAATGACTTCCTCGGTGCTCGGGTTATGAAGGTCGAACCATTCCTGGCCGTGTGGCGTAACGAACTCGCCGTTGATGTAGATGTGTTCAATGCGCTGCATGATGACTCCTCGCTCAAAATGACTCGCCTGAATCGAGCCATTGTGATGAAGTCTATGAAGGGTTCATTAATCCGATAAGCCATCCTTTGGCATATGAACCATCCTTATATTCAGGACAATCCATGCACAGATCAGGAATGACCGAGCTGGAAGTCGTACTGGCCGTTTCGCGCCGCAGCAGTTTTCGCGGCGCTGCACAGGAATTGGGCATGTCCACTACCGCCGTGAGCAGCGCGGTGGCTGGTCTGGAAGCACGCCTGAAGGTACGTCTGTTCAATCGCTCGACGCGCAGTGTTGCCCTCACGGACATCGGCCAACGCTATGTGGCACGCATCGCACCTGCGTTGGCACAGATCAAAAGTGCCGGCGAAGAGGCCAGCGTCGGCCCCGATGAACCCAGCGGCACATTGCGCATCAATGCACCGCATGGCGCGGCCTACTTGTTGCTGGAGCCGTTATTGAAGCAGTACGCGCAGCGCTATCCCGAAGTACGCATCGACATCGTCAGCGAATCAAGCATGGTCGACATCATCGCCGGTGGCTTCGACGCCGGGATTCGCCTGGCAGAGTCTGTGCCGCAAGACATGATTGCCGTGGCACTGTCGGGTGACGTCCGGATGCTCGTGGTAGCAACGCCCGAGTACCTCGAACGCCACGGCGTGCCCGAGCATCCGCGAGATCTACTCACCCACCGGAGTATCGGTATGCGCATGGCCCATGGTGGCCTATACCAGTGGGAATTGGAGCGCGATGGCCAGAAAGTACAGATGGATCTGCCAGTGTGCTTCGCCTCCAACGAAATGCTGGCAATCAAACAGGCCGTGTTGTTGAGCCTTGGCATTGGTTTCATTTCCGAGTGGTTCATCCAGGAAGAACTGGCAAGCGGCGCCCTGGTGCCGGTATTGATCCCGTGGTGCCCGTCGTTTGGTGGGTTGAGGCTCTACTACTCGGGCCATCGCTTCGTGCCGGCGCGACTGCGCGCGTTAATTGAACTCGCGCAGGAGTTGCGGCCCAATCTGAGTTCGCGAGTATTTTGAGCCGATGACCACAGGTCTAATTGATGCCAACCTTCAGGATGTACTTGTGGTTTTTGAAGAAGTACCCAACGTAGATTTAAGCGTCATGTGTGAACAACTACAGACCGCTAGACGCGAGCTATTGAATCAACTGGCTATCTTCGTGGCTCGACTGTTTGTTGCTGCCAGGTAACCGGCAGGATCTCCAGGAGCCATCAGCTGACTCCTGAGATCACACGCTGCCAAGCAGAAGGGGCCGGCGGTGTCTGCTTTGTCGGCCGCGATCCCTATCGCTCGCGGTCATCCCTTACCTCCCGCATAGAGGTTATGTCAGCAACGTATCAATTGATTGACATTGGTTGCTCAGGCCGCGCTGCTGGGTACATTTGTCCCTCTACCTTCAGGTAAATAGGGGCTCATTTCTTCTATTTCAGCGTGGCTAAGACGAATGCTGGTGGCATCGATCAATCCATTCATGGACTAGGTCGGGCCGACGTACGCCTACGATAGCGCCGGTGACTGCCGGATCACGTAGTACCCAAGCGATGGCTACGGCCGCCGCACTGACCTCATGTCTGGCCCCAATTTTTGCCATGACTTCTACCAAAGCGAGGTTATTGCTGAGGCGAGGTTCCTGGAAGTCGGCGCTACGCGATTTTCGCCAGTCGTCGTCGGACAACTGTGCAATCCGCTCACGGGTCAGGCTTGCGGTCGGTAGGCCAGATTGTAAAGTCGAGTAGGCAATCACTCCAACCTGCGCCGTTGCACAATAAGGCAGGTTTTGATCCTCGATATCGCACATCAAGGCTGAATACGGCGGTTGAAGGGAGGCAATACCCACGCATCAATGTGGAGCTGGTGACTGACGATGGGTTGAGCGACATCATCGACAAAGGGTTCGATGCCGGCGTGCACTTCGGCGAAATCCTCACTGGTGAAATGGTCGCTGTCCCGGAGGGCTCTCCCCAGGTGATTTGTCACAGTTGCTGCCTCCGGTTATCTCGTGGGGTGCGGGACACCGGAAACGCCACAGAGGCTGCTTGAACACGCTTGCATTGGCAGACGCTTTCCCAGCGGCAAACTGTACAAATGGGAATGTCTTGCCGAAGGCCTGCCCATGCGCCTGGCCGTGACAGGGCCGTTGATACTGGGAGATGACACCATGATGATCCAGGCCGCGAAGGACGGTACCGGGATGGCGTACGTGTATGAGGAGATGGCAAGGGAGTACATAGCGCAGGGGCAGTTGGTGGAAATTCTTGAAGACTGGAAAGCCCTGCCAAGCAGGTTTTTTATCCATTATTCCAACCGGCATCACGTACCGCCGGCGCTACAGGCGCTCATCGAGTTTGTACGTGAAACGCAGCATCAATGACAAACTGAAGGCGGTACACTTGCTCGCCGTCTAGAAGCGTAGGGTTGTGAAGACGGCGTTCTGATCAAGCGTTATCGACAGGCCGTTTTTGGCCGATTGCTGCCTATCATAAGGCGCAGCAACCGACCCGAAGCAGCCTTGATGTCTGTTTATTGTCGCCATTCGTTATTGGCATTCATGGAGGATTCTGACTGATGGCACGTGTGGGTTTGATACTGACACCCGGTTTTGCGGACTGGGAATATGCTTTCATTGCTGGAACTGCGTCACCGTTTTACGGGATCGACGTCAGGTTTTTCGCTCCTGCTACGGGGCAGTTCCGCTCGCAGGGCGGATTGGCTGTAACGGTTGATAGCAGTTTGCAGCAATGTCTGGACTGGAAACCGGACGTTGTTGTCATCATTGGAGGAACGATCTGGGAACGTGCAGAAGCACCGGATATTCGAGACTTTCTTCATGCCAGTCGCTCAAGTGGGGCGACAATTGCAGGTATCTGTGGGGGAACGCTGGCACTTGCCAGGGCCGGGCTTCTCGACACGGTTCCTCATACCTCGAACAGCGCTGACTTCTTACAACAGAATGCCGTAGGTTATGAAGGGCGCACGCTTTATCGAAACAGTCCGGTCGCTGTGGTTGCAGACCGCATCATAACTGCTCCAGGCCCTGCACCCATTAGCTTCACCTGCGCAGTGTTCGAAGGGGCCGGGCTATCTTCAAAGATCATTTCTCAGTTCAGGTCAATGTTGGCAGCGGAACATGCGTGATCGCGTCGCCCCGGCGCTGACTGGACGCCGCTCAAGTTAGCTTCACTAGGCCGACCCGGTCTAATCCTTGTTCCGCCAGACGGGTCACCAATGGGATTACGAGCGATATGAAGGCGATAACTGGAACGTAACCGAGTTGCCATTTATGCGGCAGCAGCTCTTCAATTTCACATGCCCGATGCGTAAGCGTACACCGAAGTCACGATGCATGACTCAGGTCGATATCTGAAAGACGTTCTCACGCGTCTGCCGACGCAGCGGGCGAGTGATATTTCCGACCTGTTGCCGCACAGGTTGATGCCCATCTGGCTGTACAACCTTTGACTGGTCACCGTATCAAGATTCGCCTAGTTACCCAAACTAACGGTATTACTGTTGGCGCGGACATAATAATTATCAAATTCACCGCTTTCGACAAATACGAAACCATGGCGAATATAAAAGCGATTTGAAGCGCTTTCTTTGAGAGCGCCAACCTTAATAGGGCGTCCGATCTCATCCGCCTTTCTGAAAATCTGAGTGAGAACTTCGGTGCCTATCCCTGCTCCTTGGGCGCTAGGTATCACATACAAGTGGTCAAGCAGAAGCTCGCTTTGATGGTCTTTGAGAACAACAAAACCGACCATATCACCTGATACTTCTATGCGGCGCGTGCTGCTAGCGTCGAAACCACTATGAAACCGTTCGCGCGCGCGATCAGGATCAAACCGCCCAAGCCGCTCTAGGCTTTCGCGCATGGCCTCAATCCGAATGGCTATCAGATCTTCTAGATCGCAGTTTGAAGCACGGCGTAAAACGACAGCAAATTTTTGATCAGGGGAAGTTGACATAACAAGCGCTTTAGGCATGGCCGGTGACTCATTATAGAGAGCGTGAGTCGCATAACCAGTCCTGCAAAATAGAAACAAATATCTTCTAAGCTGCTGAAAGATAAGGATTAATATTCGAACTTGAAAACAGTCGACGGTAGCAGTTCCATGCGTTCGAACCCCACCGCCTCCGCCATCTTTATACGACAAAGCCCTGATTATTCAGGGTTTTGCCGTTTCTGGGATTCGCAACTGTCAAGCCGGTCTTTCTGAACCGTTTGAGCACCTATTCAGTCAATTCCGCAGCCCTGCACTCCAACACCACCTCGTCCCGCTCAAATAAAATAGCTCCAGACAAAATAATCACTCGCGCATAGAGCCGGTCAAGCGTTGGTTATGGACGGGGCGTCAGGATTGAGGATTTCCACGAGAAAGTCGATAAACACATTGATGCGGCTCGATCCACGATGATTGGGCAAATACAACGCGTTGATGCAACTGCTGGCACTGCCTGGGCACGTCGGGCGGGTTTCGCACCCAAGCTTCCAACCCGACGCCGGTCTGCCGGTCGCGCCCAGCGCCTTACCCGTGCCCGGCAAGACTTTTATCGTCGATGAAAAGGGTAACGGTATCTGGAGCGGCGCGCAACGCGCTGGATGCCGGCATGGACGGCGTGGAAATCCATGCCGGAAATGGTTATCTGCTCGATCAATTCCTTAACAGCAACAGTAACCAGCGCGAAGACGATTACGGCGGCAGCGTTGAGAATCGCGCACGCTTTCTGCTGGAGGTGGTAGCGGCGGTCGCTGAAGAAGTAGGTGCTGAACGGGTCGGTGTGCGGCTGACGCCGATGGGACGATTCATGGGCATGGGCGATGACACACCCGAGACTACGTTCGGTCATCTCGTCGAGATGCTCAACCAATGGAATCTGGCCTACCTGCATCTGGTGGAGCCTGCGATGGTCGGGACGGTCAAGGACGAAAACTTCGACCCGCGCTGGGACGCGATCATCGCCCAGCTTCGCCAAGCCTGGAAAGGCGTTCTGATTCTGGCCGGCGGGTATGACGCCGAGTCCGCCGAGCGAGCACTGATCTCAGGTCGCGCCGACATCATCGCGTTCGGTAGACCTTTTCTGGCCAACCCTGACCTGCCGCGACGGATTCACGAGGGCTTACCGCTCAACACCCCGGACCCGAGCAGCTTTTTTGGTGGTGATCAGCGCGGCTACATCGACTATCCGTTTTACGCCTGAGATGAGGACGCCGCCCTTTCACGCGGCCACGCTCTCATTTCATGAGCAAGGCTGAGCTCTGCGCGAATTTCATCGACGAGTGCAGTTATTGCCTGGTTTCCTTTCAGACACGTGATGGAAATGCCTGTGACCATCAACTCTATCCGCCCCGATAGAGGGTCATGGATCTGCGCCTGAAGATAACCCTGTGGCTCAATCTGACATGTGCACGAGAGCGGCAAAAAAGCCGATTCGATGATGTGGCGCAGTTCAAGGTTTGACAGCATGTCGACCCCTTTGAGCAGGAGCCAGCCAAGGCACTCGCGCCTTACTGGATTGATTGTGGTGCCATCACCCATAACACCTAGCGCAGCAATGACATGATCAGCGTACGCCTTCGTGCTCGACACGTTATACCCTTTAGCAATCGAACCCCTTTTATCTCGTTTCCATAGCACGCACTTGCCGAGGATGTCGCAATGCCGAAGAAACAGCCGGTCGTTCAAGAGACCGCAACAGCCGCAGACATCGAACGCGCCATCCAGGCGTTGAACAAAATGGCCGAACGCCTCTGGGGGGATAGTCGAGAAGCGGAGGCCAAAGCCCTTCTCGACGCGCTTGATGCGTTAAACAGGGCCCTCGACAGAATCAGGATTGGAGAAAGTCGCAGGGTGGTCACGCTCCATTGAACCGCTCACGTTATTGTCCAGCGACGCCAGCAACCATGTCCTGAGGGCCACTATTTTTTGCGAATCAGCCGTTTCATGAGGCGCCACCAGATAGAACCCCAAATCATCTTTCAAGCGCAGAGCAAATGGCGCCACCAGTCGCCCTGCTCGCAGATCATCGGCGACATAGGTCGAACGCCCCATGCATACGCCTTGCCCGTCCACAGCGGCCTGCACCGCCATCATCGCCAGATCAAACGTCAACCTTGGCCCTTCGGCCAGTTGCGCTGGCTGACCGGCGGCACTGAGCCAGGTGTTCCAGTCTCCGGCGGTCATGCCACTGACTTGCAGCATCGTGTGGTTCGCAAGATCGGCTGGTGTGCTCAAGGCCTTCGCCCCGCCAGGCAATGCGGGACTGCATACCGGGAATATTTCATCAGACATCAAGAAGTCGGCGCGCAAACCCTTCCAGTCGCCCCGACCATAACGAATCGCTGCGTCAATGCCGCCCTTGCGAAAATCCACCAGATCGGTGGAGGCGCTGACCCGAACATCAATATGGGGATACGCCTGCTGAAACGACGGCAGACGTGGCAATAACCATTTCGACGCCACCGATACCAAGGTACTGAGGGTCAACACACTGTTGTTGCGCGACGCCAGTAATTGTTCGGTCGAATAGCGCAGCCCTTGGAATGCCGAACGGATACCGGGCAAATAGGCCTGACCATGCTCAGTAAGTGCCAAACCGTCCTTGAGGCGCAGAAACAGAGGCACGTCCAACGCCTCTTCGAGCCGGCGAATCTGATGACTGATGGCGGTTTGCGTGACGTTAAGCTCTTCGGCTGCCCTAGTGAAACTCATGTGCCTAGCGGCGGATTCGAAGGCTTTCAAGCCGTTGAGAGAAGGAAGTCTGGCAAACATGTGAAGTTCAATGACCATGAGATTTTGTCATACGCTAACACTCGAAATGACCTTTGCGAAGCCTGAGACGACGAGTGATCCTGACACCTTCTTTCAGCCAGGAAGTGCCATGAAACTGTATTTCGCGCCCATGACCTGCTCCCTCTCCCCGCACATTGTCCTGCTGGAATTGGGCTTGCCGTTCGAACTGATTCGCGTCAATAACCAGAGCAAATGCACCGCCGACGGGCGCGACTTTCGCAAGATCAACCCCAAGGGGTACGTTGCAGCGCTGGAACTGGATAACGGCGAGGTCCTGACGGAGGGGCCGGCGATTCTTCAATATCTGGCGGATCAGGCGCCGGGCCACGCAATGGCAGCGGCCAACGGCACCTGGGAGCGCTCGAGGTTGCAGGAACATCTGAACTTCATCAGCGCCGAAATCCATGGTGGCAGCGCCCCGCTGTTCAGTGCTGAGTTCCCGGAAGCGATCAAAACCGTTTTCAGGCAAAAGCTCTTCAAACGTCTGGATTACCTGAGCGGCAGCCTCTCGGATCAGGACTATCTGATGGGTACGTTCACAGTTGCCGATGCTTATCTGTTCACCGTGCTCACATGGCTACCGACCTTCAATATCGACATAGAAAACTGGCCGGCCCTCGCCAGTTATAGTCGCCGCGTCGCTACACGACCCAGTGTCCTGTCAGCCCTCGCGGCAGAGGCGGCGACGCTGCCTGTGTGATCCGGATTGCCAGTACGTTTTCTCTGAAGGGGCCATGTCCGTAGGGAATCTGTAAACTGCCGCGATATTCACTCGCTCAGACAAGGACTCCCATGGCCAACCAAAACATCACCTTCACCCCCGATCCGGACGCCGACTCCATTTCCTCCGACGTCGCGACGTTCGGCGGGATCATGGTCTCCACCCAGATTCCGACCCGCGCCGATGGCAACCTGGAACTGGGTGGCATTACCGAACAAAGCGAATGCACACTGCAAGCGCTGAAAGTTGCCCTGGAACGTGCCGGTAGTTCGATGGATCGGGTCATGCACCTGACCATCTACCTCACCGATATGGCTGATCGCGCCGCGTTCAACGAGGTTTACAAGCGCTTCTTCGCCAAGCCGTGGCCGGTTCGTGCAGCCGTAGGCGTTGCCTCGCTGGCCGTAGAAGGCATGCGTGTGGAAGTGACCGCAATGGCCGCCAAGGCCTGACATCACACCACAAATTCCTTAATGAGCAGTTTGCGCATTAAGGCTTGCGGGCAGGCGACATCGACGCTGAATGTATCGCCGCCCTCAAGGGTAAAGCAGCACGTTGAGTTCAAAGTGGACCTGTTGCTTTGAGAAAGACGCTTTCACTTGAAATATGATAATGCTCTTCGTCATATTCGAAGTCCGTTTCAAAAACCACCTCAATTGTTTTAGATACTTTATCTCTCTTGAAAGAAACTGCGCCTTTGAGAAGGGTAATTATGCCGGCATGGGATACAAAGACTCCCGAAACCCCTTCGCCAAAGTGAACGAATTCGTACGTGCCATCTTCCATAGATCGCGCAAGCACAATCGAAAGCTGTACAAACTCATCCAATGGCGCGCTACGACCGATGATGCTGATAGTGCCCTCGCTTAATGATTCATATATAAACTGAGCCGCCGAAAAACCTCCTCGACCATCGGAAATGGTGTTGAGAATTTAACGTCGAAAACATTATTTCTCACGGCACAAGCCGTACCAGCCTTTAGCGTTTCTTCATCAAGATCATTCGTTGCATAATATTCAGTTTTTTTCATGACCAGGCACCCTTGATTCCCAAACTAACAAACCGGAATTTAGACAGCTGCGCACACCGGACTATCGGGCGATGAATGTGTTTGAATATTGGCGATTAAACAACTGATAGAAACCACAGTTATGGAATTTTCAGAACTGTGCCAGCGGACTCAATACACCTGAATCGGCATACGGGTGCCGGTCGGCCATTTCGCAGGTACAATGCGCGACTAACCGTGACAGCCTGACTAAAAAAACTATGTCCTTGCCCAAGCACCACCTGGAATTGCTCAGCCCTGCCCGCGATGTGGCCATCGCCCGTGAGGCGATCCTGCACGGCGCCGACGCCGTGTACATCGGCGGCCCGAGCTTCGGTGCCCGCCACAACGCCTGCAACGAAGTCAGCGAAATCGCCGAACTGGTGGAATTCGCCCGCAAGTATCATGCGCGCATCTTCACCACCATCAATACGATCCTGCACGACAACGAACTGGAACCAGCACGCAAGCTGATCCATCAGCTATACGACGCCGGCGTCGATGCGCTGATCGTCCAGGATCTGGGCGTGATGGAGCTGGACATTCCGCCGATCGAACTGCACGCCTCGACCCAGACCGATATCCGCACCCTGGAGCGGGCGAAGTTCCTCGATCAGGCCGGTTTCTCGCAACTGGTACTGGCCCGCGAACTGAACCTGCAAGAAATCCGCGCAATCGCCGACGAAACCGACGCTGCGATCGAGTTCTTCATTCATGGCGCGCTGTGCGTGGCATTCTCCGGCCAGTGCAACATTTCCCACGCGCAGACCGGCCGCAGCGCCAACCGTGGCGACTGCTCCCAGGCCTGCCGATTGCCTTACACCCTAAAAGATGAAAAGGGTGGCGTGATTGCCTACGAAAAACACCTGCTGTCGATGAAGGACAACAACCAGAGCGCCAACATCCGGGCCCTGGTTGAAGCCGGCGTGCGTTCGTTCAAGATCGAAGGTCGCTACAAAGACATGGGCTACGTGAAGAACATCACCGCCTATTACCGCCAGCGCCTCGACGACGTGCTCGAAGATCGCCCGGACCTGGCCCGTGCCTCCAGCGGCCGCACCGCGCACTTTTTCCTGCCCGATCCGGAAAAGACTTTCCATCGCGGCAGCACCGATTACTTCGTGACCGATCGCAAGATCGACATTGGCGCGTTTGACTCGCCGACGTTCACCGGTCTGCCGGTGGGCACGGTCGAGAAAGTCGGCAAGCGTGATATGCAGGTCGTGACCCACGAGCCGCTGTCCAACGGTGATGGCTTGAACGTGCTGGTCAAACGGGAAGTGGTCGGTTTCCGCGCCAACATCGCTGAGCCAAAAGGCGAGTTCGAAGAAGACGGCGAGAAGCGCTACCGCTATCGCGTAGAGCCTAACGAGATGCCGGAAGGCCTGTACAAGCTGCGCCCGAGCCATCCGTTGAATCGCAACCTCGATCACAACTGGCAACAGGCGCTGCAAAAGACTTCTTCCGAACGTCGCGTGGCGTTGAGCTGGCTCGCCCGCTTGCGTGAAGAACAGCTTGACCTCACCGCCACCAGCGAAGAAGGCATCAGCGCCAGCGTCACGCTTGACGGCCCGTTCGGCGTTGCCAACAAGCCCGAGCAGGCGCTGGAGCAACTGCGCGATCTGCTCGGCCAACTCGGCACCACGCAGTACCACGCCACCGACATCAAACTCGATGCGCCACAAGCGTTCTTCATCCCCAACTCACAGCTCAAATCCCTGCGCCGTGAAGTGATCGAAGCCCTGACTGCCGCCCGTGTCGCCGCTCACCCACGCGGCAGCCGCAAAGCTGAAACCACCCCGCCGCCGGTGTACCCGGACTCGCACCTGACGTTCCTGGCCAACGTGTACAACCAGAAGGCTCGCGACTTCTACCATCGTCACGGCGTGAAGCTGATCGACGCCGCGTATGAAGCGCATGAAGAGCCTGGCGAGGTGCCGGTGATGATCACCAAGCACTGCCTGCGCTTCTCCTTCAACCTGTGCCCGAAACAGGCCAAAGGCGTGACCGGCGTACGCACCAAAGTCGCGCCGATGCAGTTGATCCACGGCGATGAAGTGCTGACGCTGAAGTTCGATTGCAAACCGTGCGAGATGCACATCATTGGCAAGATGAAGGGCCACATCCTCAGCCTGCCGCAACCGGGCAGTGTGGTCGGCCACATCAGCCCCGAAGACCTGATGAAAACCATCCCGCGCGCACCGCACTGAGTGAGGGGCGCGCACGGTGCTCCGGCATCGTGCGCGCCAGCCCTCCTCCGTCGTGGCACAAATCGCAGGCATAAAAAAACGCCAACTTCTTGCGAAGTTGGCGTTTTTCGATATATGGCAGGGGCGGCTGGATTCGAACCAACGCATGGCAGGATCAAAACCTGCTGCCTTACCGCTTGGCGACGCCCCTACAGCTCTTATCAGCGGCTCCGTGAGGATCACTGCGAGAACGGGGCGCAATTTACCAACATTCTTTTCGTTTGTGAAGCACGAAATGAATTATTTTTTGTTTTAAAACAGCGACTTATTATTTTGCCCGGCTTCGGGCCAGTGATCAGTGGGTTTTTCGCTGTGTATCACACTCTGTATAACCCCTCGCCGCGATACAGCGCCTTTCAACAATGACCTGCTTCGACACAGGCCTGATACGTCCCTGCGCTCAAATGCACTCAAGGTTTGAAGGATTTATAAGGAACCCTTGGCCAGGAGCTTGTACAGGAGACGTCACCATGAAGATGGCACGCCGTTGCTGGCGACCAAGGGTTATCGAGTGTTGATGCCCTAGGCGCGAGCTTATGGCGATACGCAGTTCCTCTCCAAAGACACCCTGCGCAATAGGCAACCAGCGGCGCTGGCAGGGCGAAGTAAAATACGCAGCGCTGGAGCAGAAACTGGCCACCGCACCGTCGATCAGTGTGCCGACGGTAACGTTGAAGGGCGATGCTAACGCCGCACCGCACCCGGCGCCTGAGAACTACACCAAGCGCTTGACCGGCAAGTATCAGTTCCCTCGGGTTATTTAACGAGGCGTTTTTCTCTTGAGGGGCGATAGCCGAAGTATGAGCTGTAGCATTTACTGAAATGGCTTGGGGAAACGAAGCCGCAGGCCACCAGCACTTCCACCTGGGAAAGCTCGGTGTGTTGTAGCAAACGCCGCGCTTCGGTGATGCGCAGTTCCAGGTAGTAACGTTGCGGCGTGGTACCGAGTTGCTCCTTGAACAAGCGCTCCAACTGGCGCCGAGATCGCCCGGCATACACCGCCAGTTGTTCCAACTCCAGCGGCTCCTCAAGGTTGGCGTCCATCAACTTCACCACTTCACGCAACGGCGCACTCACGCAGATGTTTTCATCCGGTTTGATCCGCCGGTACCGCGACTCTTCGAACGCCAGAATATCCTCGATGCCTTCGACCAACGCTTTGCCGTGCAAGCCCTTGATCCAATCCAGCGCCATGTGGAAAGCTCCAGACGGACTCGACGCGGTGAGCCGGTCACGATCAATTACATAGGGTTCGCTGCTGACTTGCGTGGCCTTGGCAATCTCGGTGAGCGCCGGACGATGCTCCGGGTGAATCGCGCAGCGATAGCCATCGAGTAATCCGGCGCGCCCGAGAAACCAAGCGCCATTCCACAACCCTGCGAGACTGACGCCCCGCTCCGCCGCCGCGCGCAACAGGCTGATCAATTCATCCGTCGCCTTAAGCTCGGTTCGATAACCACCGCACACCACCAGTAGATCAAGCTCTTGAAGGGCCGCCAGATCAATCCGCACATCCGGGCGAATGACCAAACCCAGATCACTGTTCACCTCACCTTCGCCTAACCCGAACGTGCGGGAAGCAAACAACTCTGCGCGCAACAGATTGGCGGTGATGATGGTATCCAGCGCCTGGGTGAAGGCCGGCAGTGAAAAGTGTTCGAGCAGCAGAAAACCAGTGCGGGTCACGCGGGTGTCAGCTGATTGTTCATTCAAATAGCGGAGGTTTTTCCCCTTCATACCTCCGCTGAATTGGCGTCGTTCGATCAAGGCAGGGTCCTTCGGTCATGTTGTTATCCGCCGATAGTTAGCCTGATGGAACAAAGAGTCAATCACGCCTACGGTTGATGGCTGGTCGAAGACTCGATTCGCGGCCCGAACTGGGCGTTACCGACCCATCGCGACAGTGAGAACGGTCCGATGGCCCAACGCTTTATCGTTTGGCTATCGGATCATCTGCTGTCCGCCTGATCGTTGTTTAAACCACTGTAAAGACACCGGCACCGAGTCTTCCCTCCAAACGGCCAAACAGCAAATAGTGCTGGTAGCCGCTGGAGAAAGCGCCGCTTTGAACGGCTTGCCTGACGTCTTCATTCAATTGAAAGTATTGGGCTTCATCGAAGTTTTCGGCACTGACTTCGCCGGCCCGGCCAAGTTGTTCGCTATCAATCGGCAGTTCGAGAATACTGCGTCGTTGAAAATCGATGATGCGATTAACCGCATGGCTCTCCAACACACCCCGATTGTTATTCATCGAGTAGATATGCATGCCCTTGCTGGCGCATCGATCACACATGTCGGCGCAGTTTTTCTGCGTGGATTTGCGTCGAGTCAGTTCATCAAGGGGCATGTCAAGGTACTTACCCACTTGATATTCGGTCTGATTGAAAATCGAACAACACAGTACCGTATTGCCATTGCAGTCAATTACCAGCCAATCGTCCTTCAGGACACAGATCTGCGGGGGATAGTTTTGGATGACATTCACAAGATCAGCATAAGGCGGCAACGCGAGCCTTTTCAGGGTCTCGAGATCGGTCTCGGTGACAGAGGAATCGCCCTCGACAATCGCCAGGGTCTTCTCCAGCGGCATCATCACGGAATAGCCAGTAGTGAATTTGAAACCCAAGCGCTCACTGAACTCGCGCATCAGCGCTTCTTCTTCCATGTTGTCCAGGTAGCGATGATAGTAAACGTCGACCTGGGTGGCTAAACCATATCGCTGTTTAATGTCATGCAAGGCAATCATGTTTTGTTTTACAACTTCAATATCACCACCCACATGACCCTTCTCATAAGTTTCCTGGTAGAAACCCGAGAGCGATATACGGAAGAACCCTGGCTCGGCCATCAAGGCTTTTTCCATGTTCTTGGCCAGATTCAAGTTAGTGCTGACACCGCTGTTCAAGCCCGCCGCGTTAACGATTTCGATAAACTCGCCAATCTTTGGATGAACCAGCGGCTCGGTCCAGTTGTAGAGAAAGATTGAGCGAACACCTTCACGTTTGGCTTTCTCGACGATCTGCCTGAACATGTCGAGTTGCATGGATTTCTTGAAATTGAGGTTTTCCGAGTTACCCATCGGACAGGAAGGGCAGCTTAAATTACAGGCGCCGACGATATCGATGTACATGTTCATTATGGGTGCAGCTCCTGGAGGCGAAAACCATGCACATCACGACTGCAGGCTTTCAAGTCGCCATTTGTGTAAGTTATTTGACGGCATCGCAGTCGTACAAGCAAAAAGCAAACCAGTCACTCACTACGTCATCAACGCCACCACTCAATCGATAAACACTCGCAACTTCAGGGTTACATGCCGGCTGGGCGGATACGCTACATACAGAGGCATCGGCTCAAGTTGCCAATCTTCGAACAGCGGCACTCACTCACCCTCGTGCTACATGGGCGTCGGACATGTACGTGGGCAGCCAGAGGACTCCCATTCCGCGCCGTCCCGACGCGATGTGCCGGCGCGGGCCTGATAAGCAGGCGCGGCAAACACGCCCAGTGGCAAATCCGCGACCTTGCGGGCCATCAGCGACTGATCCAGCAGTTCACTGCCTTGCACCACGCAATCGACGTTTTCATCAATGATATCGACGATGCCAACACTAACGCCCATGTCGAACTGCATATCCGGGCAGCGCGCGTGAAATTCGGGCAATACGGGCATCAGAATCGGACGCGTAGATGGGCTAGGCACATCGACGCGCAGCCGTACCGTGGGTATCGCTGCCGCGCCAGGCAGACACCCCGTGACGCAGCGCGACGTAGTTTTTCCTCCTGAACGCAGAACGCTTTACGAGCGCAATCGCTACTCAGCGGCCATTCGCTCCAACAGCTTTCTCTTTGTCTCGGGACAAGTCGGCAGCACCGAGGACGGCTCACCCGAGCCGGATCTGCAAACCCGGGTGCGCCTGGCCTTCAGCCATTTGAACGCCATCCTCAATGAGTCCGGTTGTACCTTCGGCGACGTGGTGGATGTCACCGTCTTCATCGTCGACCCGCAATCGAAGCTCGAGGCGATCAGGAATGTGGTTCTTTCAGAATTCTGGGGCGACGCGCCACATCCGACCGTGACCGCAGTGGGCGTGACCTGGCTGTATGGTTTCGATTTCGAGATCAAAGTGATTGCCAGATTGCCTGAGTCCAACTGACCTTAAAGCCCGGGAACAAGCTGCTCGCGCCGCGCTCATTTATAAGCGGCGCCTGTCAACACTGGCCTTTGGATCGTCGAATGCGTATAACCTCGCCGTTTCGTCTAACCTGACTTTGCGCCCAGTTGCAGGCGCACCGACATTGACGCTTACGAAACGGAGATTCCCATGCTCAAGCGAACCCTGGCATTGACGGCCGGTCTGGCCCTGTCCTTTTCCGCTCTGGTGGCGCACGCCGCCGATGTGCTGAAGGTCAGCGCCATTCCCGATGAGGCCCCGACCGAGCTGCTGCGCAAATTCGAGCCACTGGGCGCTTATCTGGAACAACAACTGGGCATGAAGGTGCAGTTCGTGCCGGTGGCCGATTACCCGGCGGTAGTAGAAGCACTCGCCACCGACCGTCTCGACATGGCCTGGCTGGGCGGCTTCACCTTTGTTCAGGCGCGCTTGAAGACCGACGCCACCACCCCGGTGATTCCACTGGTGCAGCGCGAACAGGACGCGCAGTTCACCAGCAAATTCATCACGGCTGACCCGAACGTCAAGAGCCTGGCCGACCTGAAAGGCAAGACCTTCGCCTTCGGTTCCGTGTCGTCCACTTCCGGCAGCCTGATGCCGCGTTACTTCATGCTGAAAAATGACGGCATTAAGCCGGAAGCGTATTTCAGCCGCGTCGCCTACTCCGGCGCCCACGACGCCACCGTTGCCTGGGTGCAGGCCGGCAAGGTCGACGCGGGTGTGTTGAACGCCAGTGTCTGGCAGAAACTGGTGGATGCCGGCAAGGTCGACACCACAAAAGTGAAAGTCTTCGCCACCACCCCGCCCTACTTCGATTACAACTGGACCGTGCGCGGCACGCTCGACCCGGCACTGGCGGCGAAGATCAAAAAAGCTTTCCTCGATCTGGACCCGGCCAACCCTGAGCAGAAGAAGATTCTTGATCTGCAGGCGGCCAGCCGCTTCATCGATACCAAGCCTGAGAACTACAAGGGCATCGAGGAAGCCGCCCGCGCTGCCGATCTGCTGAAATGACCTTACGCCTCACCCAAGGTAGCCTGCGTCACGCCAATGGAGTCGACGCGCTTCGCAGCATCGACTTGCAGATTGGCGTCGGCGAACAGGTCGCCATCATCGGCCCGTCCGGCGCTGGTAAATCGAGTTTGCTCAACCTGCTGGCCACCGCTCTGCGGCCCAGCAGCGGTGAGATCCAAGTGCTAGGCGAGCGCGCCTGGCAGTTGTCTGCGCACCAACGGCAGCGCCTGCGCGCGCGTATCGGTCTGGTGCACCAGGCACCGCCCCTGCCGCCGCGTCAACGGGTGGTCACGGCGGTGCTGGCCGGCAAACTCGGGCAGTGGAGTCTGGGCAAAAGTTTGTTGAATCTACTCCATCCGCTGGACGTGCCCGGCGCCCGCGCGGCGTTGGCGCGTCTGGATCTGGGCGATAAGCTGTTCGCCCATTGCCAGCAATTGTCGGGGGGCCAATTGCAGCGCGTCGGCATCGCTCGGGTGCTGTATCAGGCGCCGGAGATTTTGTTGGCCGACGAGCCGGTTTCGGCGATGGACCCAGTCATGGCCGGGCACACGCTGTCGATCCTGTCTCGGCATGCCCGCGAGCACAACGTTACGCTGGTGGCGAGCCTGCACGCGGTGGATCTGGCGCTCTCGCACTTTCCTCGCATCATCGGTTTGCGAGAGGGGCAGATTCTGTTCGACAGTCCTTGCGATCAAGTCAGCCCCGAGATGCTCGATGCGCTGTACGCCAACGAAAAAATGCAATCGCCAACGGCTGCGGTGGCGCCTTTGACTGTGCAGATTCCACGATGCTGAGCGCTGATTCACGGGATCCCGCGGCATGGCCACGGCTGCTGTTGACCGTGTTGGCGATTGCCTTGTTGTGGCCGGGGATCCAGCTCAGTGAACTGAATCTGGGCGTGCTGCTACCCGACAGCCAGAATGAAATGGGCCGGTTTGTCGCGCAATTCTGGCCACCGGCGCACGACGAAGCGTTTCTCCAGTTACTGCTCAAAGCCACCTTGCAAACCCTGGCCATCGCCACAGCCGGCATGGCGCTGGCGCTGGTATTGGCGATACCGGCCAGCCTGATCGCCAGTCGCGCCCTATCG
Organism: Pseudomonas sp. RA_15y_Pfl2_54; assembly: GCF_963971015.1. Taxonomy (NCBI): domain Bacteria; kingdom Pseudomonadati; phylum Pseudomonadota; class Gammaproteobacteria; order Pseudomonadales; family Pseudomonadaceae; genus Pseudomonas; species Pseudomonas sp. RA_15y_Pfl2_54. The sequence goes on from NZ_CAXAPN010000034.1 coordinate 57,535, forward strand.
CTGTCCGCGGCCTCGAGGGGCGGTGTTCCAAGTCGGCTGGGGCGTTTGCTGCGCTGGCCGATTCGCGGCTTGCTGATCTTTTTGCGCAGCGTGCCGGAAATCGTCTGGGCGCTGCTGTTCGTGCGCGCCGTCGGGTTAGGGCCGGCGGCGGGTGTGCTGGCAATCGCCATCACCTACAGCGGCATGCTCGGCAAGGTTTACGCGGAGATTTTCGAGTCCACCAGTCAGCGGCCGGCACACGCGTTGTTGCAGGCTGGCAGTGGCCGACTGGCTGCTTTTGCCTACGGTATTCTGCCCAATGTGGCGGCGGAATTATTGTCGTACACGGTGTATCGATGGGAGTGCGCGATCCGCGCTTCGGTGGTGATGGGCTTTGTTGGTGCCGGAGGGCTCGGCCAGCAAATCGATCTGTCGATCCGCATGTTCGCTGGCGGTGAGGTCGCCAGTATTCTGCTGACCTTCCTGCTGCTGGTGCTCGCAGCCGATCAACTTAGCCGCTTGCTGCGCTGGAGACTGGCATGAATCGCCTGATCAATCTGTTGCTGATCGCGGGTATCGGTGTGGCCGTCATCGCTGCTTTCACTTACCTGAGCCTCGACATCAGCGAACTGGGCAGCGCCACCAGCCTGAAACAGATGGCGGCGTATGTGCAGCGCTTTTTCAGCCCGGATCTGAGTGCGGATTACCTGAAAGCCATTTTCAAAGGCTCGATGGAAACGTTGGCCATGTCAGCTATTGGAACCCTGCTCGCGGCGTTGTTCGGCATCCTCCTCGCCCTGCCCGCTGCCGGGCGTTTCGGCTGGCCGCTGCAAAGTGTTTCGCGCCTGTTGCTCAACGGCCTGCGGGCGATCCCCGAGCTGGTCTGGGCCGCGCTGATGGTGCTCGCCGCCGGCCTGGGCCCAAACGCTGGCACCCTCGCCCTTGCCCTACACACCACTGGCGTGCTCGGCCGATTGTTCGCCGAAGCCCTGGAAAACACCCCGCCGCAACCCGCCGAAGCGATCCGTTTGCAGGGCGGCAACCCGATCCTCGCCTTCTGCTACGGCACCTTGCCCAACCTTGCGCCGCAACTGCTCGCCTACTGCCTGTATCGCTGGGAGAACAACATCCGAATGGCCAGCGTGCTGGGTTTTGTCGGCGCTGGCGGGCTCGGGCAGATGCTGTATGTGAGCCTGAGCCTGTTTCAGGAAGCGCAGGCCAGCACAGTGATTCTGGCGATGCTGGTGCTGGTGTTTGCGGTGGACTGGTTGAGTGCGTGGAGCCGCCAGCGCTGGGTTAAAGCGTAGGCGGCCCGGCCGGTTCAATTCAGCGAAAGGTTGTGTTGGGTGGCCGCGTCGACGTTGATATGACTGAAACGCCCATGGTGATCGAACAGCAAGAAATCGGGCCCGAAACAGCGTAATTGCGCACCGTGCAAAGGCCATTGCAACGTGGCGCAGAGTTGGTCGCTGCCGCGATGAATGAAATGCCACCGCATCTGGTGATCGTTGATCAGGTAACGAGTCAGCATCCATTGGCCATGCAGATGCAGATACACATCCAGCCCATCGCTTTCTTGCGCATCCAGCCCCGGTAACCGGTAGCCTTTGCGCCCGCCGATCCACTCAACCACCAGAACAGGATCTTCATTGTCAGCCAGTTTGAGTGTTGCGCCGAGTACCCGACCATCGGTGTCGAGCAACCGGAAACTGCCCACTGGCAAGGCCGGCATCAAATCCCGACTGATCAGCCGACGCTCGGGCAAGCGGTAGTGCCACAGATACAAGCCCTGGTCCGGGTGAGTCAGCCACAGCAGTTCGTTTTGCGCATCATCTTTCATGCCGCAGACCTGACCCGGCAAATCGCTGACATGCCACAGGGTTTCGAATCCATGATCGACATCGACTACCCGTACCTGCCGATCCCGTCCGACGGTCCAGGTCAAACCGTCGAATGACCGGGCGAACACGTCAAACCGCTGCACGCCCAGATCTGTCGCACTGCGCGTGACCAGATCGAGCTTGCTGATACGCCAGACATCATCGCGTCGGGCCAGCACCAGTACGACCTGCCGGTCATGGGCCAGCACTATGTCGTGTGCCGGCACCGGGAAATGGCACAGGCTCTGACCTTGCGCATCGATTACCATCGCCCCCGCCTCACCCAACGCGAGCAAATAACGCCCCTGCTCCAGCGGCACCGCATCGAGAATCTTGCGGTTGCCCATGAACGGGGCTGTCCATTCAAGTGGCTCACCCACTTGCGACAACGAGACCCTCGCGGCGAGGGTCGGTAACGCCCCCGGCAGGTCGGCCTGCAACAGTTTGTCCTTGCTCATGCTGACCAGTGCCTGCAATTGCAGATGCGTCAAGCGACAATGGCCGTCGATCTGGTCGGCCAGCACCGCGTGCACGATGGCACCGGCCAGCCAGGCCAGCGCACTCACGTGCGTCTTGTGCTGCAACAAAATCTCGGCCAATGCCGCGCGCTCGGCGTGACGCGCCGGATCATCGCGCAGTTGCTCGACCCACTCGGCGTAAGCCTGCAAGGTATCGGGCAACAGCACCGCCCGTTTCACCAATGCGCCCAACGCTAGCTTCCCCCCCGCCGCTTCAGCATCCAGCAGCCACTGGGCAGCACGTTGGCGCTCTGCGGTCAGCGGCCAGATCACCTCGACGGCTTGCAGCCAGAGGCCCTTGCGGGTCAGCGATTCGGCCCATTCCAGACGCAAACGGTCGGCGCTGTCCGGCCACTTGCCTTGCAGCAATGTCACGGCGGCTGCAAACGCGTCGTCACGCCGGGCGACCAGCAAGGCGCGCTGCCAGTTATCGGCCAGACATAGCAGGCGCACGATCATCGCAGACGGCATATCCCAGGCCAGCGCGAGGTCGGCGGCTTGTTGCAGCCGTCCGTGCTTCTCCAGATAGTCGAGCGACTCCTGACGCACCTTGAGCAGCTCGGCGAGCACGAACACCGCTTCCTCAATGCGGCCCTCGCGATCCAGACGCTCAAAGGTCTGCCGGTAGATCTGCCGCAGATGCGCTTCCATGTCGTGTTCGAACCTGATCGAGCGCGTGGGTCCACGGCCGTGGTCGATCATCAGATCCTCACGGCGCTGCGGCGTACCGAACGATTGCTCGCCGCTGCTCTGCTCGCTGCCCAATGGAATAGCGTGACGCAGCGCCTCTTCGAAATCGCCGTCCTCGAACATATCGAGCATGCGCCGCATGTAGGCGGCCTGACGTTTGCCATACAGAGCCGACAGACGCGAATTTTCAGTCAGGCGCGTCACCCAGCGCCGCCAGCGCGACGGCTTGGCTTTGACCGGTGTGGCGCGGGCGTCGATGCCGGGCTCGGCGACACGGGGAGCCGAAGGCAGCACTGGCGCCGGTCGGCGCAACAGGTGGCGCAGCCCGGCCAATATCAGAGTCAGGGCAATCCCGCCGATCAACGTCCCGACCACGATGGCGCTGATTTGCACCGAGACCGGCGACGCTGTTTTCGCCGGCAAGCCTTGCAGTCCGGGATTTTGTCCCTGCGACCCCATCCATAAAACCGCTATCAGAATCGCCAGGGTCACAACGAGCTTCAGCCACGGCAAAGGCGTGTCAGCCGATTGCGTCCACCCCGTTTCTTTCGCCGTGACGGCTTGATAGGCCGGCTCCTTCGCCGCGATTTGCTGACGTTCCAGCAACGCTTTCATGACCTGTGCCTGCTCGGGGCTGACCGGACGCAACGCGTCGCCAAGAATTTCCCGAAGGTCGGTGACCACGGTCACGGGCTCAAGCACTGGCTCCGGCAGCACGTTGCGACAGTCATAGGTGTCGAGCAAGGTGAGGCCACTGATGTCAAGCCAGTCACCCGGTGCCAGGACCACGGCATCGCGCAAATGCAGGGCACTGACGTGACTGCCGCGCACCAGCCAAAGGTCGGCAGCCGGCAGGTTGCGCATTTCCTGCGGATCGAGCAGCGCCGAACACAGTGCGGTGCCTTGACGAGTCAGCGGCCAACCGGTCAACGCCTCGCATTGCACGGCGATGGGCTGGCGAAAGCGCAACAGATCACCGTCGGCGAAACGGTAGGCCCGGGCCTCGGTTTGCCAGTGTTCGAGGAGCAGTCGGGCGCGTTCGCTTTCGTCGAAACGATCGGCGGAAAACCACAGGCCCTCGATGTGTTGGTGCCCGGTCAAGAGCGGACGGCGGATCAATGCCGCGTCATGTCCAGTCATCGGTGCCTTCCTTCTTGTACGGCTGATCGTTGCAGAACGTTTGCAGGCGCATCAGGCGCTGCGGCACCGAATACACCAGCAACTCGCGGGTGCTGGTCAGCACGGCGAGCACGCCACTCATGGGGCAAAAACTTGATTTGGCGATGGTATCGGTAGTGGTGAATAACACGCGTTGCTCGCCTTCGTAATGAATGGCTACGGCCTGCCGACCGAGCAACAGCAGGGAATAGGGCTCATTGTCCTCTTTCAGCAGGCCGATACCTTTCCAGCCGGGTGCCAGGTCAATTCTTTGCGTTTCGAAAGCAGAGCCGTCGGCCGATACCACGCGCCAGCTCTCGCACTCGTCATTTTTCAAGGTCAGCAACGCACAGCTATCGAGATACCTGCGCCGCCCGCCGACAAACAGCACCTGACTGATGTGCTCGGCCAAACCCACGTCAACTGCAGCCGAGACCTCGCCGTCAGGGTCAACCGTGTGTGCGTGCAAGCGATTACCTTCGCGGCGCACAAAAGTCGCCGTGCTGCCGAACGTCTTGGCCAGACCCAAGACATTATTCGTCAGGTGATGAGTATGCCGGGGCAAGGGCTTGGCCGGTGAGCGCCCGGTCTCCAGCACCCAGAACGCCAGATGCCCCTGGGTATCGAGCAAGAACAATCGGCCGCTCGAGTGATTGCGCAATCCGGCCACCGGCAGGAATGTGGCAGTGCCGGGCAGCAGTTTCAGTTCTTCGGGGCATGGCTTGTCGACCGATTTAAGGCCCGGCATGTTCCAGAACGACAATTTCCATGCGTCACTCAGAACGGCACCCAAAGCTCTGCCAAAGAACGTCGGAGCCAACGGTGTTTTTCCGACAGCCCACAGATTGCGGCGTATCTCGATCGGCTTCTTCTGGTTCTGTGCCGGCAACTTGATCACCACCATGCCCGGTTCATCGAGCATCTTCATGGCGACATGGGTACCCGCGCTGGAAATCACTGGCGGCAAGGTCAGCGACACACGCGGAACGCACCCCTTGGCGGCTGGCGCAGTCGCGACCACTTCGCCTTCGAACTGGCCTTTGAGCAACTGCAAGGCCAGGCGCTCATCGGGAACCGGCAAAGTCACGCGCCGGGAGCCCGCCGCTTGCAGCGCCACCGACAGACTGCGTCCGTCGAGGCTGCGCGATACCTGGACGCGATGGGTGCAGGACAAGCCCTCGGTCGCGGACAAGCGCTGGCCCACCAGCCAGCACTCGCCGACGGGCTCCGGTTGCGCATTCAATCCGTCACGCCAGGCCTGCCAGTGCCCGGTGTCAACGGTTTTGAAGGTACGGGCGCTGAGCAAGCATTTGAGCTGTGCTGCACTGTCGAGCGCATGCAGTTCCGGTGCCTGCTGCAAAATGCCCCAGCGCAGCTCGGCGCCAGCGTCTTTGGCACGACGTGCAAGCAGGATCAGCAAGGCCATGTGAACCAGACGCGCGGCGCCCAGTTGCAGCGGCCCGGCATCGAACAGCACAACCATCAAGCGGCTGGCCTGATGCGAGCGATATTGCGGCGCGAGAAACAGATGCTCACCCACCACGGCCCGGCGCAGAAACTCGTCGGGCACTTCATCGGCCAGCAACCATTCACTCGACAACAACCGCTCATAAGGGCCACGACGTTGCAGATCGGCCAAGCCGTCGGGCTCGGGCACCCCGCCCTGCTGTTGGCCGCGCAGCGGACCCAGCACCGGATCCAGACGCCCGAACAGGTCAGCAAACAGGGGTAGTTGTTCTGGGGCAAACCATTGCAGCCAGTCGCGCCAGGGGTGCAGCGATTCCGGTAATTGCATCAGCGGCCCGCCCAATAAGCATCAATGCGCTGCAAATGCTGCGCAGTCACTGGCAACAAACGATCCAGCGGCACCACGGCGGCTGGCTCGCGCCAGAGCAGCAGCGGCGCCCGCGCGAATCTATTGGACAGCGCAAGCCCCAGCAGGTCTGTCGGCCGGTCGGGCTCCCAACTGGTTGGCAGCCACAGCCCCGGTGCACGGTCGTCCATCGCCGCATATGCCACGCCGTCGACCCACGGCAGATCCGTTGCGACACCGGTCACCACCAACACGTCACGATTGGCCGTGGCTTGCAGGCGCCCGGCCTGTTCCTCGGGGATCGACAGCAACCGTGCGTGCAAGCGCCGCGCGACGTCGCCCCACGCCACGGCGGCCTGGGGTCTGACCGGCGTGCGCCGTGACTGCCAGGCCCAACTCATCGGTTTGATCGTCATGCCGCAGACGTCAGCAGACGCGCCACCTGACCGCGCACATCCTGCAACGACGACGGAATGGTCTGTTCGTTGAAATTGGCGTCGATTTCGCGCAGCAGGCCTTCGAGCAAGGCACTCGCCGGTGGCTCGTTGCGCGCCAGATAATCCTCGCCGGTTTCCAGCAAGCGACTGAGCCGCGACATCGGCTGCAAGGTGGCTTCTTCCACAGCGCTAAACAAATGACTGTTATTGGACTGGGCGAAGATCTCGCGCAGTACTTCGCGACCATGCTGCTGGGTTTCCTTGGTCGGCAGCACATACAGCAACGGCCACAGATCCGCTTCGCTGGCCTCAAGTCGCCCACCGAGCAATGCCGCGGCGGCGATCAGGCGCTGGGATTTGACGATGCGTCGATCCGACAACTGAATACCGGCCTCGCGCAGTCGGCGAATGGCCTGGGCCAGTGCCGGACGAACAGCCGTCATGACGACGTTTTTCAAAGCCTGGCCGAGCGTGTCCAGTTGGCTCAGGCCCAGCAGTTGCTGAACCGGCCGCTGCTCGGATTGCCAACCGCCGGCGAGCATCGCTTCAAGCTGATTGTCCGGCACCGACTCGACAAACAGGTGCAGCAGGAATCGGTCACCAAAGGCTGCCAGCGCTTCATCATCCGGCAGACCATTGGAGGCGCCGACACACACTCGCAACGGGCACTGAATCTGCGTGTGACCTCGACGAAAACGGCGTTCGTTGAGCACGCCAAGCAAGGTATTGAGGATCGCCGTCGAGCCGAGGAAAACCTCGTCGAGAAAGACGATATCGGCTTCCGGGAGCATACCGCTGACATCCGTTTCTACCGTGCCTTCACGGAGCTTTTTCAGGTCGACCGCGCCAAACAGCTCCGACGGCTCGGTGAAGCGCCCCAGCAGGTATTCGAAATAACGCCCACCCATCGATTGCGCCACCCGCCGCACCACCGCGCTTTTCGCGGTGCCCGGTGGGCCGATGACCAGAATATGCTCCTGCGCCACAGCGGCCAGAACAATCAGCTCCGCCAACTGTTCACGCCCTACAAGGCCTTCGGTGGCGACCCGAACGGCCTGACGGATTTGCGCGGCAGCGCTCTGCAATGAAGCATTCATGGGCGTCGTCCCTGAAAAATGGATTCTTGAATCGATGGCGATCGGCAGCTATCGGCCGCCAACAAGCGATCTTTAATCGAATCCACAGACCAGAGTGCGACAAGCAGTCCACCCCACAGCGGCGACATCACCAAGGAGGAGCGCAAGGCCGTCTTCGCGCCCTCCCTCGGCACGGTGTTCGAGTGCTACGACTTTTACCTCTACGGCGCCGGCGTTCAAGAAGATGAAGGCCGAAGGCAAGGCGCCGAAACCGCCGCTGCCCGAATCGTTCACGCGCTGGAGCAACCCAAAGTGGTGATCAAGGCGTTGCTCGGCGGTACAGCACGATTGCGGCGTGGCTGGTCGAACTGTTCCCGACCCGCATCCGCTACACCTCGATGTCGCTGCCCTATCACATCGGCAACGCTTGGTTCAGCGGCTGCCTGCCAACGGTGGCGTTCGCCATGGTCGCGGCCACGGGCGATATCTATTGCGGGTTGTGGTATCCGAGCGTGATTGCGGTCAGGACCGCAATACTTGGCACATTCTTTCTGCCGCAACCCAAGGATCGCGACAGACTTAAAGACTGAGCCTGGCGCTCCGCCCTCCTGAACGGAGGGTGGGGCACAGGCCTCAGCGCAGCAACCAGCGTGACAACAGCCGAGCACTTAACGGCAACATCCAGTAAACCATGTTGAAAGAGATCAACCCGGCCACCGCGACTTTGAACAGCCACCCTGGCCAATGTAAATCCGCCAGTTCCAGCAACGTCGCCAAGCCCCAGGGCATGCTCACCGTTAGCGGCAATACCACCAGCCATGACAACACCCATTGTTTCCAGCGAGCGCCCGAATGGCTGCTCATGGTCGCTGGCGCCTGAGTACCGCCCGCTGATAAACCCGATCGCGCGCCAGCGTCATCGGATCACTACTGAGGTTGATACCGTCTGGCAAACGCGCCGGACTGAACGCCAGACGTTGCTGAGCGAGTTGCTGTGTCTCGGCTGGTTCCAGTGCAGCAAGACTGAAAATCCCCAGTTCAACTTCCTTATTCTGACGCGACCACGGGATTGAGCCATCTTCGACTGCGTCTCTCGACGCTGCCAGTTGCAGCACCAATCGCATCTTCAACGAGCCCTCGCTCAGTCGCGCGCTGATTTCCTCCTGCAAGTAATCAGCGGACATCGTGGCCGCCTGGGTGTCATTCAGCAATGGCTGCTTGAGTAGGGGTTCGATGCGGTAACGGCCAATTAGCTCATCGCCCTGACGATTGCTGAACACCAGTGCGTTGACACCGAAGTATTCGAGCCCCACATAGCTGCGCGGTGGCAGTTTGGGCGTTTCCAGAAAATGCTGCGCCCGTGGATGGTTCGCCAAAAAGGTTTGAAGTGGCTGGGGATCCGGCGGTGTTGCGACATTGGCGGCAATGCCTTGCAGAAATCTCAGGAAGTCTTCTGGCGTGGCGACCGGGAAGCCGTCGAACGAGTGCGTCACGATATCGGTGGCCTCGCCGCTCGGTAGGGTAAAACGCACTGCCAACCCTCTCGGGCTGGCCATCGGATCCCCGTCAGCGGTAGCCGGTACACCACTGAAGTTGGAGAACCTAAGCACCACTGGCACCGTTTGCCCTTGCAGGTGGGCAGCTCGACTGATTGAGCCGGCGACGCGCGAAGCCTTGAATGTGCCATTGAGCAATAGGCCTTTGGCATGGGTGGCCCTGAATCCGGGGTGACGGCCGAACGTAGCATTGAGCGCATCGAGCAAAGCGTCGTACAACCGCTCTTGGGGCATAGCGTTATCCCTTGTTTCATTGGCGAACAGGGCCGAGGACGTTGTCAGCGTCCCGGCCAACACTGCCCCAACCAGTAAGTGTTGCAATCGTATGGCGCTCATCCCTGACGCAGACCGGGATTGAGTGCGATGTGTTTGTACTCAATGAAATCATCCATGGCCGCCACACCATTGAGACGACCCTGCCCCGACTGTTTGAAACCGCCCTCCTCGAACTCATCGAACACCATGGCCCAATCGTTGACCCAGACAGTGCCGACCTCCAATTCGCGTGCTACTCGCAGCGAGCGATCGACATCGCGGGTCCAAACGCTGGCGGCCAGGCCGAACTCGCTGTTGTTGGCCATTTCGACCGCCTCGACCTCACTGTCAAAAACCTGCAAGGTCAGCACCGGTCCAAACGTTTCACGCTGGACGATGGCCATTTCGGGATCGCTGACACGCAACAGCGTCGGTCGATAAAATGCACCCTTGGCGAGCGGCCCATCGGTGATCGGGCCGCCGCGCACGATCACTTGCGCACCGGCGTCAATCGCCTCCTCGACCACTTGGTTGACGCGTTGCACGTTAGGCTTGTCGATCAACGGCCCCATTTCGCTGGTCGGATCCGCCGCAGGCCCCACACGCACCGCCTTAAGGCGTGCAGCCAGACGTTCAATCAGCTCGGCGGCGATATCACGCTGGACCAATAACCGCGAACCCGTCATACAGAACTGCCCGGCGAACACGGTCAGGGCTTTGAGCAACACCGGTACGGCCACATCGAGATCGGCATCGTTAAACACCAACATCGGCGTCTTGCCACCCAACTCCAGACCGAAGCGTTTGAGGTGTTGCGCACCCGCTGCCGAGATCGCGCGGCCCGTGCTGGTACTGCCGGTAAAACTGATCACCGGCACCTTGGGTGATTCAACCAGATGGATCGAACCCGCCGCTCCCAGTTCGCTGAACAAATTGATGACACCGCGAGGCAATGACCGCGCCTCACTCATGATCCGCGCGAGCAGCGCGTTGGTTTGAGCGGTCTGCCCCGGCATCTTGATTACCGTGGTGCAACCTGCGGCCAGCGCCGGGGCCAACGAACGAATCATCAATACCACCGGCGAATTCCACGGCACGATGATGCCCGCGACACCCACGGCCTGACGCAGCACCAGGGAAATCCTGCCGGGCTTCGGCTCCGCTGAACGTCCGTACTCAGCACGCACCATTGCAGCGTAATAGCGCAATTTAGGCGGCACCATGCGCACTTCGAATTCGGCTTCTGGACGAATCTTGCCGTTTTCCAGCGCCAACGTGTCTATCAGCTCTTCGGCATTGCGTTCAAAACCATCCGCCAGCTCCAACAGTACCGTGGCGCGCAGAGTGCGATCATCTTTCCAAGATGTTTGTGCAAACGAACGCAACGCTGCCTCAATGCCCTGCTGTGCCTCATAGGCACCGCCCTCAGCATATCGCCCGATCCGCTCATACGTCGCGGGGTTAATGGAATCTTTGTAAACGCCTGAATCGAGCCACAGGCCATCAATCCAGTTCAAAACAGGTGTGTTGTTCATGGAAGTCGAGTCCTGAAAATTAGGCGTAAAGCGCGGCGATTTTTTCCGCAACGGCGATCACGGTGATGTTGGTCGCAACTGATGGAACATCGGGAAAGATCGATGCGTCGACCACGCGAAGCCCTTGCAAGCCAATGACCTGCGCCTGCAAATCGACCACCGCATGTGAATCACCGGGCCTGCCCATCGGCGCGGTTGAGGTCGGGTGGTGATAGGTGTCCAGGCTCGCCCGGACACTCGCCAACAGCGCTTCGTCCGACTCAGTGCTCGGCCCCGGATTAAGCTCCGAGTGAATAAACGCGTTCAACGGTGCAGTGGCGCCAATCTTGCGGGCCAAGCGAATACCCTCAAGCAGGCGTTGGCGATCCTCAGGGTCGGCGAGAAAATTCAGGTCGATGCTAGGCGCCACGAGCGGATCACGGCTCGCCAGCGTTACGCTGCCTCGCGATTGCGGGCGGGTCAGTGCGACGGCGAGCACAAAGCCCACATGGGTCGGACTCTGATCGTGAGGAAATAGGTGCGTGGCGGTGATGTGCAGATCGAGTTCATCCTTTTCGGCTCGGCGGCTGCTGGTCCAGAGCTTGGCGCCGATGACCGGTGATTGTCGACCGATCAAATCCGCACGGGCTGCATAGGCGTTGTAATAGAAAGGGTGATCTATCAAACGCTGACCCACCGGAAGATCCGCTACCAGCGGAATCTGCAACGCGGCCAGATCGGCGGCAGGACCAACACCGGAGCGCAGCAGAATCGCCGCACTGCCATAACTACCCGCGCAAAGGATCACTTCACTGGCCAACAGTTGCGCGCCATCGCTCATTTGTACACCTATGGCACGTCGGCCCTCAAACAGTACTTTATCGACCAGACTGTCCGCCTGGATCTGCAGGTTACTGCGGGCTCGCACCTGTTCAGTGAGGTAGGCCATGCCGGTATTGATACGCACGCCGTCGACGATATTCATCGGGTACGGGCCGACGCCGTTCGCATCCGCGCCGTCAAAGTCATCGATGATCTTGTAGCCATAGGCGAACGTCGCCTGAATGAACGCTCGCTGCATTGGCGTGACGTCCAGATTGCTCAGTTGTTTAACCGGCAGCGGCCCCTCATGACCATGCAAAGCGCTGCCTCCACGACTGTGGCTCTCGAGTTTTTTGAATGCGGGCAACATGTCGTCATAACTCCACCCAGGTAGATCCCAGCGCGCGAAATCACTGGGGCGAGCACGAATCGCTACCGCGCCATTGATGGCAGAGCAGCCCCCCAAGACCTTGCCACGCAAAGCGCCGATGGGATGATCGATGTAACCGGGCTGGGTTTTGTAGCCCCATTCGAGCTCCGAACTGCTACTGGCCCCAACAATGTCGCTGCTGGTAACAACGTCGGGATAGTCGTTCGGCACAAAGCTTTTCCCGGCCTCAAGCAACAACACCTGACGCTGATTGCTCTCGCTCAATCGGCGAGCCAGCACTGCACCGGCCGAGCCCCCACCGACGATAATTACGTTCTTCATGCGTTTCTTCCCTGTCAGGCGCTAGAGATTGCGTCTGTTGGGGAAAGCATATGTAAGCCTTCAAAAGCTCATAAGCAGGCAAAAAGTGAATCCACGTTTCGTCAATTGCGAACGATTCAATCAGACTGACTTGCATGGGCTGCCAGCATTTGCTCCCACGCTGGCGGGTTGCCGATCTGCTCGCAGAGAAAGCCAGCCAGCGCCAGCAGCTTGGGCGATGCGCGCAATGAACGTCGGTACACCATGGAGATATTTCCTGCGCGTGGTGCATAGGTCGCCAGCACCTCTTGCAACTCGCCGGCCACAATCGCTTGAGCAGCCAGAAACGTCGGCAGGATCGCTAGCCCCATGCCTGCCTTGGCGGCTTCCATTAACTGATGTGCATTGTTGGTGCGCATGCGACAGCGCACGCGAAATGACTCCAGCGTGTTATTCACCGGCAACATCCACATGCCGTGGGGCTCACGGTTCACATAGAGCATGGCGAAATGACGGGACAGCTCCTGTGGGGTTTGTGGAATGCCATGCGTGGCTAGGTAGTCTGAGCTTGCGCAGATGATATGGCGGTTTGGCGTGATGGTTTTCGCCACCAGCGAAGAGTCCGGCAACTCGCCAATGCGGATAGCGGCATCGTAGCGTTCTTCGTGCAAATTGACGTGACGATCATCGAACTCGACGTCCAGCTGCAAATCGGGGTAGCGCACCGCGAAAGCAGACAGAATCGGCGTCAGATAACGAATGCTGAATGCCATCGGAGCGGCCAGTCGCAAACTGCCACGCAGGCTCGACTGCGAGGACAATACCGCGCCCTCCGCGTCGTCGACATCGGCCAGAATGCGCACGCAATAGCGATAAAACACATCGCCAGTTTCGGTCAGTCGCGCGCGTCGTCCGCGCTCAAGCAGAATACTGCCCAAACGCCTTTCCAGTTGCTGAAGGCGTTGGCTGACCATCGACTTGGCAATGCCCAAGCGTCGCGCGGCTTCGGAAATACTGCCGGTGTCGACCACCGTGACAAAAGAATGCATCTCACAGAGTTTGTTCAAGTTCAGATCCAGAGAAAACCGCAGCGCGGGCGAGCTGTTGACGTCGTCGATACCACTTGCCGACCTTACACATGCGGTCATCGAGCGGCTGCAATCTAATGTCCGCGCAGCTCGCGGCACCAGATACAAAAAACTGACTGGTGTTTCCCATACAAGGGACGATCAGACTTGTATAGTTGGTGCCTTCTGTCTCAATGGATGTCGACCGTGCTGGATCTCAATGACCTTCAGTACTTCGTTATGGTGGTGGATCACCGAGGCTTCGCGCCCACCGCACGTGCGCTGGGTATTCCGAAATCCAACCTAAGCCGACGGATCGCTCTACTTGAAGAACGGCTCGGCGTGCGCTTGATCATTCGTAACACCCGCCATTTTTCGGTCACCGAGCTGGGGCAAATCTACTATGCTCATTGCCGAGCAATGCTCAAGGAAGCTGAATCGGCGGAAGCTGCGATAGCGATGACCCACGCAGAGCCTGGCGGGGTCCTGCGGGTCACCTGCCCCACGGTGCTACTAGAGGAATGTGTCGGCGCAATCATCTCGCGCTTCATGGTCAAGCACCCGCGTGTGGAGGTGCATCTGGAAGCCAGTGATCGTCAGGTCGATGTGGTTGCCGAAGGCGTCGATCTGGCGTTGAGGGTCCGTCCCCTGCCCTTTCAAGATTCCAATCTGGTCAGCCGCGTCATGTCCCAACGCCCCCAATGTCTGGTAGCCAGCCCGAAGCTTTTGAGCCGCTTGGGTACACCCGACCGGCCAGAAGATCTGGCGCGTTTGCCCAGTGTTCATCACGGCAGTCCACAACGCGATTACAGCTGGACGCTGTTCCATGCTGACGGCTCGGAGTTCACCCACGCGCACCGACCGCTGCTCATTACCAAAGGCCTGCTGATGTTGCGTTGCGCGGCTATCGACAGTGTTGGTGTCGCGCAGATGCCAATGTCACTGGTACACGATTACATCGAGCGCGGGGATCTGGTCGTGGTTTTGCAGGATTGGGCACCCAGAACAGAAATGATTCATGCCGTATTTGCTTCAAGACAAGGCATGCTGCCGTCAACACGGCTACTGCTCGATTTCATACTTGAGCAATTTCGTCTACTGGATGACCCGATGCGAGGCATGAAAAAGATACCGCTTGCTTAATGGCTGGCTTCTGCTGCAAAACCTCGAGTGCAGACAAGCCGAGCAACGTTGCAAACAAGGTGTTTGGGCGCATGATGATATTCATCCCGACAGGGTCTGGTTAAAACAGATTTAGCCGTTGGAAAGGTGCAAAGTTTCTGCAACGTCGATTCAGCGATTTAAAGAAATATCGAACGCTAGCCTCAAACCGCCCCTCCAACGATTACACCCATGGAGGTCTGCGATATGAACAGCAATGACGACAAAACCATGAATGCCCAGCCCACCGACGCTTCCGGGAAACCGGTGAATGTGGTCGAACGTGATCTTGAAGACAAGGACGGTGACACCAGAGCCGTGGATGAGGTGATCACACCGACTTCGACCCGGGTCAAAGAGCAGGACGCGGAGACGTTAAAGCGCAAAACCGATGAGATTGAACGCAAGGTAGCGGACGGGAATTGATTTTTTCGCCGTATCAGGTGGATCTACCTCACCATCCTGGCCCCTCTCCGAGCATGAGCGCAGGGATCTGTGCGCTCATGCTCGCCCTTCTGCATCGCGGGTCTTCAACCTATTGAGTTGAATTACAGTGATTAAACCACGCTATGCCAAAGGCTCCGGCCAAGCGCCAGCGCACCTGGCATCGATCAACGCTGCAGACTCACAAACCGGCGACCTGGTTTTTGCCGGCGCTGTTGCCGGCCAGCGCCACGTTTCCTTCGCTTCGCATGCAGAGTTGCTGGCCATACTCAACGCCCTCATCCTCGAGCGGGTACCTTTTGCGGTCGGCGGCATGTGCCCGGGGCCGGCGGATGAAGTCGGCTTGCTGATCGCCAATAAAGAACTGGCCGGCCCTTACCTCGAGCTGTCCTGGACTGGCCCGCAGCAATGGCTTGTGCGCCAGATCGGATACGCCTCAAGCGAATGGCAACAAGTCCCTGACGCGTGTGAAATCGCCAATATTTCATTTAGTGAAGAAACTCTCATCAGAAACATACTGGCCCGCCATTCGGAAACGGACACCCGTTGAACATTTCGAGAAAAGCAGCTCGGCACCACTATGACCCAAAGCGTTACACCGCCCCATTCGCGCGAGGTCTCGACACTGTCCGCTTATTGTTGGGCCCGCGAGCCCGACTCCAGCGTCGAAACTGATACCCCCGATACAGCCGCAAAGCATCAGTGTCATAGCGGTATTGAGTTCAGATGCCCGGCAGAAGCGGTCTTTCACGCAGGCATTAGCTCAAGAAATGCGGAATTTTTTTGTGGCGTAAGCGACAAACACGCTACGGTGTCCCTCTGTTCTCAGCCAACAATCGACGAGACCAATGTCATGAGCAAAACGCCCTACGTTCCGCCCCTGGTCTGGAAAAACGAAGCGCCATCCGGCGGTCAGTTCGCCAGCATCAACCGCCCGACTGCCGGCCCGACGCATGAAAAGACGTTGCCGGTGGGCAAGCATCCGTTGCAGCTCTACTCGCTCGCCACGCCCAACGGCGTGAAGGTAACGATTCTGCTGGAGGAACTACTGGCGTTGGGGCATACCGCTGCCGAATATGACGCATGGCTGATCCGCATTAGCGAAGGCGATCAGTTCTCCAGCGGTTTTGTCGAGATCAATCCGAACTCGAAAATTCCTGCCCTGCTCGATCGCAGTGTCGAGCCGCCGATTCGGGTGTTCGAGTCGGGCGCGATCCTGCTCTACCTCGCAGAAAAATTCGGCGCCTTGCTGCCCAAAGATCCGGCAGGACGCACCGAGACGCTCAACTGGCTGTTCTGGCAGATGGGCGCAGCGCCTTATCTGGGTGGAGGATTCGGGCATTTCTATGCCTATGCGCCGGAGAAAATGGAGTACCCGATCAACCGCTTTACCATGGAAGCCAAGCGGCAACTGGATGTACTGGATCGGCGTCTTGCCCAAAGTCCTTACCTGGCCGGCGACAGCTACACCATCGCCGACATCGCGGTCTGGCCGTGGTACGGGCAACTGGTGCGCAACAATGTCTACTCGGCGGCGCAGTTTCTGGCCGCTCACGAATACACTCATGTGCAGCGCTGGGCAGAGGACATCGCCAAGCGGCCAGCGGTCATTCGTGGGCAGCGCGTCAATCGGACATGGGGCGATGAAGCGAGCCAGGTGCCCGAGCGACATCAGGCTGGCGATTTGAATTAAGCCACCGGCGCAACACTGCTCTGGTTAATGGCGGCCGATCAAAAACTCATTTGATCGGCCGCCCACGCAAACATTTACTCGCATCTTTCATGAGTGGCATTTGCGGGTGCCCATATGGCATCACGCAGAACGCAGAAGGTGCCAGTGTCCAACCCCCACCCGGTGCGCCTGGGAGACATCAAACCCATGCTGGACATCATTGCAATATTTCTCTGCATCACCGCGACCCTCGCCTACCTCAATCGTCGTTATGTGGGGCTGCCCCCGGCTATCGGCGTGATGGGCATTGCTTTGGGCCTCTCGCTATTGAACATGGCCTCTGATGCGCTGGGCTTTCACACGTTGCACACCATCGAACAATCATTGATCGAGTCCATCGACTTTTCCGAGTTACTGATGCAAGGCATGTTGTCCTTGCTGTTATTTGCAGGTGCATTGCATGTCAATTTGTCGGAACTGCGCTCCTACAAATGGCAAATTGCATGCCTGGCCGTCGTTGGTACAACCCTATCGACGCTGATCATCGGTTTTGGGCTCTGGGAACTGCTGTCCCTGACCAACCTTGAGTTACCCCTTGCATACTGCCTGGTGTTCGGCGCGCTGATTTCGCCAACCGACCCGATTGCGGTCATGGGCATCCTGGAATCAGCAGGTGCCCCCCGCAGTGTTGAGGTGGTGATTTCGGGTGAGTCGCTCTTTAACGATGGCGTCAGCGTTGTGCTGTTTTCGCTGATACTGGCAATGATTGCGAGCGGTGAAACGCCCTCTTTCAGCGGTGCATCGCTGGTTTTGCTGAGGGAAGCGGGTGGCGGCGCGCTTTTAGGAGCTGCAGTCGGGTACATCACGTACCGAATGCTCAAGAGTATCGACAGCTATCAGGAAGAGGTTCTCATCACGCTGGCCGCTGTGCTCGGCGGCTATGCCCTCGCCACGTCTTTGCATGTTTCGGGGCCATTGGCGATGGTGGTGATGGGATTGATCGTGGGGAACCAGGGACGCACCTACGCGATGTCTGAAAAAACCGAAAAAAACGTGGATATGTTTTGGGAGCTGATTGATGAAATTCTGAACGCGTTGCTGTTTGTACTCATTGGCCTGGAAGTTGTTCTGATTCAGTTCTCCAATCCTCTGATTGTCACGGGACTGATGGTGATCATGCTGACTTTATTCTCGCGGCTAATGACGGTCGGGGTTCCGATTGCAGTTCTGGGCGAACGTTTTCGGCTACCAAAGGGCTCATGGAGCGTGATGACGTGGGGCGGCCTGCGCGGCGGCATTTCGGTGGCGTTGGCGTTGACACTGCCGCCGGGAGAGGCTCGTGATGTCGTGGTATCGCTGACCTATTCGGTCGTGGTGTTTTCGATCCTGGTCCAGGGCATGTCCATAGGCAAACTGGTCAAACGCGTGATTCCATGCACCGACCGATGAAGTTCACGCCAGCCTTGGGCCGTGGCAAACAGGCCCATCCATCGCCATCTGAAGCGAAGGCACTGAGCTGAATTGCAAAAACCTCACACTCAGTCGGCCAACGCGCCTATTCGCCATGAGCGCCAATAAAAGATAGTCTTTGGCCCACATCCTTGAAGCGTCACCCCATGACCAATCCCGAGTTTTTACCCGACATTGAAGCCATCCGCAGCATTGACGCGGTGCCCGTGATCCTGCGCATGGTCAAACACCTGACCGGCATGCGCTTCGCGGCAGTTGCTCGCGTGACTGAAAGTCATTGGGTGGCGTGCGCTGTCGACGATTCGATTGATTTCGGCCTGCAACCCGGCGGCGAACTGATACTCGAATCGACCATCTGCCATGAGATCCGGCAACACAAGCAGCCGGTCATCTTCGGCAAGGCCAGCGAACACCCGGTCTTTTCACTTCATCACACACCGAAAACCTATGGGCTGGAGAGCTACATTTCCATTCCGATCGTTAAGGCCAATGGCGATTTTTTCGGGACGCTGTGTGCCATCGACTCACTCGCGGCCAATGTCGAGGAACCGGCCATTACCCAGACGCTCACACTGTTCGCGCAGTTGATTGCCATGAACCTCGACAGCCAACGCCACCTTCACGCCACCAGAACCGCGCTGGACACGGCCAATGAACTGGGCAGGCTGCGCGAGCAGTTCATCGCGGTACTGGGACATGACCTGCGAACGCCGTTAAGCGCCATTCGCATGAGTACCGATCTGCTGGAAACCAAAACCGAAGACAAGCGCTCACTGAAGTTGCTTTCGGCGATCCGCAAAAGCTCTGTGCGCATGGGTGTGCTGATCGAAAACATCCTCGATTTTGCCCGGGGACGGCTGGGTGGCGGGATTCCAGTCCAACGAAAACTGGTGGATGACTTGCAGCAAACACTGCTGATGACGCTTGAAGAGGTTCAGGCATCCCACCCGCACGCAACGTTCATTCACGCGCTGGACGTGCCGGCAGGGGTCTATTGCGACGCATTGCGTATCAGTCAATTGCTCTCCAATCTGCTGGGCAATGCAGTCACTCATGGCTCAACCACTGCACCGATCATCCTCAACGCCTATTCCGAGAGCAACGACATTGTCATTACGCTGACCAACCAGGGCACGCCGATTCCGGCGCAGTTGATGCCGCTGTTGTTCGAGCCCTTTTCCCGGTCCGAAGCCGGGCAGCGCTACGAGGGTTTGGGTCTAGGGCTCTATATCGCATCGCAGATTGCGGCGGCGCACAACGGTACCTTGAGCGTCACCTCGGACCTCGAAACGGGAACATGCTTTGCGGCGAGATTCCCGGCTCAGTTCAAATGGGCTTGACCAGGCGCCACGCACTTACGCCGTCTGAAGGAGATTCGTCAGGATCTCCGCCCCCTGATCGATAAACTGCGGCAACAGCGCCGCCGAGCGATCTGGCGCTTGAATCAGTCAATGGCTATACCTTCTGTGCTGCGACATCCTGCCGAGGAAACCATGACTGAGCGTGAACAACTGCATCGCGATGGCTATGCCCTGCTCCGACACGCCATCCCCACCGAATGGCTGAATGAGCTTCGCAGCGTGTTCGATGCGAACGTGATGCCCTCAGATCAGTGGCCAACCCCGCGAGGCGCTCAGTGGCGCCATTCACTATTGGACCTTGATCCAACGATTCAGGCTGTGTGTCGCTTGCCGCTGTTGCTGGCCGTGGCAGGCGAGCTGATCGCGCAACGGTTTTTCCTCGCGCAAGTGGAGGGTCGCGAACCGCTCGCGGGTAACGGATATCAACCGTTGCACCGCGACTTGTCGGCGCAACGGCCGGGCGACATGGTCAACGCTCTGGCTTTTTTCGACGACTACGGCCCTGAAAATGGCGCGACGCGTATCGTCCCCGGCAGCCACCGACCTGAGCCGGAGCCATCGCCCTTGGACTTCAATGATGAGTCGCGGTCTGTGCAGCTTTCAGGCGGCGCTGGTGACATTCTGGTGTTTGATGCGGATCTGGTGCACGCGGGCAGCCTGAACCTGAGCGGGGCACGCCGGCGTAGCGTCCTGATCAGCTTCCGTTCGGAGTCGTTGTATGCGTCGCATCTGCAAACCTTGAGCCTGCGAGCCGTGCGGATGGACACCCGCGAGCGCTTCGAACCTTGCGGCTTGTATTCATTCTCAGCGGGCACCTGATCGCCAGACAGCGAGCAAAAAAAAGCCCCGCGACCGAATGAAGGCGCGGGGCAAAAAATTGGTTGGTTGCGGCCAACCAAAGGAGCTCTTTTACATACGGCTACCGGGCGAAATCAGATGCAATCCTGAGCGGCCCGTTCAAAAGTCGATGGCAGGAAGTTCGAAGCCAGCAAGTGGCGCTCATAAAGAAACACCTTGCCGCCACTGCCGGCCTTGTAGGCTTCCAGTACGTTATCGGCCGCCACCTTGCTCGGCACCACGATCCGGAAGCTGCGCTGTGTCTGCGAGACGGTCGGGTTCAGCGCACTGCCCTGCAATTTCGGTACGACGCAATCGGCGTACTGTGCGGGCGTCTTGCTGGTCTGCAAGGTCAGGGTCGGGTCGTTTGGCGCGCTGACGCAACCACCGAGCAGCAAGGAGGCGAAGGCCATGGCTGGCACGAATAAAGAACGCATCGGTGTCATCCTGAAAATAAAAGTTCGGTTCAACCGGCAACGGTCCCGCTTGACGGCGTCGCCGTTGCCAATGATGTTTTAGGTGCTCAGCTCGCGGACACCAAGGCCTTGAGCGAGTTGTCGAACTGCTTCAACGCGCTGAGTTGCAAGTCACGTTGTTTCTCGATCTGCGCGGCAATTTGCAGCGGTGCCTGGTTGTGTACCCAGGCCGAGGGCAGTTGTTTTTCCACCGCGCCTTCAGCTTTGCCGATGTATTGCAGGTCGGCATCGTAGAAACGTGCAGTGAAACGCGCTTCGACCAGGCTGTTGCGTTGGGTCAACAAGCGATTGAACGTGTCGAGTTTGACCACAACATCCGGGTGCGCCTGCACCAAGGCATCGAGGCTGTCGTAAACGGTTACCGACAGAAACTGTTGTTGCAACGAACTCATCAACCAGTCGATGGCCAGTTCCGGATCAGAGCTTTCGACGAAAGCTTCGCGAATCCGCGAGTCGAGCGCATCTTTCGCGCCGTTGACCGCCATGGCGTGGTAACGCTCAAGGTATTGCAGGTTGTCCCGAGTGTTTTCGCTGTACAGCACACCGACGGTTTGCGAGCGCTGCAACGTGGCACTGCTGCCGGTAATCGATTGAAAGTGACACGAGCGGGCATCGTCTGCGTAGGTCGGTGCAGCGGCAGCGCTCATCAGCAGGGCGGCCAGTACCAGTCGGGTCAACGTGTTCATCGCGCAAATTCCTTGAGCTGCGTGTTCGATGGAGGCGATTTTCCGCGCATTGCCGACAAAGCAGAACTTGCGTTTCTTGATGGTCACTATTACTTCTAGCAATAGTTGCGCACCTTGCAGACTGATACACACTCAATACAAATAGAAAAACATGAATGAGGAGTCCTACTTGAGAACGTTTGACCTGATCCGCGACGCCGTTCTACCCGACTTTCGCGAGCGAGTGTCTGAATACCTGGTCCAGTACGAAAGCGTATTGCTGGATAAAACCATCTCCGATCCGCAGTACATCCGCGATACCGCCCATCAGTTGCGCGGTTATCTGCGCGGTCTGAACACCACGCGGGTATTGGGGATGGCGTATTGGGAGGAACTTGATCGACGGGTTGTCGATACGTGGCTCGCTCCCGAGCAATGACCTGCGGTGCCGATGTGCTGCACATCAATACGCGTTCGGCGAAAACGGCCCTAACGCTTACAATCGCCCCTCCGACCGGCCTTGCAAGAAATGCCTGCGTCTGACCGGACTCACCACGCCAGGATGACCAACCCCATGTCCAGCCTCGACACCTCCCTGCAAGACAGCGCCGCGCCTGAAGGCGTTTGCTACGGCTGCGGCGGCCGCAATCCGCACGGGTTGCACATCAAAAGCCACTGGCATGAAGACGGCGTGCATGTCCTCGCCGAGCATGTACCGGACGCCAAATACTATGGTTGGCCGGACCTGGTCTACGGCGGTTTGATCGCGATGCTGGTCGACTGCCATTCCAACTGGACGGCAATGGCCTATCACTACCGTGCGCAAAATCGCGAGCCCGGCACCCTGCCCCGCATTGACTGCGTGACCGGCAATCTCGGCATCAAGTTCATCAAACCGACGCCGATGGGCATCGCGCTGACCTTACGGGCAAAAGTCGAAGGTGAAGTCGGGCGCAAGACCCGGGTGATCTGCGAGGTGTTTGCGGGGGAGGTGCTGACAGCGGTGGGTGACTCGGTGTTTGTGCGGGTTGATACGGGGCAATTGGCCGATGCTGCGCATGGTCGCTAAGTATTGGCGGCTGGAAGAAGTGCCAATGCGTATGAAAGAGCAAGTGACCCTTTTCCTGCGCGCAATCGGCGGTGGTGACCTTGAATTGAAGTGACCCGATTCGACCTGATCAGACCGTCAACCGGTGGCAAGGAAGCTTGCTCCCTCGCCACCGGTCATCACGGCCACGGTTTACAGGATCAGCCCTTCACATTTGCCCGCGCCGAATGCAGCTTCTTGTAGCTCTCGATCAGACGCAAATGCCGATCCAGACCTTCCAGTTTCATACTGGTTGGCGTCAGACCATAGAAGCGCACGCTGCCGTTTACCGAACCGATCGCCGCGTCCATCCGCTCGTGACCGAACATACGGCGGAAGTTGGCTTCGTAATCGGCCAGTTCCAGGTCTTCGTCGAGCTCCATTTCCAACACCACGTTCACGGCTTGATAAAACAGGCCGCGCTCAACGGTGTTGTCGTTGTATTGCAGGAAGGCTTCGACCAGATCTTTGGCCTGATCAAACTTCTGCAAGGCGAGGTAGATCAGCAGGCGCAGCTCAAGAATCGTCAGCTTGCCCCACGGCGTGTTGTCGTCGAACTCGATGCCGATCAGCGTGGTGATATCGGTGTAGTCGTCCAGCTCGCTTTTTTCCAGGCCCGTCGCCAGGTTTCGCAGGCCGACTTTGCTCAGGTTGTGCAGGTTGAGGATATCGGCGCGAAATTGCAGGGCTTTGTTGGTGTTATCCCAGATCAGGTCTTCGACCGGATAGATTTCCGAGTAGCCCGGCACCAGGATGCGGCAGGCCTTGGCGCCAATGTGCTCGTAGACCGCCATGTAGGCTTCTTTGCCCATGTCTTGGAGGATGCCGAACAGTGTGGCGGCTTCTTCGCCATTGGAGTCTTCACCTTGGCCGGAGAAGTCCCACTCGACGAATTCGAAGTCCGGTTTGGCGCTGAAAAACCGCCACGACACCACACCGCTTGAGTCAATGAAATGCTCGACGAAGTTGTTCGGCTCCGTCACGGCCTGCCCCGAGAAGGTCGGCTGCGGCAAGTCGTTCAGGCCTTCGAAACTGCGCCCTTGCAGCAATTCGGTCAGGCTGCGCTCCAGCGCGATTTCAAGGCTCGGGTGCGCGCCAAACGACGCGAACACGCCGCCGGTGCGCGGGTTCATCAAGGTGACGCACATCACCGGGAATTCACCGCCCAGCGACGCATCCTTGACCAGTACCGGGAAACCCTGCTCTTCCAGTGCCTTGATACCGGCCAGAATGCTTGGGTATTTCTCCAGCACGTCCTGCGGTACATCCGGCAGCGCCATTTCGCCTTCGAGGATTTCGCGCTTGACGGCGCGCTCAAAGATTTCCGACAGGCACTGCACTTGCGCTTCAGCCAAGGTGTTGCCGGCGCTCATGCCGTTGCTGAGGAACAGGTTTTCAATCAGGTTGGACGGGAAGTACACCACTTCATTGTCCGACTGGCGCACAAACGGCAGCGAGCAGATGCCGCGCTGAGTGTTGCCGGAGTTGGTGTCGATCAGGTTCGAACCACGCAACTCGTCATCGCGGTTGTAGATATCGAGGCAGTAGGGGTCGAGGATTTCACTCGGCAATTCGTCTTTCGGTCCGGGCTTGAACCAGCGTTCGTCCGGGTAATGCACGAACGGCGCATTGGCGATCTCTTCGCCCCAGAACTGATCGTTGTAGAAGAAGTTGCAGTTCAGGCGCTCGATGAACTCGCCCAGTGCCGAGGCCAGTGCGCCTTCTTTGGTCGCGCCCTTGCCATTGGTGAAACACATCGGTGACTGAGCATCGCGAATGTGCAGCGACCAGACGTTGGGAACGATGTTGCGCCACGAAGCGATTTCAATCTTCATGCCCAGGTCGGCAAGGATCCCCGACATGTTGGCGATGGTCTGCTCCAGCGGCAGGTCCTTGCCGGCAATGTAAGTGCCCGCCTGCGAATCCGACATCGGCATCAGCAATGCCTGAGCATCGGCATCGAGGCTTTCGACCTCTTC
Source organism: Pseudomonas sp. RA_15y_Pfl2_54 (assembly GCF_963971015.1). NCBI lineage: Bacteria > Pseudomonadati > Pseudomonadota > Gammaproteobacteria > Pseudomonadales > Pseudomonadaceae > Pseudomonas > Pseudomonas sp. RA_15y_Pfl2_54. The sequence continues at coordinate 82,143 of NZ_CAXAPN010000034.1, forward strand.
GATGATGAACTCAGGACCGGTCTGTACGACTTTCTTCACCGTGCAACGGTCGATCGAGCGCAGGATGCCCTGGCGATCCTTGTCGGAGATGTCCGCCGGCAATTCAACCTGGATCTTGAAGATCTGGTTGTAGCGGTTTTCCGGGTCGACGATGTTGTTCTGCGACAGGCGAATGTTATCGGTAGGAATGTTGCGGGTGTCGCAGTACAACTTCACAAAGTAAGCCGCGCACAGGGCCGACGACGCGAGGAAGTAGTCGAACGGCCCCGGTGCCGAGCCATCGCCCTTGTAGCGAATGGGCTGATCGGCGATCACCGTGAAGTCGTCGAACTTGGCTTCAAGTCGAAGGTTGTCGAGAAAGTTGACCTTGATTTCCATGCGGGATTACCAGAATACGGCTAAACGAATGGCGGCCATTATCCGGTTTTTGAGCGGGAAGTCTTGTGCTTTCGGGGTTGGCCGCCAGGTGGCGTCACCCAATCTATTGGCCTTGTGCCCGGCCTACGCCCTTGGTGAATACGCTGCCCGCATCCCGTACCAACTGCCGCCACTCGGTGCTGCTGATCAGTCCTTGTGCCTCCATATTGTCGGCGGCCTTGAGCAACTCGTCATACTGCTGCTCCGGGTCCATCTGCGAGTTCGCCTGAGTCGCCAGTTCGCGCCACGCTGACAGTAATTCTTTCTTTCGCTGCTCGAACATTGGGTGATCTCGTTTGGGACTTGCTAGATAGAAACAAGGGACACCCCTCCGGTTCAGCGCAGTCGACGGGCGGCGTCCTGGGCAAAAACCGAATCGCCATGTGTTTCCTTCGTTCTTTCTTGCGTCGCACTGTTCATTGCCCGTTTCTCTTTGCTGGAGTTCTCTCGATGCCCTCGCCTAAATCCCTGCCCACTGCCCTGCTGAGCCTGGCCCTCGCCTGCCCGGCCATGGCCGAGACTCAAGGCATTGAGTTGGGACAGGTACTGATTTCGGCAGAGGATCGCAGCGCTACGCACGCTTCTGTTGAAGACGCCAAGGCCCGCTTGGAGCAAGTGCCCGGCGGCACCAACGTGGTCGACATGCGTCAACCGTTGCAAGGTCGTGTGGCGAGCAATCAGGATGTGCTGGCTTATCAGCCGGGGGTTTACGCGCAGTCGGCGGGCAATGAAGGCGTGAAGATTTCAATCCGTGGCTCGGGCATCAACCGCGCACCGGGCGCCCATGCGTCGGGGCTGTACACGATGCTCGACGGCCTGCCTCTCACCGGCCCCGGCGGCACACCGTACGAATTGCTCGAACCGTTGTGGGTCGACCATGTGCAAGTGCTGCGCGGGGCCAACGGTTTTGATCGTGGTTCGCTGGCGCTGGGCGGTGCCATCGATTACGTCAGCCACACCGGCTACGACGCGCCGACACTGCAAGTGCGTTACGCCACCGGTAGCCATGGCTATCAGCAGCGTCAGGTCAGTTCCGGACAAGTGCTGGGCGACTTCGATTACTACCTATCGCTGACCGACTCGAACGCCGACGGCTATCAGGATCACACCGCCAGCGAGAGCAAAGGCGTGATCGCCAACGTCGGTTATCGCTTCAACCCGAACCTGGAAACGCGGTTCTACATCCGCTACCGCGAGACCGACAACGACCTCGCCGGGCGCGTGACCAAGCACGTCATCGAACACGATCCTCGCGCGGCCAACCCGGCTTACGTGTCCCGCGACGACAGCCGCAAACAGCCAGGCAGCACCTTCATCGGCAACAAAACCACGTTCTACATCGACGACGATTCGAGCATCCAGACCGGTCTCGTCTACCACGATTACCCGATGGACCTGCGCGAAGGCCCCAACCGCCTGAAGGTCGCCTACACCGACGTCAGCGGCACCTTCGACTACAAGCGCCGCGACACCCTGTTTGGCATGGAAAGCCGCAGCAGCGTTGGCCTGCGCGTTACCAAACACCTGCCCAACGACGGCGCCAGTGAATTTGTACGAATCCCCACCGGTAATACGGCCCACTACGCGCCCGGCACGCGCATGCGCAACTTCACTTATCAGGGTTCGGACACCGTTCTGCATGTTGGCAACGACCTGGAAATCGCCGACGACCTGTGGCTGACCACCGGCCTCGCCGCCATCTACACCCGTCGCGAAAGTGCCGTCACCTACCCCGAGGGGGGTGGCAAAACCAGCATGAACGACTGGGACTACGCCCCGCGCCTCGGGCTGCGTTACCAGATCACGCCTGAGGTGCAAGTGTTCGGCAACCTCAGTCGCGCGGTCGAGGCGCCGCACCCGTGGTCGCTGATCTACAGTTCCAACGTGCGCTTCCCGGCGGGTAACGGCGCCGCCACCGGCACCCAGAAAGACCCGATCAAACTGCAAAACCAGACCGCCACCACCCTGGAACTCGGCGGACGCGGCGACAGCGTCCTCGGCGAATGGAGCCTGGCCTGGTACTACGCGCAAGTGCGTCACGAATTGCTGTCGGTGCTGCCGGACGCCAACGCGGTAACGCCTTACGAACTCAATGCCAGCCCGACCATCCACCAAGGCGTCGAAGCCAGCCTGAACAGCAAACTCTGGTCAGCCGCCGATGGCCGACAGTTGAGCCTGCGTCAGGCATACACCTTCAGCGACTTCCACTATCGCGATGATGATCGTTTTGGCGACAACCGTTTGCCGGGGCTGCCGATGCACTACTACCAAGGGGCGTTGCGTTACGACTGGCCGCAGGGGTTCTTCGCTGCTGTGAATACGCAACTGGTGTCAAAAGTAGCGGTGGATTACGCCAACAGCTACTACGCCGATCCGTATGCGCTGTTTGGCGCAACTGTGGGTTACAACGCGCCGAAGGGTGACTGGCAGACTTGGGTGGATATGCGCAATCTGACCAACAAGCGCTATGCGGCGACGGTCACGCCGGGGTATGACGACAAAGGGCTGGATGCTGCGCGGTCGACGCCGGGTGAAGGGATGGGGGTTTATGTCGGGGTTTCGTGGAGTTTGCTCTGAAGCCAATCAGCGGACTAATGAGTGAGGTGCGGATGGAGCGCCAATCAAAACTGGAAATCGAGCGCGCCGCCTATGACAACTTCCTCCGTCTTTGGGATCTCGGCGAGTTCGAGGGCCAGCGTTTTGGCCAGGCTTTCTATAACCACTTCCGCTTGCATCGAATTACCGATCAGACGCTTTTGCACCGGCTCTACAATACTGACGGCAAACAGGCGCTAAAGGTAATTGGCAGCGTATTTCAGATCCCGTAAGCCTTAGAATATTCAGGCTTGGCATGCATTGAATGTAATACGCACTTTGCTCGAAATAAAAACTGCCCGACCAGCCGTTGTAAAAACAAGTTCTCAAGCAAAACCAGAGCAATTAAGCAATCAGGAAAACCCTTAAGTGGGCCTTGATAAAAAAGAGCGCGTGCGAGTCAATAGAAACCACGCGCCTCCTTGTTTAGTGCAGATTAAGCAATGCAAACAGTCCGACGATTACCATGAGTACCGAGAGGTACTGCATGGGCACAAAAAACAACGTGTGCTTTTTGCGAAAAACCACTTCGCCACCGGTGGCTGGATCAATATAGGTTTTGCCGGGTGCATTATTCAGCTTGTGGCCAATATAAGCGTTGGCAGCCGCCGCAACCAGTAAACCGATACCGACACCAAGACCATTGGGAAGCCCGGCGAAAGATATCAAGCCCACCAAAGGAAAAAGAATAGAAAGGATGCCCCAGCCTTGCCAGATAAGAAACATAACGTGTCCCTGTTAATTTTTAAGGCGCGCAATCTAACAACAATCAGCCGCCTCAGCAACATCTAGCAATATATTATGCAGATCACAGCGATCATTGCTTTCCGAGAGCCGCCAAAGACACTAAAGCGTCCCGTTTTTACGCACTGTTCCTCGCTCTTCGGCTTTGGCAGAGCGTAATTTACTCCCTGGGTATCGTGATATTCGACTCGATCTTCTTCCCCATACTGATGCGCGGTTCGGTCGAGTAGCCCAGAGACTCGTAGAAGCTTTTGACGCTTTCATTTGTGCTGACGATCTGTAGATTGATTTTCATACAGCCACGCAGGATCAAGGCGTTCTCAGCATGATGTACAAGTTTTGCGCCCAAGCCTTTTCTACGATGGACCGGATGCACTGCAACCGCATACAACCACCCACGATGGCCGTCGTACCCCGCAAGAACGGTACCGACAACCTCATCCCCTGCCAGCGCCACAAAAAAAAGCCCATCCGTAACGGCCAGTTTTTTGTCTATGACAAGGCTGGGGGTGTTATGCGCGGTTTCGTAGCCGAAAACAGCTTCCCATAGCGCCATGACGGCGACGCGATGGTGCTCATTTGAGTAGTTGGCAATAACATCCATGGCGCAGCCCCTGAGTCGAATGGGACGACGCTATCTCTCTGTGAAGCCTTTGTCCATTGGCCTCGTTGGGTCAAAAGCGGCTCAATGCCGACAGAGTGCTCCGTGTCATTGCATGGATTTGACCACACTTTTGCACTCGACTTGATCTGTTGCTTGCGTCGTATTTGACCTGCACGATTCGTGGCCTTGACCGGCAGAGGTCGGCCAAAAGCAGACCATGGACACGCTGCTAATGCGCCAGTAATGTGTGCCCAAATCATGTCGCGTTACCTCACATCTGTTGCGTTTCTGGCGCGACACTCAAGCCGAACAAGGGTTACACATGGACAAGGAACGTTATCAGACGCAAACAGCGGAAAATATTATGCCACTTGTGTCGTCTACTTATAGTCAGGCATAGCCATGAATACCTTCGAAACGAATGAAAAGTTAATTGCCGAAGGCTGCAGCACTCAAAACTTCGCAATCAACAGCATTGGAAGTGACGGGTATTGCCTATGCAATACAAATGGTTTTTGGTCAGTTTTTTATACGGAGCGCGGGATAGATCACCCTCCAATATTCAGCTCGATATCCGAAGAAGAAGCTTGTAAATTTTTCTATGACCACGTTATGAAAATGGAGCATTGGCACCTCGTAGGCTTTTACAAGGACAACAACTTGGTAGAAGCCATGGAATCTAAGCTTTCTAACCTTGGAATCCGATTTGTGCGCAATGACATACCTGCATACCAAGCACAAAACGACCCAAGATTTCGGATATTTATAGTGGGTAAAGATATTTTCAGATTCAAGGATGTATTCGGTGAGCCGTATATCAGCTATGCCTAACAAGGCGCTGAAATCGCTCATTTCATTCGCTGGGACGGCGCGCCGCCCCCCCGCTTAGTTTACTCGTTGGTCAGCGTCCGCTATGGGTCCAGGCTGTGTGAAAACGTTTTAGAGCTAGTTTGAACGTCAGAACCGCAACGAAAATCGCGTTCCTACACAAATTTCAGGTCTGCTGACCAACCAAACGTTGGCAGATTTTACGTAGCAACGCAGACTTCACAACGGTGCATGCGTTTTCACACAGCCTGGGTCGATGTCTGCCCTTCGCGACGGGCAGACATCGGCCAAGAGCGGACGTACAGCCCACTACTTTTCATCAGCCAGAAGCTGCCGGCAGAAGGTAACCTTGAAAAGGATTTACACTCGCTTGGCTGTGTCCTAGACGTCAACTTACGGAACAGATTCGTGCAAATTCATATTATCTACACCCGAACAGGCATGTTGCTCTCCAAGCATCCTTACCAATCATGGATAGAAATTCAAGATCAATACCCTGACTACATGACTTCGCTCGGCCCTTGGGAAGAAGAGACGGTCATCGAATACCTTGCAGATGAATACCCAGAGCTTTTCCCGCATCCGCAAGAGCAAGTCATTGCGTTCATAGCGGATACTCCAGAGGCAAGAGTGCTTACTTTTGCCGCGTAGATCATCTTGGCGACCATTCTCAGATACTCGCTCTCGACGTCCGCTATGGGTCGAAAGCAGCTTTTCTTTACTGACGGCTTCTGGCCGGTCGCTGCCTATCATGAAGGGCAGCAACCGGCCAAAAGCGGACTTTTTAGATAATTTGCTCAGGTGTCACTGCCCTTCAGAAGCGGTGAATTTTAATATGGATTCCCTCATCTGCATCCGGAGCACGAAAGTAGCTCGTGATCAAATCGAACTCAGCGTCGCTTGCTGCAAACTCATGCTCTGCGCGGCCATTGCGCTGATGTAGCCGGCCCCGACAGGTCTCATCATCCACTTCGATGTAGTGGAAACAGTGGGGAATTTCGGCTGCGTCAGCCAAACCGCATAACCATTGCCGATCCTCTGGAGTGTTGGCCGGGAAATCCAAAATCACAGTCACGCCCGCCTTCAGCAAATCGGTGACAAGCGGGCCCACCAGTGCCCGAATCTGACGTGCAAGCCGCACGTAATCGGCCACTGAATGGATCTGGTCAGGATAAAGCCTTGAAAGCCAA
>NZ_CAXAPN010000035.1:0-87744 GCF_963971015.1 Pseudomonas sp. RA_15y_Pfl2_54
CAGGCTGGTCTGGCTGCGAGACTCTCCTTGGATGTAAGCCATAACGAAAAATGCTCCGTATCTTTCGATACGGAGCATTTTCATTGAGCGCTGCGCAGATTGCTAGGTTTTCACACAGTCTGCGAAGCCGGTTTTTTTGTGCCTGCGATCTTAGAACGAAGCGTTCTGCAGACCGTCCAGGTAACGCTCGGTGTCCAGTGCCGCCATGCAGCCGGCGCCGGCCGAGGTGATGGCCTGACGGTAAACGTGGTCAGCCACGTCACCGGCGGCAAAGACACCTTCGACGCTGGTTGCGGTGGCATTGCCGTCACGGCCGCCCTGCACTACCAGATAACCGTCCTTGAGGGTCAACTGGCCTTCGAACAGCGAAGTGTTCGGCGTGTGGCCGATGGCGATGAACACGCCGTCGACTTTGATCTCGTCGAAGCTGCCATCGTTGTTCTTCAGACGCGCACCGGTCACGCCCATGTTGTCGCCCAGCACTTCGTCAAGGTTGGCGTTCAACTTGAGGATGATCTTGCCTTCGGCCACACGGGCGTTGAGCTTGTCGATCAGGATCTTCTCGGCGCGGAAGGTTTCACGGCGGTGGATCAGGGTCACAGTGCTGGCGATGTTGGCCAGGTACAGCGCCTCTTCAACAGCGGTGTTGCCGCCGCCAACCACTGCAACAGGCTTGTTGCGGTAGAAGAAACCGTCGCAGGTCGCGCAGGCCGAAACGCCTTTGCCCATGAACGCTTCTTCCGATGGCAGGCCCAGGTAACGAGCGCTGGCGCCGGTGGCGATGATCAGGGCGTCGCAAGTGTAGGTCGCGCTGTCGCCGGTCAGGCTGTAGGGCTTGGAAGCGAAATCAACGGCGTTGATGTGGTCGAACACGACCTCGGTTTCAAAACGCTCGGCGTGCTCGCGCATCCGCTCCATCAACACAGGACCGGTCAGGCCGTGGACGTCGCCCGGCCAGTTGTCGACTTCGGTGGTGGTGGTCAGTTGACCGCCGGCCTGCATGCCGGTGATCAGCAGTGGCTTGAGGTTGGCACGGGCCGCGTATACCGCAGCGCTGTAACCGGCAGGGCCGGAACCGAGAATAATCACTCGCGAATGACGGACTTCAGACATGACCTGCTCCTGTTGACCGGGCCGAAAAACTGGCACGGTTCGCCGGACTGCCGGCGGGAATAAAAAAGGACCGTGGAAAACCTTGGGGAAGGCTTGAGCTCGACAGTCCTGTAAAAAGTTGGGTGCAGCGTATCGAGGGGGGCAAGATTAAGGAAATACGGTTTAACAATCCAGCTCATAGGTGGTCTCTATGCCGACCCACTGACGAGATGGACGTCTTTGTTACAGTGAATGTCGATCGCTCTGCCGCGCTTTCGCACATCTTGCAAAGTCGGTAAGGTCGGCGCGTTTTCCCTTGCTCGGAGCCCCTTATGCCCGCCCCTGTTCTGTCCGGCCCGCAATACCTGCGCGAAGGCCTCAAACTGGTTCTCAGCCCGGGCCTGCGCCTGTTCGTGTTGTTGCCGCTGGCAATCAACCTGGTGCTGTTCGTCGGATTGATCTATCTGGCCGGCCATCAGTTCAGCCTGTGGGTCGATACGCTGATGCCGTCGCTGCCCGACTGGCTGAGTTTCCTCAGCTACATCCTCTGGCCGCTGTTCGTGGTGCTGGTGGCGTTGATGGTGTTCTTCACCTTCACTATGCTCGCCAACGTGATTGCCGCGCCCTTCAACGGCTTCCTCGCGGAAAAAGTCGAAGTGGTCGTGCGCGGCAGCGATGACTTCCCGGCGTTCAGCTGGGGCGAACTGATCGCGATGATCCCGCGCACCCTCGCCCGGGAAATGCGCAAGCTCGGCTACTTCCTGCCGCGGGCCATCGGCCTGTTCATCCTCTCGTTCATCCCGGTGGTGAACATCGTCGCCGCCCCCCTGTGGCTGCTGTTCGGCGTGTGGATGATGGCGATCCAGTACATCGACTACCCGGCGGACAACCACAAACTGGGCTGGAACGAAATGCTCGCCTGGCTGCGGCAGAAGCGCTGGCAGAGCATGAGTTTTGGCGGGATCGTTTACCTGGTGCTGCTGATTCCGGTGGTCAACATCCTGATGATGCCGGCCGCCGTGGCCGGTGCGACGCTGTTCTGGGTACGCGAGCGCGGGGCCGAGAATCTGGTGACGCAGCGCTGACCCCGTCACAAATCCATCATCCGACCGTCACAAGCGCGACATGGCCTCAGCCGACACTGAGGTCATGACGACAGCTCTACACATCACTCTGATCAGCGAAACCTTCCCGCCGGAAATCAACGGGGTGGCCAATACCCTTGGTCGCTTGTGCGATGGATTGCGCGCGCGCGGCCATCAAGTTGACCTCGTACGGCCGCGTCAGGGCTGTGATCCGCAACGCAGTGACGACGATGCTGTGTTGTTGTGTCGTGGCTGGCCGTTGCCGGGTTATCCGGGGCTGCAATGGGGCCAGTCGTCGATGCACAAACTGCTGCGGCGCTGGAAGCAACAGCGCCCGGACGTGCTGTACATCGCCACTGAAGGCCCGCTCGGTTTGTCGGCGTTACGGGCGGCGCGGCGTCTGGGGATTTGCGTGGTCAGCGGTTTCCACACCAATTTCCAGCAATACACCAGTCAGTACGGCCTCAGTCTCCTGACCCGGATGCTGACGCATTACCTGCGCTGGTTTCACAATCGTTCGGCGCTGACGCTTGTGCCCAGTGTCAGCCAGCGACTGGAGCTGGAGCGCCGGCATTTCGAGCGATTGGCGTTGTTGTCCAGAGGCGTGGACAGCCAGTTGTTCCACCCAACCAAACGCATGAACGCTTTGCGTGAGCAATGGGGGCTGGGTGAGCGTGACATTGCTGTGATTCATGTAGGAAGACTCGCGCCAGAAAAAAACCTCGGCTTGCTCAAACGCTGCTTTGAAAAGCTGCGCAGCACTTATCCACAGCGCAATCTGAAGCTGATCGTGGTCGGCGACGGGCCGCAACGTATGGCCCTGGAAAAAGATCTGCCCGAGGCAATTTTCTCTGGGGCGCAGCGCGGTGAAGCGTTGGCGGCGCACTATGCGTCCGGTGATGTGTTCCTGTTTCCGAGCCTGACGGAAACCTTTGGCAATGTGGTGCTCGAAGCACTGGCTTCAGGGCTTGGCGTGGTGGCTTACGATCAGGCTGCGGCGGCGCAGCATATTCGCCATGGCTATAACGGCGTACTGGCGATGCCGGGCGATGAAGAGGCGTTCTGTGATGCGGCGACGTGGTTGCTGGAGGCGCATGAGACATTGCGTTGCGTGCGCCTGAATGCACGGCAACATGCGAGTCGCCAAGGATGGGCGGCCGTGATCGAACAGTTTGAAAGTCACTTGCGTGGGGCATGCCAAGGGGAGCAGTTGGTGCCGAATGCGCCGACATTGCCTTGATTACCGCTGACTTTGAGCCGTCTTCGCGAGAAAGCCCGCTCCCACATTGGAATGCATTTCAATTGTGGGAGCGGGCTTGCTCGCGAAGGGGCCTATGAAGGCGCCCGTTAAACCAGCGTCATCAACGCCTCACGGCTGAACGGCAGAATCTCCTGCTCACGTCCTTCGCGCACTTTCTGCGCCCAGTCCGGGTCCACCAGCAGCGCACGGCCTACTGCCACCAGATCAAATTCCTCTTTATTCAAACGCTCCAGCAGGTTCTCCAGACTGGCCGGTTGGGCGACCTTGTCGGTGTTGACCATGAACTGCAGGAATTCGCCATCGAGCCCGACGCTGCCGACAGTGATGGTCGGTTTGCCCGTTAGCTTACGCGTCCAGCCTGCCAGGTTGAGCTCGGACCCGTCGAACTCCGGCTCCCAGAAACGCCGCGTCGAGCAGTGAAAAATATCCACACCCGCATCGGACAACGGCTTGAGAAACTCGCCCAACGCTTGCGGGGTTTGCACCAGACGTGCGGTGTAATCCTGCTGCTTCCACTGCGAGAAACGGAAGATGATCGGGAAACCTTCGCCGACCGCCGCGCGTACTGCCTGAACAAGTTCGATAGCGAAACGCGAACGGTTGGCCAGGCTGCCACCGTATTCGTCGGTGCGCTGGTTACTGCCTTCCCAAAAGAACTGGTCGACCAGATAGCCGTGGGCGCCGTGGATTTCCACGCCATCCATGCCGATGCGTTGTGCATCTTTGGCCGCCTGAGCGAAAGCGGCGATCACGTCCTGAATGTCTTGTTTGCTCATGCCGTGAACCACGACCTGACCGTCCTTGAGTTTTTCCGACGGACCGTAACCCGGCACGCTGGCGTCCGGCTCGGTGCCGATACGGCGTACGCTGCCGACGTGCCACAGTTGCGGAACAATCTTGCCGCCTTCAGCATGGACGGCGTCGACGACTTTTTTCCAGCCGGCCAATGCGGCCTCACCGTAGAAGTGCGGCACGTTCGGATAGCCGTTCGAGGCCTTGTGGCCGACGGTGGTGCCTTCGGTGATGATCAGGCCGACACCAGCGGCTGCGCGACGGCGGTAATACTCGATGACTTTGGAGTTCGGTACGCCGCCCGGAGAAAACGAACGGGTCATTGGCGCCATGACCACGCGGGTCGGCAGTTCGAGGGCACCGAGGTGGAACGGTTTGAACAGGGCTTGAACGGGCATCACAAGGCTCCACGAAAACATTATCGACAGGGCATAAGCCATATGACGGCGATAATATGAATAGTGACGCCAGCGCGGAAGCACTATTGATCTGAATGATTAAGGGTCAAAAGGCAGGCAAAAAAATCGCAGCGCGATGGCTGCGATTTTCAGGTTTCAGCTCAGCGCTTTTTCAATCGCATGAACAATGGTCGGATCGTCTGGCGCCGTGCGTGGCGAGAACCGGGCCAACACCCGGCCGTCCTTGCCGAGCAGGAACTTCTCGAAATTCCAGGTGATGTCACCGGGAAATTCCGCTCCCTCGCCCGCCAGCAGGCGGTAGAGCTGGTGACGATCGTGACCGTTGACTTCGAGCTTGCTCGACAACGGGAACGTCACGCCATAGTTGAGGCTGCAGAATTCCTGAATTTCCTGTTCGGTGCCTGGTTCCTGACCGGCAAACTGGTTGCACGGCAAGCCCAACACACTGAAGCCTTTGCTTTTGAACTGCTGGTAAAGGTTTTCCAGCGCCGCGTACTGTGGGGTCAAGCCGCATTTGGAGGCGACGTTGACCACCAGCACGACGAGGCCCTTGAAGGGCGCCAGCGGTAGCTCCTGACCATCCAGGGCTGTCAACTTAAGGTCGTGAAAAGCACTCATGACGAACTCCAGGATTCCCGTGTTCTACTCGAAACGGCCACTTGGCGAAGCTACCAAGGACAGCCGCGGACTAAAAAGGCGCCCGCAGGCGCCTCTCCAGTTCTCGAAAGCTTAGCGCAGAAAATCAGTGCTGATGGCCGCCTTCGCCATGGACGTGACCATGAGCGACTTCTTCCTGGCTGGCGTCACGGATAGCAACGATCTTCACTTTGAAGTTCAGGCGCTGACCGGCCAGTGGGTGGTTGCCGTCAACAGTCACATCGTCGCCGTCCAGGTCACGGATGGTCACGATCTGCATTTGGCCGTCCGGCGCCGAAGCGTGGAACTGCATGCCCACTTCCAGCTCGTCAACACCTTCGAACATGCTGCGGCTCAGTGTGCTGACCAGTTCGGCCGAGTATTCGCCGTAAGCGTCTTCAGGCTCAACGGAAACTTCCAGCTCGTCACCAACAGCTTTGCCTTCCAGGGCTTTTTCCAGGCCCGGGATGATGTTACCTGCGCCTTGCAGGTAGACCAGCGGAGCGCCGCCGGCGGAGCTGTCGATGACCTCACCAGCGTCGTTGGTCAGGGTATAGTCGATGGAGACAGCCTTATTGGCGGCGATCAGCATGGGGCGAGACCTTTTGCATAAGAATTTAGAAAGGCGAAGTTTAGCGAAGCAATCGCGCGAAAGCGAACACAACCCGGACAAACGGGATTCGACGATTACGGGCTTCCATCTGGACGAAGAGGATCACTGGGTGGTCGAGCTTTCCTGCGGCCACACTCAGCACCTGCGTCACCAGCCACCCTGGCAATCTCGGGCGTGGGTGCTGGATCCGGCGCAACGTATTGAAAAAATAGGCCAACCCTTTGCCTGCGGTTGGTGCGCACAAGGCTCGGTTAGCGATAACCTTGGCGACTGAATTTCGGCAGATCGTCAGAGAAAGATGATCGCCATTGCCATGCACCCTTAGAGAATTCGCATGCAAACTTTTTTTATCGCGCCCACCGATTTTGGCGTGGGTCTGACCTCCATAAGCCTCGGGCTGGTGCGCATGCTTGAGCGAGCCGGGTTGAAAGTCGGTTTCTTCAAGCCGATTGCCCAGCCGCACCCGGGCGACACCGGCCCTGAGCGCTCCACCGAACTGGTGGCCCGCACCCATGGTCTGAAACCGCCACAACCGTTGGGCCTGGCCCACGTTGAGCGGATGCTCGGCGACGGCCAGCTCGATGAGCTGCTCGAAGAAATCATCACCCTTTATCAGCAGGCAGCCGTCGGCAAGGACGTGCTGGTCGTGGAAGGCATGGTGCCGACCCGCAGCGCCAGTTACGCCGCGCGGGTGAATTTGCACCTGGCCAAAAGCCTCGATGCCGAGGTGATTCTGGTCTCGGCACCGGAAAACGAAGTGCTCGCCGAACTCTCCGGCCGTGTCGAATTGCAGGCGCAATTATTCGGCGGCCCGAAGGACCCGAAGGTTCTCGGCGTGATCCTCAACAAGGTCAAGACCGACGAGAGCATGGAGGCCTTCGCCGCACGTCTGAAGGAGCACTCGCCATTACTGCGCAACGGCGATTTCCGCTTGCTCGGCTGCATCCCGTTCCAGCCCGAACTCAACGCGCCACGCACCCGTGACGTGGCAGACCTGATGGGCGCGCAAGTGCTCAACGCCGGCGACTACGAAACCCGGCGCATGAGCAAAATCATCATTTGCGCGCGGACCATGCGCAACACCGTCGAGCTACTCAAGCCCGGCGTGCTGGTGGTGACGCCGGGCGACCGCGACGACATCATCCTGGCCGTCAGCCTCGCGGCGATCAACGGCGTGCCACTGGCCGGCCTGCTGCTGACCAGCGACACCCTGCCCGATCCGCGCATCATGGACTTGTGCCGTGGTGCCTTGCAGGCCGGTCTGCCGGTGTTGTCGGTGAGCACCGGCTCCTACGACACCGCCAACCTGCTCAATGGCCTGAACAAGGAAATCCCCATCGATGACCGCGAGCGTGCGGAAATCATCACCGACTTCGTCGCCAGTCATCTCGATGCCAACTGGCTGCACCAGCGCTGTGGCACGCCACGGGAAATGCGCCTGTCGCCAGCGGTGTTCCGCTATCAATTGATCCAGCGCGCCCAAGCCGCCAACAAGCGCATCGTCCTGCCCGAGGGTAGCGAGCCGTTCACCGTGCAGGCAGCGGCGATCTGCCAGGAGCGCGGCATTGCCCGTTGCGTGTTGCTGGCCAAACCCGAAGACGTCGAAGCCGTGGCCCGCGCCCAAGGCATCGTCTTGCCGCCAGGGCTGGAAATCCTCGACCCGGACCTGATCCGCGAGCGCTATGTCGAGCCGATGGTCGCCCTGCGCAAGACCAAAAGCCTCAACGCGCCGATGGCCGAACAACAATTGGAAGACACCGTGGTGATCGGCACCATGATGCTGGCACTGGATGAAGTCGACGGGCTGGTTTCCGGTGTCATCAACACCACCGCCAATACCATCCGCCCAGCCTTGCAACTGATTAAAACCGCGCCAGGCTGCACGCTGGTGTCGTCGGTGTTCTTCATGCTGTTCCCCGAAGAAGTGCTGGTCTACGGCGACTGCGTGATGAACCCGCACCCAAGCGCCGCCGAACTGGCCGAGATTGCCCTGCAAAGCGCTGACTCTGCCGCCGCGTTCGGCATCACCCCGCGCGTGGCGATGATCAGTTACTCCAGTGGCGAATCGGCCACAGGCGAGGAAGTCGAAAAAGTCCGCGAAGCCACCCTGCTCGCCCATGAGCAACAGCACTCGCTGCTGATCGACGGCCCGTTGCAATACGACGCCGCCGCCAACGAGAACGTGGCACGGCAACTGGCGCCTAACAGTCCGGTCGCCGGACGCGCCACGGTGTTCGTGTTCCCTGACCTGAATACCGGCAACACCACCCATAAAGCCGTACAGCGCAGCGCCGATTGCGTCAGCCTCGGCCCGATGCTGCAAGGCCTGCGCAAACCGGTGAACGACTTGCCACGCGGTGCACAGGTCGACGACATCGTCTACACCATCGCCCTCACGGCGATCCAAGCCGCCAACCGACCTATGGATGTGTAAATGCTGGACTTTCTACCTGCACCACTGCGCGGCGTGATCGCCTCGCTGCTGTTGGCGCTCAATACGATAGTGCTGTGCTCGTTTCTGTTCTGCGTGGCGCTGGTCAAGGCCTTGCCGTTCGCCGTCACTCAGCGCATTGCCGGCTGGCTGATGCGCCACACCCACCAAGCCTGGATCAGCAACAACAAAGGCTGGATGAACCTGGTGCGCCGCACGCGCTGGCACCTTAGCGGCCTGCAAGGTCTGGACTATCAACACTCGTACCTGATCACCAGCAACCACCAGAGCTGGGTCGATATTCTGGTGCTGCAATACGTCCTCAACCGGCGCATCCAGCCACTGAAGTTCTTCCTCAAGCAGGAGCTGATCTGGGTGCCGGTGATTGGTCTGGCCTGGTGGGCGCTGGGCTTTCCGTTCATGAAGCGCTACTCCAAGGCGTATCTGGAAAAGCACCCGGAGAAGAAAGGCAAAGACCTGGAAACCACCCGCAAGACCTGCGCGAAGTTTCGCAACAACCCGGTGGGAATTTTCAACTTCGTCGAAGGCACGCGCTTCACTGAAGGCAAGCATGCTCAACAGCAATCGCCGTTCAAATACCTGCTCAAGCCCAAGGCCGGCGGCATTGCGTTTGTGCTGGATGCGATGGGTGAACAGCTGGAGTCGATCGTCAACGTGACGATCCACTATCCGGCCGGACGTCCGGGTTTCTGGGACCTGCTGTGTGGGAATGTGCGGGATGTCGTGGTGCACTTTGAAGCGCTGAAGATCCCGCCGCAATTCATCGGCAAGAACTACGACCAGGACGGCGAATATCGCCTGCAGTTTCAAGGCTGGATCAATCAGCTGTGGCTGGACAAGGATGCGCTGCTGGAACAGATGCACCGCGAATATCCAGACCGCCATTGATTCCTGTGGGTGCGGGCTTGCTCGCGAATACGGTTTACCATTCAACGCTGATGCTGGCTGATCCACCGCTTTCGCGAGCAAGCCCGCTCCCACAGTTGACCGGGTTGGCACGAAATAAAAAGCCCGCCGATGATTGCTCATCGGCGGGCTTTTTGGTTTGCAGCTAACGCTTAAATCGCACCACGCTTGCGCAGCAGATCCAGCACTTGCTTGACGCTTTCTTCCAGCGACAGCGCCTGGGTGTCGATCACCAGATCAGCATTGAGCGGCACGTCATACGGGAAGGATTCGCCCGGAATGTTGTCGCCACCCGCCGCATACAACCCTTGCGGATCACGCTCGGCGCACACAGTCGGCGAAGCCTGGACGTAGACCGTCAGCAAACGTTCCTTGCCGATCAGGTCCTTGGCCTGCTCACGCCCCTCTTCGCTGGGTGCCACGAATGCCGCCAGCGTCAGCAGGCCCGCTTCGTTGAACTGACGCGCAACATGCGCGGCACGACGCCAGTTTTCGGTGCGACCGACGCGATCATGCGCCAGACCTTTGTTGAGGTCGTGACGCAGGTTCTGACCATCCAGTACAAACACCGCACGGCCCATGTCGAACAGCTTGCGCTCAACGGCGTACGCCAGCGTGCTCTTGCCCGCGCCCGACAAACCGCTGAACAACACGGTGGCCGGTTGCTGGCCGAAACGCTGAGCGCGTTCTTCGGTGGCAACATGGGCCAGTTTGCCGTGGTGCGTCGCGGTGCCGTGAGTCACGGGCTGCGCGACGATCATGCCGGCGCCGACGGTGCCGTTGGTCAAGCGGTCGATGACGATGAAGGCGCCAGTGGTGCGGTTGCTCTCGTAACCGTCGAGGGCGATCGGCGCGTCGAGCGCGATCTTCACCTTGCCGATTTCGTTGAGCTGCAACGCGCTCGCCGGGCCTTCTTCGAGGGTGTTCACATCCACTTTGTTGACGATGCTGGCGATGGAGCCCGGCACGTAACTGGTGGCGCGTTTGATGTCGTATTTCTTGCCCGGCAGCATCGGCTCTTCAGCCATCCACACCAGCATCGCTTCGAAGCTGTCGGTGACCGGCGGCACGTTGTCGGCATGCACCAGCAGATCGCCGCGAGAGATGTCGATTTCGTCTTCCATGGTCAGCGTCACGGCCTGACCGGGGCCTGCGTGCTCCAGCTCACCTTCGAAGGTGACGATGGATTTCACGCGGCTGCTCTTGCCCGACGGCAGCACCACGACTTCGTCACCCTTGTGCACGATGCCGCTGGCGAGCGTGCCGGCAAAACCACGGAAATTCAGGTTCGGACGGTTGACGTATTGCACCGGGAAACGCAGATCGGTGAAGTTACGGTCGCCCGCCACTTCCACGGTTTCGAGAATCTCCATCAGCGACTGGCCGGTGTACCACGGCGAACGCTCGGACTTGTTCACCACGTTGTCGCCCTTCAGGGCCGACATCGGCACGAAGTGCATGCTGGTAGGCTTCATCTTCAAGCCTTCGGCGAACTTCAGGTAGTCGGCCTTGATCGACTCGAACACGCCTTCATCGAAATCCTTGAGGTCCATCTTGTTGATGGCGACAACGATGTGCTTGATGCCCAGCAAGGACGCGATGAAGCTGTGGCGACGGGTCTGGGTCTGCACGCCGTAACGGGCGTCGACCAGGATGATCGCCAGGTCACAGGTGGACGCACCGGTGGCCATGTTGCGGGTGTACTGCTCATGGCCGGGGGTGTCGGCGATGATGAATTTGCGTTTGGCGGTGGAGAAATAGCGGTAGGCGACATCAATGGTGATGCCCTGCTCACGCTCGGCCTGCAGACCGTCGACCAGCAATGCCAGGTCGATATCGTCACCGGTGGTGCCGACTTTCTTCGAATCGCGGGTGATGGCTTCCAGGTGATCTTCGTAGATCATCTTGGAGTCGTGCAGCAGGCGCCCGATCAGGGTGCTCTTGCCGTCATCGACGTTACCGCAGGTCAAAAAGCGCAGCAGCTCTTTACGTTCGTGCTGGCCCAGGTAGGCGAGGATGTCCTCGCTGATCAAATCAGATACGTGCGACATGACAACCCCTTAGAAATAACCCTGACGTTTCTTGTCTTCCATGGAGCCGGCGCCATCGTGGTCGATGACACGGCCCTGGCGCTCGGAAGTTCGCGTCAGGAGCATTTCCTGAATGATGTCCGTCAGGCTTTCAGCCTCGGACTCCACCGCGCCCGTCAACGGGTAGCAGCCAAGGGTACGGAAACGCACTTTCTTTTTGACGATGCGCGCTTTGTCCTCATCGGACAGGTGCTCGAGGATTCGGTCGTCGTCGATCATGATCAGCGTGCCGTTCTTCTCGATCACTTCGCGCTCGGCGGCAAAGTACAGCGGCACAATCGGGATGCCTTCGAGGTAGATGTACTGCCAGATGTCCAGTTCGGTCCAGTTCGACAACGGGAACACGCGGATGGATTCGCCCTTGTTGACCTTGCCGTTGTAGACGTTCCACAGCTCTGGACGCTGGTTTTTCGGGTCCCAGCGGTGCTTGCTGTCGCGGAACGAGTACACGCGCTCTTTGGCGCGGGATTTCTCTTCATCACGACGGGCACCGCCGAACGCTGCGTCGAAACCATGCTTGTCGAGCGCCTGCTTCAGGCCCTCGGTTTTCATGATGTCGGTGTGCTTGGCGCTGCCGTGGGTGAACGGGTTGATGTTCTGCGCCACGCCGTCCGGGTTGATGTGGGTGATCAGGTCCAGGCCCAGTTCTTCGACCATCTTGTCGCGGAACTTGTACATCTCCTGGAATTTCCACCGGGTGTCGACGTGCATCACCGGAAACGGCAGTTTGCCCGGGAAGAACGCCTTGCGTGCCAGGTGCAGCATCACGGCGGAGTCTTTACCGATGGAGTACAGCATCACCGGGTTGTCGAACTCGGCGGCCACCTCGCGGATGATGTGGATGCTTTCCGCCTCCAGCTGTTTCAGATGCGTCAGTTTGTCGACCATGGCTACTCACGAAAGCTTTCTTATGAACGGCCAGCGGGCCGTGTTCGAGCGGGGAATCCTAGCACAGCGAGCTTCTTCTAATCAGGACGCCAACTAGATCGAAAGAGCATATGAATATGCCCACTCGTTTGGGCAGCAAGCGCTCTTCTGTGGGAGCGGGCTGGCTTGCGAAAGCGCAGGGTCAGTCGAAATCATTTTTGAATGACACACCGCATTCGCGAGCAAGCCCCCTCCCACCTTGGATCGATGTGATACGTCAGATCGGGTTCGGGCAATCGATGAAGATGTGTTCGAGGGCGAAGCGTTTGGCCAGGTAATCGCCCAGCGCCTGCACGCCGTAGCGTTCGGTTGCGTGATGACCGGCGGCGATGAAGCTGATGTCGTTTTCCCGGGCGCTGTGGAAAGTCTGCTCAGACGCTTCACCGCTGAGAAACAGATCGACACCCGCCGCCACCCCGTGATCGATATAACCCTGACCGCCTCCGGTGCACCAACCGACCCGACGGATCATCGCGCTGCCTTCGACCAGCAACGGCTCGCGCCCCATGACGTCCTGCACCTTGCGGGCGAAATCACGCGCAGTGACAGGTTCGTTCAGCGAGCCGACCAGACCGACGACTTTCAGATTGTCCGGATCCAGCGGGCCTTCAACGGTGATGTCCAACTGGCGCGCCAACTGCACGTTGTTGCCGACCTCGCAATGCAGATCCAGCGGCAAGTGGTAGGCGAGCAGGCTGATGTCGTGCTTGAGCAATGTCTTCAGGCGACGCTGTTTCATGCCAGTGACGCACGGGTTCTCGCCCTTCCAGAAGTAGCCGTGATGCACCAGCACCAGATCGGCTTCGGCCTCGACGGCGGCGTCGAGCAACGCCTGACTGGCGGTGACGCCGCTGACAATGCGCATCACCTGCGGACGGCCCTCGACCTGCAACCCGTTGGGGCAATAGTCGGCGATTTTTGCACTGCCCAGGTAACGATCGGCTTCTTCGACGAGGGTGCTGAGGGCGACGGCCATGAAAGACTCCTAAATATCCCGTTCAGAGGCGCGCGCGGCCTCGTATAATGCGCGACATTATGGGCGGTCTGACCCCGCCTGCAACTTTTCCAGGACGTGCTTAATGTTCAAGGCGCTACGTTTTATGGGCTGGCCGCTGTTGGCCGGTGTGCTTATCGCTCTGTTGATTATTCAGCGTTACCCGCAATGGGTCGGGCTGCCGAGCCTTGACGTCAACCTGCAACAGGCCCCGCAGACCACCAGCGTGCAGCAGGGGCCGGTGTCCTATGCGGACGCGGTGACCACTGCCGCACCGTCAGTGGTCAACCTGTACACCACCAAAGTCATCAACAAACCGGCGCATCCTTTGTTTGAGGATCCGCAGTTCCGCCGCTTCTTCGGTGACAACTCGCCCAAGCAGAAGCGCATGGAATCGAGCCTCGGTTCCGGCGTGATCATGAGCCCGGAAGGCTACATTCTGACCAACAACCACGTCACCAGCGGTGCCGATCAGATTGTCGTCGCGCTGAAGGATGGTCGCGAAACCCTCGCCCGTGTGATCGGCAGCGACCCGGAAACCGACCTCGCCGTATTGAAGATAGACTTGAAAAACCTGCCGTCGATTACCGTCGGGCGCTCCGACAACATCCGCATCGGCGACGTCGCGCTGGCCATCGGCAACCCGTTCGGCGTCGGCCAGACCGTGACCATGGGCATCATCAGCGCCACCGGGCGCAATCAGTTGGGCCTGAACAACTACGAAGACTTCATCCAGACCGACGCGGCGATCAACCCGGGCAACTCCGGCGGCGCGCTGGTCGATGCCAATGGCAACCTGACCGGCATCAACACGGCAATCTTCTCCAAATCCGGCGGCTCGCAGGGCATCGGTTTTGCCATCCCGGTAAAACTCGCGATGGAGGTGATGAAGTCGATCATCGAACACGGTCAGGTGATTCGTGGCTGGCTGGGCATTGAAGTGCAGCCGCTGACCCAGGAACTGGCGGAGTCGTTCGGTCTGTCAGGGCGCCCGGGGATTGTTGTCGCCGGTATCTTCCGTGACGGTCCGGCGCAGAAGGCCGGCCTGCAACTGGGCGACGTGATTCTGAGTATCGATGGCGAACCGGCCGGCGATGGTCGTCGCTCGATGAACCAGGTCGCGCGGATCAAACCCACCGACAAGGTGACGATTCAGGTGATGCGTAACGGCAAAGAACTCAAGCTCACCGCTGAAATCGGCCTGCGCCCACCACCGGCACCGGTGCAGGAAAAAGAACAGTAGGACTTTGTTCGCGCCGATGGCGCGAATAACAGACATTCTCAAAAGGCATGTTATATTGTTTCAATTTAGCCATTGGAACAACATAACATGTCGTCTCGAACAAAGGCCTCTCTACTGGGCCTGACTCTCGGTCTGCCCCTGGGTTTATTGGGCGATCCGGCCTTCGCCGAAGATCAGATTCCGCTGGAACTCGACGCCATCAGCGTCACCTCCGATTACGAATCCCCCACCGGCCCGGTCAAGGGCTACCGCGCCACACGCTCCTCCAGCGCGACCAAAACCGATACCGCGATCCGCGACATCCCCCAAGCCATCAGCGTGGTGCCCGCCAGCGTGCTCAAGGATCTGGGCAGCACCAGCGTCGAGCGCGCACTGGAGTTCGCCGGCGGTGTGTCGAAGCAAAACAACTTCGGCGGCCTGACCCTCTACGAATACAGCGTGCGCGGTTTCACCACGTCGGAGTTCTACAAGGACGGTTTCAGCGCCAATCGCGGTTATCCAAGCACGCCGGACGCGGCCAATATCGAGCGCATTGAAGTGCTCAAAGGCCCCGCCGCCAGCCTCTATGGCCGTGGTGATCCCGGCGGCACGGTAAACATCGTCACCAAGAAACCGCAGGCTGAAGCCTTTAGCACCCTGCAAACCAGCGCCGGCAGTTGGGATCGTTATCGCACCGCGCTGGACATCAACACGCCGCTGGATGATCAAGGCGATGTGCTGTCGCGCATCAACCTCGCGGTCGAAGACAACAATAGCTTTCGCGATCACGTCGACAGCCAGCGCGTATTCGTCGCGCCTTCGATCAGTTGGCAGTTGAACCCGGACACGTCGCTATTGGTAGAAAGCGAAATCGTCCGTCACAGCTCCACCTTCGATCGCGGCATTGTCGCGCCGAACAATACATCGAGTGGAGTGTCGCGCTCGACCTTCCTCGGTGAACCGAACGACGGCAACATCGACAACCACAACAACCTGCTGCAGGCCACGCTTGAGCATCACCTCAATGACAGCTGGAAACTACGCCTGGCCAGCCACTACAAGGAAGGCAAACTCTGGGGCTTCGCCTCCGAAAGTCGTGCGCTGAATGCCGACGGCCACACCGTCAACCGCCGTTACCGCGAGCGCGACAATAACTGGCATGACAGCATCACCCAACTGGAACTGCGCGGCCTGTTCGACCTCGGCCCCTGGCAGCACGAACTGCTGATCGGCACCGAATACGAAAACTATCGCAAGAACGAACGGGTCACGACCCTCGCCGGCAGCCCGTATGCCATCGACATCTACCGGCCGATCTACGGTCAGCCAAAACCCGATGGCGCACGCTCAGGCACTGACTTCTTCGAACACGTCGAAAGTCACGCACTGAACCTGCAGGATCAAATCGTCTTCACGGACAAACTGCGCGGGATGATCGGCGCGCGTTTCGAACATTTCGACCAACGCATCGACGATAAAACCCGCAGTGCCAGCAGCCGACAGAGTCACGATGCCCTCACCCAGCGCGCCGGCCTGCTCTATCAGTTGACGCCCGATACCGGCCTGTTCGCCAACGCCTCGACCTCCTTCAAACCGAACAACGGCCTCGACGCCGCCGGCAAATCCTTCGCCCCGGAAGAAGGCGTTGGCTACGAAATCGGCATCAAGAACGAACTGTTCGACGAACGTCTGAGCAGCACCCTCGCCTTCTTCCACATCGACAAGGAAAACGTCCTTGCCCTCGACCCGGGCACCGACACCAGCCGTGCGATGGGCAAGGCGCGTAGTCGTGGCTTCGATCTGCAAGTGACCGGGCAAGTCACCGATGCCGTAAGGGTGATCGGGGCATTTGCCTACATCGACGCCGAAGTGACCAAGGGCGACGCGGTGATTGCCACTGGCAGCCGAATTCTCGGCGTGGCCAAGCGCAGCGGCAGTTTGCTCGGTGTTTACGAATTTCAGGATGGTCACCTGCGCGGCTCGGACGTCGGCGCAGCGTTTACGTATGTCGGTGACCGCTCGGGTGAGTCAGGCAGTGACTTCGAATTACCGGCCTATCACACCGTCGATCTGCTGGCCCATTACAAGGCCAGCGACAACGTCACCGTTGGCCTGAACCTGAACAATCTGTTTGACGAAAAATACGACGAGCGCTCGTACAGCAACTACTGGGTCAACCCCGGCGAACCGCGCAATTTCACCGTCAGCCTGACACTCAACCTGTAAAAGGACGTCACCATGCAATACCGTAAAACCCTCCTGATCCTCGCCGCGCTGTTCGCCACACAAGCCACAGCCCATGGCCTGTGGACAGAACAACGCCGCGGCAACATCGAAGTGATCTACGGCCACGGCGCCGAAGACAATGCCTTCAAGGCCCAGAAAATCAGCGGCGCGTGGGCCTATGACGCGGGCGGCAAGATGATCCCGGTCAGCGTCGAGCGCCTTGCCGATCACGCCCGCCTGAAGCCGCTGAAAACGCCGGCGGTCATGGCGGTGGCGCTGAACAACGGGATGTGGTCACAAACGGCTGACAAGAAGTGGATCAACGAAGGTCGCAGCAAAGTGCCCGGTGCAATCGAAGCGACGCAGACGTTCAAATACAGCCTGGCGATTTATCAACCGGGAGCGAAGTTGCCCAAGCTCGATCAGATCAAACTGCTGATTTTGCCGGAGGTCGATCCGCTAACCGTCGGGCCGGGGAATTCATTGCCGGTACGGGTTTTGCTCGATGGCAAACCGGCAGCGGGCGTGAAGTTGATCGGAGATTATCGGAGCGCGCCGAATACGCTGAGCACCGAGACCGACAAGGACGGGCGCGCGCAGGTGTTGGTACGAAATGAGGGGTTGAATGTGATTGCCGCGCAGGTTGAGGTGCCGGTGAAGGACAGTGTTGATGTGAACAGTCGAGGGTTGTTCAGTTCGCTGACGTTTTTGGGGGAGCCACATCACGAGTAAGGCTCAGGATTCGCGGCGCTGCATTCGCGAGCAAGCCCGCTCCCACATTTGATCTGTGTCGTGCACAAATCCACTGTGGGAGCGGGCTTGCTCGCGAAAGCGGTTCAGAGGTCGCCGAGCCCGTCGATCAACGCCTGATTCTGCTCCGGCGTGCCGATGGAAATCCGCAGGAACTGCGCAATCCGCGCCTGCTTGAAGTGCCGCACGATCACGCCTTGCTCACGCAATTTGGCCGCCAGCCCTGCGGCGTCATGTTGCGGATGCCGGGCGAAGATGAAGTTCGCCGCCGACGGTAGCACCTCAAAGCCCTTGGCCCGCAACTGCGCAATCACCCATTCACGGCTCTCGATGACCAAGCGACACGTCTTGTCGAAATACTCGCGATCTTCGAACGCCGCTGCTGCACCGACATTCGCCAGACGATCGAGAGGATACGAGTTGAAGCTGTTCTTGATCCGCTCCAGCGCCTCGATCAGGTCCGGATGCCCCACCGCCAGACCGACCCGCAGGCCCGCCAGTGAACGGGATTTGGACAGGGTCTGCGTCACCAGCAGGTTCGGATAGCGACCCACCAGGCTGATGGCCGTCTCGCCGCCGAAATCGATATAAGCCTCATCGACCACCACCACCGAATCCGGGCTGGCCTTGAGGATTTGCTCGACCGCGTCCAGTGCCAGCAGGCAACCGGTCGGAGCGTTCGGATTGGGGAAAATGATCCCGCCGTTCGGCTTGGCGTAGTCCGCCGGATCGATCTGGAACTGCGCGTCCAGCGGCACCGCATCGAACTTGATGCCGTACAACCCGCAGTAAACCGGATAGAAGCTGTAGCTGATGTCCGGGAACAAGAGCGGCAGATCGTGTTGCAGCAAACCGTGGAAGATGTGCGCAAGCACTTCATCCGAACCGTTGCCCAGGAACACCTGATTGCTCTGCACGCCGTAGTAGTTGGCGACCGCGTTTTTCAGCAGGTCGCTGTTCGGGTCCGGGTACAGACGCAGGTTGTCGTTGAGCTCGGTCTGCATCGCCGCCAGGGCTTTTGGCGACGGGCCATAGGGGTTTTCATTGGTATTGAGCTTGACCAGTTTGGTCAGCTTCGGCTGTTCGCCCGGCACATAAGGCACCAGATCCTTGACGAACGGGCTCCAGAATTTACTCATGCTCAGTTCCCCTGCTTGTCGTCAATGATGCGGTATTCGGCGCTGCGCGCGTGGGCACTCAGCGATTCGCCACGGGCCAGCACGGATGCGGTTTTACCCAGCTCCGACGCGCCGGCCTCGGAGCAGAAGATGATCGACGAACGTTTC
This sequence comes from Pseudomonas sp. RA_15y_Pfl2_54, assembly GCF_963971015.1. Lineage (NCBI taxonomy): Bacteria > Pseudomonadati > Pseudomonadota > Gammaproteobacteria > Pseudomonadales > Pseudomonadaceae > Pseudomonas > Pseudomonas sp. RA_15y_Pfl2_54. The sequence continues at coordinate 18,752 of NZ_CAXAPN010000035.1, forward strand.
TGGAAGTCATACACGCCCAGCGGCGAGGAGAACCGCGCAGTGCCGGAGGTCGGCAATACATGATTGGGGCCCGCGCAGTAGTCGCCCAGGGCTTCGCTGGTGTGACGGCCCATGAAAATCGCACCCGCGTGGCGGATCTGCGGGAGCCAGGCTTGCGGGTCAGCGACCGACAACTCCAGGTGCTCCGGCGCGATACGGTTGGCGACTTCGATCGCCTGCGCCATGTCACGCACATGAATCAGCGCACCGCGACCATTGATCGAGGTTTCGATGATGGTCGCGCGATCCATGGTCGGCAGCAGTTTGTCGATGCTCGCGGCAACCTTGTCGAGGAACTCGGCGTCGGGGCTGACCAGAATCGCCTGGGCGTCTTCATCGTGTTCGGCTTGGGAAAACAGGTCCATGGCGATCCAGTCCGGATCGGTCTGACCGTCGCACACTACGAGAATTTCCGAAGGGCCGGCGATCATGTCGATACCGACCTGACCAAAAACGTGGCGCTTGGCTGTCGCTACATAGATGTTGCCCGGGCCGACCACTTTGTCGACCTGCGGCACGCTTTCGGTGCCATAGGCCAGCGCGGCAACGGCTTGTGCGCCGCCGATGGTGAACACCCGGTCGACGCCCGCGATGCACGCCGCTGCCAGCACCAGCTCGTTGATTTCACCACGCGGGGTCGGCACGACCATGACCACTTCGGTCACACCGGCGACCTTGGCCGGAATCGCGTTCATCAACACCGACGACGGGTACGACGCCTTGCCTCCCGGCACGTAGAGGCCTGCGCGATCGAGCGGCGTGACCTTCTGGCCCAGCACCGTGCCGTCGGCTTCGGTGTAGCTCCAGGAATCCTGCTTCTGTTTTTCGTGGTAGCTGCGCACCCGGGCTGCGGCTTTTTCCAGGGCTTCGCGTTGCGCCACGGTGATGCGGGTCAGGGCCAGTTCCAGGCGCTCGCGCGGCAGGATCAGGTCAGCCATCGAGGCCACTTCCAGACCGTCGAACTTCTGGGTGAACTCGACCAGCGCCGCGTCACCGCGCTCGCGCACAGCCTTGATGATGTCCAGCACGCGCTGATTGACCGAGTCGTCAGACACACTTTCCCAGCTCAGCAGATGATCCAGATGATGCGCGAAATCCGGATCAGCAGCGTTGAGTCGGCGAATTGCAGTCGGTGCGGTCATAGCGAGAGCCTCATAGGAATGGCAAAAACTCAGGCGCCCTAACTTAGCAGTCGTTTCCGCTTGGGCACCTGAGATTCTGGCTATGAGGCGGATAGACGGGCGCGGCTCAAGGTCGCGCTGGTAGATCAGCCGCGGTGTCGCGATTCCACTGCGTTGCGCAGGGTGTCGATCAACGCCTGGATGCGGGCGTGTTGCATTTTCATCGAAGCTTTGTTGACCACCAGACGCGAGCTGATCGTGGCGATCAGTTCCTGAGGTTCCAGGCCGTTGGCGCGCAGGGTGTTACCGGTGTCGACCACGTCGATGATCTTGTCGGCCAGACCGATCAGCGGTGCCAGTTCCATCGAGCCGTAAAGCTTGATGATGTCGACCTGACGGCCCTGCTCGGCGTAGTAACGCTTGGCGACGTTGACGAACTTGGTCGCCACGCGCAGACGGCCCTTGGGCTCGACCGCGCCGATCTTGCCGGCGGTCATCAGTTTGCACTGGGCAATCTGCAGATCCAGTGGCTCGTACAGGCCCTGGCCGGTGTATTCCATCAGCACGTCTTTACCGGCCACGCCGAGGTCGGCCGCGCCATGTTCGACATAAGTCGGCACGTCGGTGGCGCGCACGATCAGCAGGCGTACGTCTGCCTGCGTCGTGGGGATGATCAGCTTGCGGCTCTTGTCCGGATTCTCGGTCGGCACGATGCCCGCTTCAGCGAGAAGCGGCAGGGTGTCGTCAAGGATGCGGCCCTTGGACAGTGCGATGGTCAACATGGGAAACGTCAGTCCTTATCAAGGTACTCATGTCCGGTCGCAATCGGCGCCGGACACACATCGAGCCGGCAACCGGCTCGACTCAAAACGAATTCAACGGGCACATCCTTGTGCCCATGCAGCAGCTATTAGCCCGGAACGCGACGGATCTTGGCGCCCAGCATCTGCAGTTTTTCTTCGATGCACTCGTAACCACGGTCGATGTGGTAGATGCGGTCGATCAGGGTATCGCCTTCGGCAACGAGCGCCGAAATCACAAGGCTGGCCGAAGCACGCAGGTCGGTTGCCATCACTGGCGCGCCTTTGAGGACTTCAGTACCGGTGACGATGGCGGTGTTGCCTTCGACCTGGATCTTGGCGCCCATGCGGTGCAGTTCGTAGACGTGCATGAAGCGGTTTTCGAAGATCGTCTCGATCACTGCGCCAGTGCCTTCGGCAATGGCGTTGAGCGAGATGAACTGTGCCTGCATGTCAGTCGGGAACGCCGGGTACGGCGCAGTGCGCACATTGACCGCTTTCGGGCGCTTGCCATGCATGTTCAGCTCGATCCAGTCTTCACCGCTGGTGACCTCTGCGCCGGCTTCACGGAGTTTTTCCAAAACCGCCTCGAGGATGGTCGGATCGGTATCCTTGACCTTCACACGACCGCCGGTCACTGCAGCGGCCACCAGATAGGTGCCGGTTTCGATACGGTCAGGCATGACTTTGTAGAAACACGAACCCAGACGCTCGACGCCATCAATGGTGATGGTATCGGTGCCAGCACCGGAAACCTTGGCGCCCATGGCGTTGAGGAAGTTCGCCAGGTCCACCACTTCAGGCTCACGCGCGGCGTTCTGCAGCACGCTGCGGCCCTTGGCCAGAGCAGCAGCCATCATGATGTTTTCGGTACCGGTCACACTCACGGTATCGAAGAAAAAGCTCGCGCCGCGCAAGCCGCCTTCAGGCGCCTTGGCCTTGATGTAGCCACCTTCGACGTCGATTACCGCGCCCATGGCTTCCAGGCCACGGATGTGCAGGTCGACCGGACGCGAGCCGATGGCGCAACCGCCAGGCAGGGCGACTTCGGCTTCACCGAAACGGGCAACCATCGGGCCCAGCACCAGGATCGACGCACGCATGGTTTTCACCAGTTCGTACGGAGCGATCAGGGTCTTGATGGTGCGCGGGTCGATTTCGACGCTGAGTTTCTCGTCGATCACCGGCTCAATGCCCATGCGACCGAACAGCTCGATCATCGTGGTGATGTCGTGCAGGTGAGGCAGGTTGCCAACGGTCACCGGGCCATCGCACAGCAGGGTGGCTGCCAGGATCGGCAGGGCGGAGTTCTTTGCCCCGGAGATGCGGATTTCGCCATCAAGACGAACGCCGCCGGTAATAATCAGTTTATCCATAAGAATCTCGACGCCCTTAGGCTCAGGTGCGCTCGGCCCAGGCCGCGCTGCTGAAAAATTTCATAGTGACCGCATGGATGCTGCCATCGGTGATCCATGGGTTCAAATGGGCATAGATCTGCTGCTGACGCTTCACCGGGCTCAACGCCGCCAGTTCATCGCTAATCACGTTCAGCTGGAAATTGCAGCCTTCGCCCTCAACTTCTACCAACGTTCCGGGCAGCTTTCCTTCAAGGAAGCTCTTCACTTCTACGGCCTGCATGCTCAACCTCAATCGGCGCCCTGTGCGCACGGGTCGGACATCATACAAAAAAGCCCCGCGCCTGCGAACCCCGCATGGCAGGACTCTGACGGGGGGCTTCTTTATCGATGCGAATTCAGTGTAGCGCCAGCACTTCGGTCAGCTCGCTGACCTGAGCGATTTCGCGCATGTCATCGGGCAGTGCCCGGATGCTGACAGCCTTGCCGGCGGCTTGAGCATCGCGCATGAAGCACAGCAGCAACGACAAACCGACGCTGCTGGACTTCTTTACGCCCGAGCAGTCGATGACCAGCGACGAAGCCTTGCTGGACTTGATCAGCGCCTGCCCTTCCTTGCGCAGGTCAGGCCCGGTGCGGTAGTCCAGCACTCCGCTGAGCAAAAGCTCATCGACATCACTCATACGCACTGCCGCCTCTTTCATTGCGCTGGCTTCACGGCAGCTTTGTCGGTTTCTTCTTTGGCTTTGGCGACTTCACCGGCCCAACCGTTGATGGTCGCGTCCAGGTTGTTGCCATTGCGCTGCATCGCATCAGAGAACTGATCACGGAACAGCTTGCCAATGTTGATACCGTTGATGATCACGTTGCGCAGTTTCCACTCGCCGTTGATCTTCTCGAGCGTGTACTGCACTGGATAGATCGCGCCGTTGTTGCCTTTGACGGTCATGCCGACGCTGGTGCGATCGCCGGACTCGTCCTTGGCCGGATCAACAGTGATGCCCTGGTTGTTGTATTCAAGCAAGGCGTTGCCATAAAACTGGAACAGGCCTTTCTTGAAGTTTTCCTGGAACGTCTGCATCTGTGCCGGCGTCGCCTTGCGCGAATACTTGACCGTCATGATGCTTTTGGAAATGCCTTCGGCATCCACCACAGGGCCGACAATGGTGTTCAGCGCGGTATAGAAATCCTGCGGATCCTGTTTGTACTTTTCTTTATTGGCCGCCAGATCAGCCAACATCCGGTTCGTGGTGTCCTGAACCAGATCATGCGCCGACTGCGCCGCCACAGCAGTGCCCATCAATGGCAATGTCGCAAGCAGTACCAACAGTCCACGTCGCAAGGTAGAGATCATTCAAAAGCTCCTCATTTGGCGTCTTTGCTAACGGTATTGAGCAGGAATTTACCGATCAGGTCTTCCAGTACCAGTGACGACTGCGTGTCGTGAATGGTTCCACCATCCTTCAGACGGGTGTCTTCCCCGCCCACGCTGATACCGATGTACTTCTCGCCCAGCAGCCCAGCGGTCAGGATAGACGCGGTGGAGTCGGTCGGCAGATTGTCGACGTTTTTATCCACTTGCAGAGTCACCCGACCCGTGAAGCTGTCGTGATCCAGATCGATTGCCGTGACCTTGCCGATCGTGACGCCGGCCATGGTCACTTTGGCTCTGACCGTCAAACCGGCGATATTGTCAAAGTAGGCATAAAGTTTATAGGTGTCGGTGGTCGAAGTCGGAGACAGGCCACTGACCCGCAAAGCAAGCAGCAGCAAAGCCAGGATCCCTGCCAGCAGGAACAGGCCGACACCGATTTCCAGGGTGCGGTTTTGCATCAGAAATCTCCAAACATCAAAGCGGTCAGAATAAAGTCCAGGCCGAGCACTGCCAGCGAGGCAAACACTACGGTCTTGGTGGTGGCACGACTGATCCCCTCGGAAGTGGGCTCACAGTCATAGCCTTGGAATACGGCGATCCAGGTCACTACGAAGGCGAAAACGATACTTTTGATGACACCGTTGAGCACATCACTGGTGAAGTTCACGCTGTTCTGCATGTTCGCCCAATAGGAGCCTTCATACACGCCCAGCCAGTCGACAGCCACCCACGAGCCGCCCCAGATGCCCACCACGCTGAAAATCATCGCCAGCACCGGCAGGGAGATGAAACCGGCCCACAAACGCGGCGCGATAATGTACTTGAGCGGGTCGACACCGATCATTTCCAGGCTGGAAAGCTGTTCGGTGGATTTCATGTTGCCGATTTCTGCGGTCAATGCCGAACCGGCACGCCCGGCAAACAACAGCGCCGTCACCACCGGGCCCAGTTCACGCAGCAGGGTCAGAGCAACCATCTGCCCTACCGCCTGCTCCGAACCGTAGCTCGACAGAATGCTGAAACCCTGCAGCGCCAGCACCATGCCGATGAAGATACCGGAGACCACGATGATCACCAGCGACATGACGCCCACCGAATGCAACTGTTTGACCAGCAGGCCAAAACCGCCGCTGATGCCGCCACGACCGATCAAGGCGTGAAACAGGAACAGCGTTGCACGACCAAACACCGCAATGGCGTCGATCGCCGCTTCGCCGAACCGGCGTACGCGTTCTATTAATGAAATTCTGCGCATCAGCGCTTCCCCAGAAGATCTGCGCGGTAATCCGTCGCTGGAAAGTGGTACGGCACCGGGCCGTCAGGATCGCCCGTCATGAACTGACGAATACGCGGCTCGTGCGAGTTCATCAATTCGTCCGGCGTGCCCTGCCCCAGTACCTGACCGTCGCCGACTATATAGAGGTAGTCGGCAATGCTCGCGGTTTCGGCCAGATCGTGGGACACCACGATGCTGGTGATTCCCAGCGCATCATTGAGCAGACGGATCAAGCGTACCAACACACCCATGGCGATCGGGTCCTGGCCCACGAACGGCTCGTCGTACATGAGGATCTGTGGATCGAGCGCAATTGCGCGAGCCAGAGCCACGCGACGCTTCATGCCGCCAGACAGCTCATCGGGCATCAACTCGATGGCGCCACGCAAACCAACGGCCTGCAGCTTGAGCAGGACGATGTCGCGGATCATTTCTTCCGGCAATTGGGTATGAACGCGCAGGGGAAAAGCGACGTTCTCGAAAACATCGAGATCGGTGAACAGCGCACCGCTCTGGAACAGCACGCCCATGTGTTTGCGTGCATCGAACAGATCGCTGCGCGAAAGCTGCGGCAGGTTCTGACCGTTCACCCAGACTTCGCCACTGGAAGGACGCAACTGTGCGCCCATCAACCGCAGCAGGGTGGTCTTGCCACACCCGGAAGGCCCCATGATGCCGGTGACCTTGCCGCGCGGGATGCGGATATCGACGTTATTGAAAATGCTGCGCGCACCGCGCTTGAAGGAGACTCCCTTCAGCTCGACCGCGTAGGCGTTATCGGCACTCATCTAAACTCCTTGCGATGCAGCCTCTCACTCGGACGCCTGGCTCTACTTAAAAAGCACTTACATCCCGGGCAGGCCGAACTGGCGGCGAACTATATCACTGCAAAGGCCAAGCGCCCAAGGCTTGTACCGGGCTGTATTCAACGGTAAGGGGGAGACTGGAGGCCGTTTTGCCGGGTTTTGGTCGCGGGGAATGCTAAAGCACGACGAACTTGCGTGAGGCTTTGCAACATAACCGCTATAATCGCCGCCTTTTCATCGGGCTATACGATTTCTGACATGAGCCAATCCAGCGACCTGATTCAATCGGCACAACGCACCATCCGCCTCGAAATGGAAGCCGTAGAAGGCTTGTTGCCCCATATCGACGCCGATTTCGTACGCGCCTGCGAGATGATTCTGGCCAGCAAGGGCCGTGTGGTGGTGGTCGGCATGGGCAAGTCCGGACACGTCGGCAACAAGATTGCTGCGACCCTGGCCAGCACCGGCACCCCGGCTTTTTTCGTACATCCGGCCGAAGCCAGCCACGGCGACATGGGCATGATCACTCGCGATGACGTGATCCTGGCCCTCTCGAACTCCGGCTCGACCAACGAAATTGTCACCCTGCTGCCTTTGATCAAGCGTCTGGGCATCCAGTTGATCAGCGTGACCGGCAATCCGGCCTCGCCACTGGCGAAGGCTGCCGAGGTCAACCTCAACGTTCACGTCGAGCACGAAGCCTGCCCGCTGAACCTGGCGCCGACGTCCTCGACCACCGCTGCACTGGTCATGGGTGACGCCCTGGCCGTTGCATTGCTGGAAGCGCGCGGCTTTACCGCTGAAGATTTTGCTTTCTCTCACCCGGGCGGTGCGCTGGGTCGTCGTCTGTTGCTGAAAGTGGAAAACGTCATGCACAGCGGGCAAGAGCTGCCACAAGTGCAACGCGGCACTCTGCTCAAGGACGCTCTGATGGAAATGACCCGCAAGGGTCTGGGCATGACCGTGATTCTTGAAGCCGACGGCAAGCTCGCCGGGATTTTCACCGATGGCGATTTGCGCCGCACGCTGGATCGCAGCATCGACATCCGCAGCGCGACCATCGACCAGGTGATGACAGCCCACGGCAAGACCGCCCGACCCGAGATGCTCGCCGCCGAAGCCCTGAAAATCATGGAAGACCACCGAATCAACGCGCTGGTAGTTGTCGATGAGGAAGATCGCCCGGTCGGCGCCTTCAACCTCTCCGACCTGCTGCGCGCAGGAGTGATGTAATGAGCACCGATCTGCTGCAACGCGCAAAAGCGATCAAACTGGCGGTTTTCGACGTCGACGGCGTCCTTACCGACGGACGCCTGTACTTCCTTGAAGACGGCAGCGAGTTCAAGACGTTCAACACCCTCGACGGTCAAGGCATCAAAATGCTGATGAACGCTGGCGTGCAGACCGCCATCATCAGCGGCCGTAAAACGCCCGTGGTCGAGCGCCGAGCGAAAAACCTCGGCATCGCGCACCTGTTTCAGGGCCGCGAAGACAAATTGGTGGTTCTGGACGGTCTACTTGAGCAACTGGGCCTAAGCTATGAACAGGTCGCCTACCTCGGTGACGACCTGCCCGACCTGCCGGTGATCCGCCGCGCAGGCTTGGGCATGGCCGTGGCCAACGCCGCTGATTTCGTCCGCGAACACGCCCATGGTGTGACCCGGGCCCGCGGCGGCGAAGGTGCCGCCCGTGAATTCTGCGAACTGATCCTGCGCGCCCAGGGCCGCCTCGATGCGGCCAACGCCGCGTACCTGTGAGCCAAAAAATGTTCAGCAAAAAATTTCGTAACTTCCTGCTCTTCGCCTGTATAGCCGCGATATTCGCGGCGGTCGGCTATTGGAACATCAGCCCGGAACGCTTTCTCGACAAACCGCCAACCTCGTCGGTAGACACCCCTATCGACTGGTATGCGACCAACACGCATACCTTGCAATACCTTCCGGACGGCAAAGTGCAGTATGAAATGACGTCCGACAAGGCCGAACACGTCAAGGCGACCGACATCACGCTGGTGACCAAGCCCGACCTGAACATGTACCGCGGGACAGCGTTCCCATGGCACGTGACCAGTGAGCGCGGCGAAGTGAACTCGGGCGGCACCGAAGTCGAGTTGATCGACTCGGTACGCGTCAAGCGCACCGATAAAAAGAACCGCGACACCCTGATCACGTCGACTCGCATGACGGTGTTCCCGCAGCAGCAATATGCGCAGACCGCGCAACCCGTTAGAATCGACGGCGCTGGGGGTGTATCGACTGGCGTGGGAATGAAAGCGTATCTGAAGGAAAGCAGGATACACCTGCTATCGAACGTAAGAGGACAGTATGAGGCTCGTTAAAACCCTCCCTATTTTGCTCAGTCTGGGCGCAGCACTGGGAAGCGTGAGCGCCTGGGCTCTGCCGAACGATCAAGAGCAGCCGATCCGCATTCAGGCCGACGATGCCCAACTGGACGACAAGAATGGCGTTGCCACCTATAAAGGCGACGTGATCATCACTCAGGGCTCGATGAAGGTTACCGGCAACACCGTGACCATCACTCGCACTCAGGCCGGCGACATCGACGTGGTGACCTCGGTGGGCAACCTTGCCTACTTCGAGCAACTGCAAACCGCCGGCGACAAGAAACCCGTTCAAGGCTGGGGCGTAACGATCCAGTACCACGCAGCGCAGAACCGCGTCGTGCTGATCGACAAGGCCAAGGTTGTCGACAAGGACGACAACATCACCCAAGGCGAGAAAATCGTCTACGACACGGTGAAGAAACTGGCCAGTGCCGGCCGTGCCACCGGCAGCAAGGTCACCGAGTCGCGTCCGCGCATCGACATGGTGATCCAGCCGAAGAAGAAAACCGACGAGAAAACCCAGTAATGGCCACTCTGAAAGCTCAGCATCTGGCCAAGGCCTATAAAAGCCGCCAGGTCGTGCGTGACGTCAGCCTGTCGATCGACAGCGGCCAGATTGTTGGCCTGCTCGGCCCGAACGGTGCCGGCAAGACCACATGCTTCTACATGATTGTCGGCCTGGTACAGGCCGATCAGGGCCGCGTGCTGATCGACGATCTGGACGTCAGCCACCAGCCAATGCACGGTCGCGCAAAGGCAGGTATTGGCTATCTACCGCAAGAAGCCTCGATCTTCCGCAAGCTGTCGGTGGCCGACAACATCATGGCCATCCTCGAGACTCGCCAGGAGCTCGACAAGGCCGGCCGTCGCAAGGAGCTGGAAAGCCTGCTGCAGGAATTTCACATCAGCCACATCCGCGACAACCTGGGCATGAGCCTGTCCGGTGGTGAACGCCGCCGAGTGGAAATCGCGCGTGCTCTGGCAACCGCACCGAAATTCATCCTGCTCGACGAACCGTTCGCCGGTGTCGACCCGATCTCGGTCGGCGACATCAAGCAGATCATCCACCACCTCAAGGCCAAGGGCATCGGCGTACTGATCACCGACCACAACGTGCGTGAGACGCTGGATATCTGCGAAACCGCTTACATCGTCAACGACGGCCAGTTGATTGCCGAAGGCGACGCAGAAACCATCCTGGCCAACGATCTGGTCAAGGAAGTGTATCTGGGTCACGAGTTCCGCCTGTAAACGCGACAGCGCCCGGAGAGACGCGCGGGCGCTGTATCGATTCAAGCAGGATTTAATACGCTTTAATTGTTACAACGCTCTAGGCAAACACTTCAGTTTCAGGCATATAATTTGCTTAAGTTTGGCGCTTCGGCGCTCTGTAGTGGATGGCGCATGTGCGCCGGCGAATAAGGTGTTAAGCCCCTGCCATGAAACCATCGCTAGTCTTGAGAATGGGCCAGCAGCTGACGATGACACCGCAGCTGCAACAGGCCATCCGTCTGCTCCAATTGTCGACCCTGGATCTGCAACAGGAAATCCAGGAGGCCCTGGAATCCAATCCGATGCTCGAACGCCAGGAAGAAGGCGACGACTTCGATAACTCGGACCCTCTGGCCGACAACGCCGAGCAAAAGCCCAACACCGAAATTCAGGAACCGTCCTATCAGGAAACCGCTCCGACGGTGGACAATCTGGAAGATGGCGAATGGAGCGAGCGTATCCCCAACGAGCTTCCGGTCGACACGGCCTGGGAGGACGTCTACCAGACCAGTGCCAGCAGCCTGCCCAGCAGCGATGACGACGAATGGGACTTCACCACTCGCACCTCCGCCGGTGAAAGCCTGCAAAGCCACCTGCTGTGGCAGCTCAATCTCGCGCCGATGTCAGACACCGACCGACTGATCGCCGTCACCCTGGTCGACTGCATAAACAACCAGGGTTACCTGGACGAAACCCTCGAAGAAATCCTCGAAGCGTTCGACCCGGAACTGGACATCGAACTGGACGAAATCGAAGCCGTTCTGCACCGCATCCAGCAGTTTGAACCCGCTGGCATCGGCGCCCGCAACCTCGGCGAATGCCTGTTGCTGCAACTGCGCCAGTTGTCGGCGAAGACACCATGGCTGACTGAAGCGAAACGTCTGGTCACCGACTACATCGACTTGCTCGGCAGCCGCGATTACAACCAGTTGATGCGGCGCATGAAGCTCAAGGAAGATGAACTGCGTCAAGTCATCGAACTGGTGCAGAGCCTCAACCCGCGTCCGGGCTCTCAGATCGAATCCACTGAAGCCGAATACGTCGTCCCTGACGTCATTGTGCGCAAGGACAATGAACGCTGGCTGGTCGAACTGAATCAGGAATCAGTGCCCCGCCTGCGGGTCAACGCCCAGTATGCCGGCTTCGTAAGACGCGCCGATACCAGCGCCGACAACACTTTCATGCGCAACCAGTTGCAGGAAGCCCGCTGGTTCATCAAGAGCCTGCAAAGCCGCAACGAAACCCTGATGAAAGTGGCCACCCAGATCGTCGAGCATCAACGCGGCTTTCTGGAATACGGGGACGAAGCCATGAAGCCACTGGTGCTGCATGACATCGCCGAAGCGGTTGGCATGCACGAATCGACGATTTCCCGAGTGACCACGCAGAAATTCATGCATACCCCGCGCGGTATCTATGAACTGAAATACTTTTTCTCAAGCCACGTCAGCACCTCCGAAGGCGGTGAATGCTCGTCCACGGCGATCCGCGCGATCATCAAAAAACTGGTTGCTGCGGAAAATCAGAAAAAGCCGTTGAGTGACAGCAAGATCGCTGGTTTACTGGAGGCACAAGGCATTCAGGTGGCTCGCCGCACCGTCGCCAAGTACCGCGAGTCCCTCGGGATCGCGCCTTCGAGCGAACGCAAGCGGTTGATGTAAGCCACGTTACAGCGTTCCAGTGGCAGGCTATCCAGCCTGCCGCTTTATGCACTGGCAACGAAGGAGAAGCTGTATGCAAGTCAACATCAGTGGACACCAACTGGAAGTGACCGAACCTCTGCGCACCTACATCAACGAGAAACTCGAACGATTGGAGCGCCATTTCGACAAGATCACCAACGTACAAGTCACGATGTGTGTCGAAAAGCTCAAGCAGAAAATCGAAGCCACCTTGCATATTCCCGGCAGTGAAGTGGTCGCCAACGCGGAACATACCGATATGTACGCCGCGATCGACGCCCTGACCGACAAGCTGGATAAACAACTCAAAAAGCATAAGGAAAAGACCCAGAGCCTGCTCCAGGGCGCTACCGGTCGATAACCCCCCACTCCATGATCCGACTTGAAAATATCCTGACCCCCGGCCGTTCTCTTGTGAACGTGCCGGGCGGCAGTAAAAAGAAAGCCCTCGAACAAATTGCCAACCTGATCGCCCGCGAAGTGCCGGCGCTGGAGATGCAAGATGTCTTCGAGGCCCTGATTGCCCGTGAAAAACTCGGTTCCACCGGTTTTGGCAACGGCATCGCCATTCCTCACTGTCGCCTCAAGGGTTGCATTGAGCCTGTCAGCGCTCTGCTTCACCTCGACGCCCCTATCGATTTCGATGCGATCGACGGCGCCCCCGTTGATCTGTTGTTTGTACTGCTGGTCCCAGAAGCCGCTACCGATGCGCACCTGGAGTTACTGCGTCAAATCGCCAGCATGCTCGACCGCAAGGAAGTACGCGAAAGACTGCGCAGCGCTGCCGGCAGTGAAGCCTTGTACCAAGTGGTACTGGAAGAGCAGAACAGGCATTAATCATGCGCTTGATCATCGTCAGTGGCCGCTCCGGCTCGGGCAAAAGCACCGCACTGAATGTCCTTGAGGACAGCGGTTACTACTGCATCGACAACCTGCCGGCAGGCTTGTTGCCAGAACTGGCTGAACGCGCACTGATACACACCGAATTGGCACAACCGCTGGTGGCCGTGTCGATCGATGCGCGCAACCTGCCGAGCCATCTCTCGCGTTTCCCCGAGTTGCTGGAAGAAGTCCGCAGCCGCCACATCCAGTGCGATGTGCTTTATCTGGACGCCGACGAAGAAACCCTGCTCAAGCGTTTTTCGGAAACCCGCCGGCGTCATCCACTGAGCACCGCCAACCGCTCACTGGCCGAAGCGATCAGCGATGAAACCGCCCTGCTCGGCCCAATCGCCGATCTGGCCGACCTGAAGATCAACACCACCCACCTGAACCTGTACCAGTTGCGCGACACCATCAAGTTGCGCCTGCTCAATCAGCCTGAACCCGGAACAGCATTTCTCGTTGAGTCATTCGGCTTCAAACGCGGCATGCCGGTCGATGCAGACGTGGTGTTCGACGTGCGCTGCCTGCCCAACCCGTACTGGAAGCCAGAGCTGCGCGCGCAATCGGGTCTCGATGCGCCGGTGGCCGAATACCTGGCGGCGCAGCCGGAAGTCGAGGAAATGTTCCAGGACATTTACGCCTACCTGCACAAATGGCTGCCGCGTTTCGCCGCGAGCAATCGCGCCTACGTCACCATTGCCATCGGCTGCACCGGCGGGCATCACCGCTCCGTCTACCTGACCGAACGCCTGGGTCAGGCCCTGCACAAAACCCTGAAGAACGTCCAGGTTCGCCACCGCGACCTCACTTAAAGGATTCACACCGCGATGCCTGCTCTGGAAATCGAAATCATCAACAAACTGGGCTTGCACGCCCGGGCGTCGGCCAAGTTCGTCGGGGTTGCAGGTCAGTATCCGGATTGCACGATCAGAGTAGGCCGCACACCAGAAACGGTAGTGGATGGCAAAAGCATCATGGCGATGATGATGCTGGCTGCCGGCAAGGGCACAAAAATCTATTTGAGTACTGAAGGACATCAGGAACAAGAAGCGCTGGATGCGTTGGTGGCGTTGATCAACAACTTCTTCGACGAAGGTGGCTGATCGTCGAACAGTCAAAAAATCGCAGCCTCGGCAGTGCCAGGGGCCGGTATAAAAAAGGCGCGCCACCCAATCGGATGGCGCGCCTTTTTTGTGTCGCGGGCGGGGCTTAGCTGCCCGCCACCGTCATCCGTTCGATCAACACGGAACCTGTGCGAATATTGCTGCGCAGCTCCAGATCGTTACCGACCGCGACGATCTGCTTGAACATATCGCGCATGTTGCCAGCGATAGTCACTTCCTGCACCGCGAACTGGATTTCGCCGTTCTCGACCCAGAATCCCGCCGCCCCGCGCGAATAGTCACCCGTGACCATATTCAAACCATGGCCCATCAACTCGGTGACCAACAGCCCACGCCCCATGCGCCGCAGCAGTGCGGCCTGATCCTCATCGCCATGAGTGACAAACAGGTTGTGTACGCCGCCAGCGTTGGCCGTACTCGGCATACCGAGCTTGCGACCGGAATAGGTCCCAAGGATGTACGACACCAACTCACCTTTTTCGACAAACGGTTTGGCATAAGTCGCCAGGCCGTCACCGTCATACCAGGCGCTGCCCATGGCACGCATCAGATGCGGACGTTCGTCGATGGTCAGCCATTCCGGGAACAGTTTCTGCCCCAGCGTGCCTTCCAGGAACGACGATTTGCGATACAGACTGCCGCCGGATACCGCCGACAAGAAACTGCCAAACAAACCGCCTGCCAGTTCTGCAGAAAACAGCACCGGCACCTCGCAAGTCGGCACCGGACGCGCCCCCAGACGGCTCGCCGCCCGTTGTGCAGCGCGTTGGCCGATGCTTACCGGATCCGCCAGCAAAGTGCCCTGACGGTTCACGTCGTACCAGTAATCGCGCTGCATCTGGCCGTCGGCCTCGGCGATCATCACGCAACTCAGGCTGTGTCGCGTCGACGCGTAGCCACCAATGAAACCATGGCTGTTGCCGTAAACGCGGCAGCCTTGATGGGTGCTGAGGGTGGTGCCATCGGCATTCTTGATCCGCGCATCAGCATCAAATGCCGCCGCCTCACAGATCAAAGCCTTCTCGATGGCCTGCTCCGGCGTGATATCCCATTCGTGGAACAGATCGAAATCCTGCTGATCCCTGGCCATCAGCGCAGCATCAGCGAGGCCCGAAGCTTCGTCCTCGGAGGTGTGCCTGGCAATGGCGAGTGCGGCGGCAACGGTTTCGCGAATCGCCTCAGGCCCCGTGGCAGACGTGCTGGCAGAGCCCTTGCGCTGACCGACGTACAGCGTGATGCCAAAGCCCTGATCGCGGTTGAACTCGACAGTTTCGACTTCGCGCTGGCGGACCGATGTCGAAAGGCCCTGCTCCAGCGACACCGCCACTTCACAGGCACTGGCGCCCTGACGCTTGGCTTCGGCGATGATCTGCTCGACTTGTTCCTGCAGTGCCGGCAATGCCTGCGGGCCGACGCTTTGAACTGCACTCATGCTCATCTCCACTCAAATTCTGCTTTCGGCGGGGGCCATCGAGCGACCGGGCCGGACAAGCGGCCCCCGACTGGTTATCATGGCGGCGTTTCTTTGCGGACTGCCACCATGGTTGATTCTTACGACGACTCCCTCGATACGGGAGAAAAAAGCAAATCTCAGGTCAAACGCGAGCTGCATGCTCTGGTTGACCTCGGCGAGCGCCTTACAACACTCAAGCCTGACTTGATCGCAAAACTGCCGCTGACCGACGCCATGCGCCGGGCCTTGGCCGATGCGCCCAAGCACACCGCGAATATCGCGCGTAAGCGGCATTTGCAGTTCATCGGCAAACTGATGCGCGATCAGGACACTGACGCGATTCTGACTCTGCTCGATCAACTCGATGCCTCGACTCGTCAGTACAACGAGCGTTTCCACAATCTCGAACGCTGGCGTGATCGCCTGATCGCGGGCGACGATGCCGTGCTGGAGAAATTCGTCGTCGACTACCCGGACGCCGATCGCCAGCAACTGCGTTCCCTGATCCGTCAGGCTCAGCACGAGGTTGCGCAAAACAAACCTCCTGCTTCCAGCCGTAAAATCTTCAAATACATCCGTGAGCTGGACGAGACTCAACGCGGTCTGCGTTGATATTCGTCACTGGGTGGTCGCCCTGCGCGCCACCCAAAGCTCCATCTTTTCTTATGCGCCCGTGCCACCCACGGTGATCGCATCGATTTTCAGCGTTGGCTGTCCAACCCCCACCGGCACCGACTGTCCATCCTTGCCACACGTCCCCACACCGCTGTCCAGCGCCAGGTCGTTACCGACCATCGACACCCGGCTCATCGCCTCAGGGCCGTTGCCGATCAACGTCGCGCCTTTGACCGGCGCAGTGATCTTGCCGTCTTCGATCAGATAGGCCTCGCTGGTGGAGAACACGAACTTGCCACTGGTGATGTCGACCTGACCGCCACCGAGGTTGGCGCAATAGATGCCTTTCTTCACCGAAGCAATGATTTCTGCCGGGTCGCTTTCGCCGCCCAGCATGTAGGTGTTGGTCATCCGAGGCATCGGCAGATGTGCATAGGACTCACGACGCCCGTTACCGGTGCGGGCCACGCCCATCAGGCGTGCATTGAGCTTGTCCTGCATGTAACCCTTGAGTACGCCGTTTTCGATCAGCGTGGTGCACTCGGTCGGCGTGCCTTCGTCGTCGACGCTCAGCGAGCCGCGACGGCCGCTCAAGGTACCGTCATCGACAATGGTGCAGAGCTTTGAAGCAACCATTTCACCCATGCGGCCGCTATAGGCGGAACTGCCTTTGCGGTTGAAGTCGCCTTCCAGACCGTGGCCGACCGCTTCGTGCAGCAGCACGCCGGACCAGCCCGAACCCAGCACCACCGGCAAAGTGCCGGCCGGCGCCGGAATCGCTTCGAGGTTCACCAGCGCCTGACGCAGCGCTTCACGGGCATAGCCCATGGCGCGGTCTTCGGCGAGGAAATAACGGTAGTCGGTACGCCCGCCGCCGCCATGCCCGCCACGCTCGCGACGGCCGTTTTGCTCAACGATCACACTGACGTTGAAGCGCACCAGCGGTCGCACATCCGCCGCCAGACCGCCATCAGTGGAAGCCACCAGAATCCGCTCCCAGACCCCGGCCATGCTCACGCTGACTTGCTGGATACGCGGATCGAGTGCGCGGGTAGCCACGTCGATGCGCTTGAGCAGCTCGACCTTCTCGGCACGGCTCAGCACTTCCAGCGGATTGTCCGGCGCATACAGTTGCGCAACGTCTTGGCTGGTAAATGCCTGCACCGTGCCGTTCTGCCCGGCGCGGGAGATCGAACGGGCCGCTCGCGCCGCAGCGCCGAGGGCTTCAAGGGTGATCGCGTTGCTGTAGGCGAAACCGGTTTTCTCACCGGACTGCGCCCGCACACCCACACCCTGATCAAGGTTGAAGCTGCCTTCCTTGACGATGCCATCTTCCAGCGCCCAAGACTCGGAGATCTGACCCTGGAAATACAGGTCGGCGGCATCGATGCCCGGGCCGGCCAGATCGCCAAGCACGCCTTGCAGGCTTTCGATCGTCACGCCGCCGGGCGCCAACAGGTGATCACTGACTGAGGACAACAACTCGCTCATAGGTTTACGCCTTAAATTCGTGTTCTGAGGCAGGCCGCTGTGCGCCCTGCGAGAAAAACCGCCGATGACTCGTCACCGGCATCCGCGCCCTGATGGACGCTTGTTCATCGCTATCGCGTTCGGCCAACAACACCGCTTCGCCTTGATCCTGATGCGCCAGCACGCGGCCCCACGGGTCGATGATCGCCGCGTGACCGAAGGTTTCCCGCGGCCCCGGATGTATCCCGCCCTGCGCTGCCGCCAGCACATAACATTGAGTCTCGATGGCCCGCGCGCGAATCAGCACATCCCAATGCGCCGCACCGGTCACCGCGGTGAAGGCTGACGGTGCGGTAATCAACTCGGCACCGGCCGCGCGCAATTCGCTGTACAACTCCGGGAAGCGCAGGTCGTAACACACTGTCAGACCGACTCGGCCGACCGGCGTGTCCGCCACCACCACGCTACTGCCATAAGCATAGTCATCGGATTCGCGGTAACGGCCGCGATTGTCCGCTACATCGACATCGAACAGATGCAACTTGTCATACCGTGCAACGATTTCGCCCTGATCGTTGACCAGCAGCGAGCAGGCATGTGGCTTGGCCTCCGGCTGATCCAATGGCGGCAACGGCAACGTACCGGCCACTATCCATAACCTGAGGTCACGGGCGGTCTGTTTCAACCACGGCAGGATAGGCCCTTCGCCCAATGCTTCGGCTCGACCGATGTCGGCGATGTCGCGACGGCCCATGGCGGCGAAGTTTTCCGGCAACACGGCCAGCCTCGCGCCACCGGCCGCCGCCTGTTCGAGCAGGCGTCGGGCCTGGGCCAGATTGGCCTGCACGTCACTCTGGCTGACCATTTGAATGACCGCTAAAGACATGGCGAACTCCGCAAGAGGTAAGCGGCCATGCTACTCCATCGGTTCAGGGACTGGCTGTTCAAAAAGGCTTGTCGAACGTGATTTTCGGGTCTTTCCATGGACCTTTGACGGTGTATTTCACGCTGGCGAAGCGCGCCACACGATCACCGATCAGCTTGTCGATCAGGAACAGCGCACCACCGATCGCCGGTGCGCCAACGATGAGTGCGGCAATCGGCAGGTTGTTGGTCACCGGCAAGGTCACCAACAACCTGGCATCAACCTGATCGGCGACCAGATCCAGCGTACCGTCCAGTTCGAAGGTACTCGAAGGCCCGGTCAAACGAATTGGTTCGCGGGTCACATACACACCGTTGTTCGCCACCAGTAATCCTTTGACGCGGTCGTAGCTCAAGCCTTTGCCGAACAAGTCGGAGAAATCCAGACGCAATCGACGGCCGATAGCGTTGAAGTTGAGCAAACCAAACACCCGCAATGCCTGTGTTCCGCCCTCCACTTCGACAAACTGGCCCTTGTTCAGCGACGCATCCAGAGTGCCGGAAAAACGCTTGGTCGCCAGCCACGCGGGCGAGCCCGGCCAGCGGCCATCGACATCCATATGGAATTCTTCACTGGTCACACTCGGCGCAAAGCCCCAACCCTTGAGGACATCGGCAAGGTTCTTGCCGCTAATCCGGCCTTTGAACCAGCTATTGGTCGCACCCGGCGCGCCCTCCCAACCGCCATTGCCCTGCAACAGGATGCCTTTGAGGCCCATGTCGAGGTTATTCAGCGCGATGCCTTTGCCGGTCGGTCGCACCTTGAGCGACCAGCCACCGACCAGGTCCTGGCCCAGGAACAGTTGATTGATGGTGATATCCAGCGCGGGGATTTTCGCAGGATCAACCGAGGCCAGCGGATCAGGAGAGTTCTCGTCGGCCTGCTCCTTCGGATCCGGTGCCGGCAAACGCACATACTGAAGGTTGACCCCAATCGGCGTGTTTTTCGCGTCGGCAAGGCTGGCAGAGCCTTTGACCTGCTGACTGTCGAGCGCCAGGTTCCACGCCGCGGATTTACGATCGACCTGCACCGAGGCCTGATCCAGCGTGGTACCGAACGCCGTCAACTTGCCGACCTTGAAGTCAGCGCTACTGAGCAGTTGCTTGGCACTGCCACCCGGGTCCTGCCCGGCGTACTTGTTGAGCAGATCCTGCCACGGCGCGATATCAAGTTCCGACAGCACACCACGAATTCGCAAGCCCTTGGCGCTCGGCAGCACGGCTTCGCCTGCACCGAGGAACAGTTCACCGCGTCCCTCGGCGAATTGGGTCGGCGGCGCGGCAAAGGTGAAATTGGCCAGTTGACCGTAATTGACCCAGTAACGCCGCTCCTGCCCCTGCAGGGTCATGCGCAACTCCGTGTCACGACCGACATCCGCCGCCATGCCGAACGGTGCCGGCAGATCGACCGCGACGCCTTTCATTCCGGAGCTGACCATCAACTGGCTGTTGGCGCCGTCCAGGTTCAGTTGCAACTGATAGGGAATCGTCCCGGACACTGGCAACGGCTGTGTCACACCCAGCCAGTCGGTGAGTTTCTTGACCTCGACCTGCCCCGATGCCGCGACCCGGGTTTTGAGTTTGCCAGGACTACCGTCGGCAAAAATTTGCGCGGTGACCGGTTTATCGAACGCTCGCGCCGCAATGTTCTGACCACTGAGGCCTTTGGCGCTGTCGAAACGGAAATCACCCTTGAGTTGAGTCAGTTCCAGCTTCGGCTCGGCCAGTTTCAGCCGCGCATTGGCAGTCGTGAAGTCGACCAGGATTTTCGGCTGATCGCCGCCCTTGTCCAGCGGGATGTCCAGTTTGAGTTTGCCCTGCAGGTCGCCCGCACCTTCCCAGCCGGCGAACGTTTCACCCGTGCCAATCGGTGCGTCTTGAAGAATCTTCAGTCCATCCCCCAAACCGCCGGCAAATGCCCCATCAAGGAACATATGCGTATGTTGTCCGGCAGGCACATGGGGAATATTGACGAAAACGTCGCTGATCCGGGTGTCGAGCAATTGGCCCTCGCTGGCCAGAATTCGCACACCACTGTCCTCAATGAACACATCGCCACTGACCTTGCTCACATGCGGCCAGCCGGGCTGGAAGGCCAGTTCGGCGTCATGCACCTTGAAGAACAGACTGATGCTGCGGTCGGCGTCCCCGGCGTTCTTGCTCAGAGACCCTTGATACTGGAAGAAGCCCTGATCCACCGCGCCTTTGAGGATTGCCGTGCGCAACCATTCGTCGAGTGCCGGGCTGAGGACTTGCGGCAAGTACTTGGCGGTGTAGCGACCGTCGCCATCGACCAGACCGACCCGCAGGTCCATGTAGTCTTCCTGGCTGTGATCAAAATGCAGGCGGATCAGGAAGTCGCCGGCAATCTTGCCTTCTTCGCCCAGTACCTTCAGGTACGGCGCGATCAAAGTGAAACCGTCCTTGTCGAGCTTCCAGGTCAGTCGGGCGTTGGCCTGAATGTACTGCCAGGGTTTGGCGAAAATCGGATCCAGGTGCAGGACGAAATCCTTGCTGTCCATGCGCAACTCGCCACCGTCGAGGTTGCCCGTCAGGCTACCGCTGACATTTCGTGCCGCCGGCGCGCCGTGATAGGCATCGAAACCGACGCTGTCGAGGTTGGCAGCGAAGCCGAACTTTGTACCGTCAGTGGCATTCGGACGGAAATCCAGCAGCACGTTGCGCAGCACGCCGGTCACTTTCAGGCGCTCGACCACCGTGGCAACCTCCTGCGGTAGCGGGCCCAATGCGTTGAGGAGCGGCGTGATCGGTGTCAGATCGAGACGATCGGCCTGCAAATGCCAGCGTTCGTCGACCTTG
Organism: Pseudomonas sp. RA_15y_Pfl2_54; assembly: GCF_963971015.1. Taxonomy (NCBI): domain Bacteria; kingdom Pseudomonadati; phylum Pseudomonadota; class Gammaproteobacteria; order Pseudomonadales; family Pseudomonadaceae; genus Pseudomonas; species Pseudomonas sp. RA_15y_Pfl2_54. Next base: position 40,113 of record NZ_CAXAPN010000035.1, read on the forward strand.
TCGGTAGCGCGTGTCTGCTGGAGTTGCACGCGAGATTCCCAGCGGGTTTCACCGAAGTTCATCGCCAGCGAATCGAGAGTGACGGTGGCGCCATCGGCGCTGTTTTCGTAGTAGGCATTGAGCGCCAGATTGTTGATCTGGATCGGCTTGCGCTCGGCGTAAGCGCCATTGAGTTGCGGGGCATTCAAACGCAGCGCCGCACTTTGCAAAGTGCCTTCAGCCCAGTTCACCCAAAGCTCGCCGCCGGCCTTGATCTCGGAGAAATTCCATTGCCGGGTCAGGCGCTCGGGCAGCCACTTCGACCAGTCACTTTGCGGCAGACTGACGTAGCCTTCCAGGGCGCTGTCCTGCCATTGGCCCGCGCGAATCCGCGTGCGCAGGCTCAGCGCGACCGGTTGACCATCAGGCAATGTCAAGCGTGCGTCGAGGCGTTGACGACTGGCACCGGTTTTCAGATTGAGACCAACATAGGTGAGGGTCATCGGCGCGTGATCCAGTGGCTGCAGGGTCACTTGGCTATCGAGGACAGACAACTGCCGAATCATTTGCGAGCGATTGAACAGTTGCTCCGCATCCAGTGGCTGATCCTTTTGCACCGGCAAGCCTTCCAGCGCCCAACTGCCGTCCTGCGCTTCCTTGAGGCTGATTTTCAGACCATTGAGTTCCAGATGGGCAATACGCACTTCACGAGCCAGCAGACTGGCCCAAAGATCCGGCACCACCCGCACCCGATCGAGGCGCAAGGCATTGGCGCCGTCACCGACCATCACATCATGGGCCAGCAGGATCGGCGCAAATCCCTTCCAGTTACCCTCCAGTTCACCGATCTGAAGTGGCATACCGAGGGCGGTGCTGGCTTTGTCTTCGATCTCGGCGCGGTATTCGGCCACCAGCGGCGTCAGTTCGCGGCCAAGGCTGACATACAACGCCATCAACACCAGAACCAACGCGCACAGGCTCAGCCCCCATCGGGTGAGTGCGGCCAGAATACGTGTCAGACGGTCCATGTCAGTTGGCTCCCATGGCAAAAAAACTGCGAAAAGCTGAGGCCAGCCGCTGTTGAAAAAGGGTGATGCAGGAATTCAGAGCAGCACCACGTCGTATTGTTCCTGGGAATACATGGTTTCCACCTGGAAGCGTATGGTGCGGCCGATAAACCCTTCAAGCTCGGCGACGTTACCTGATTCTTCATCAAGCAAACGATCCACCACTTTCTGGTTCGCCAACACGCGATAACCCTCGGCCTGATAGGCCCGGGCTTCACGAAGGATCTCGCGGAAAATCTCGTAACAGATGGTCTCAGGCGTCTTTAACTTGCCGCGCCCCTGACAACTGCTGCACGGTTCGCACAGCACTTGCTCAAGACTTTCGCGGGTGCGCTTGCGAGTCATCTGCACCAGGCCCAACTCGGTGATGCCGATGATGTTGGTCTTGGCGTGATCACGCTCCAGTTGTTTCTCCAGCGTGCGCAATACCTGGCGTTGGTGCTCTTCATCTTCCATGTCGATGAAGTCAATGATGATGATCCCGCCCATATTGCGCAGGCGCATCTGCCGGGCAATCGCGGTGGCCGCCTCGAGATTGGTCTTGAAGATGGTTTCTTCGAGATTGCGATGGCCGACGAACGCGCCCGTGTTGACGTCGATGGTGGTCATGGCCTCGGCCGGATCGACTACCAGATAACCGCCGGACTTGAGCGGAGCCTTGCGTTCAAGGGCTTTCTGGATTTCGTCTTCGACACCGTACAGGTCGAAAATCGGGCGTTCGCCCGGATAGTGTTCCAGACGATCGGCGATTTCCGGCATGAGTTCGGCGACGAACTGCGTGGTTTTCTGGAAGGTTTCCCGAGAATCAATGCGGATTTTCTCGATCTTCGGGTTAACCAGATCACGCAACGTGCGCAGGGCCAGACCGAGGTCTTCGTAGATCACGCTTGGCGCTGCGATGGTTTTGATCTGTTCGTTGATCTGATCCCACAGGCGTCGCAGGTAGCGGATGTCCATGAGGATTTCATCGGCGCCGGCACCTTCGGCGGCGGTACGCAGAATGAAGCCGCCGGCCTCTTTGATGCCTTCTTTGGCCACGCAGTCGCTGACCACCTGCTTGAGCCGCTCGCGCTCGGCCTCCTCTTCGATTTTCAGGGAAATACCGACGTGAGCGGTGCGCGGCATGTACACCAGATAGCGCGACGGAATCGACAGTTGCGTGGTCAGACGCGCGCCTTTGGAGCCGATCGGGTCCTTGGTGACTTGTACAACCAGACTCTGGCCTTCGTGCACAAGCGCGCTGATGCTCTCCACCGCCGGGCCTTCACGCACGGAGATTTCGGCTGCGTGAATGAACGCTGCACGATCCAGGCCGATGTCAACGAACGCAGCCTGCATACCCGGCAGCACCCGGACAATCTTGCCTTTATAGATATTGCCGACGATCCCGCGTTTTTGCGTGCGCTCGACATGGACTTCTTGCAGCACACCGTTTTCGACCACCGCCACGCGCGACTCCATCGGCGTGATGTTGATCAGAATCTCTTCACTCATGGCAGGATCTCGTTCAGGCATGTTCACGATAATGGCCGCATCTGGATTCATACGACGCTCATTGCGCGTTCAGGTTTTGCCAACAGGGTATGCCGAAATGGCCCAACAGTTCTGCGGTTTCGCAAACAGGCAACCCGACCACCGCCGAATAGCTGCCATTGAGCCCCGCGACAAACACCGCACCGAGCCCCTGAATGCCGTAACCTCCGGCCTTGTCCCGGGGTTCGCCGCTGGCCCAATAGGCGCCAGCCTCTTCACCGCTGATCGGACGGAACCGCACCAGACTGCGCACCACCCGCGACTCGCAATGCAGGTCTTCAAGCACCGCGATGGCGGTCAGCACTTCATGCTCCTTGCCGGACAACAGCATCAGCATGGCGCATGCGTCAGCTTCGTCCACCGGTTTGCCGAGAATTTTGCCGTTGAACACCACGGCGGTGTCGGCCCCCAGGACACAGCATGCCAGGTCGGACGCGAGCGTACGACGCCCGGCCTCGGCCTTGCCGCGTGCCAGGCGCTCAACGTATGCCGAAGGCGATTCTTCAGGGAGAGGGGTTTCATCAATGTCCGCGCTGATGGCGTGGAACGGAACGCCGATCTGCGTGAGCAACTCACGCCGACGCGGCGATCCAGAGGCGAGGTAAAGCGGCTTCATCAAAACATCTCCCTGTTCAGTGCCTTGCTTCACCGGATCAATTGATTTTGTAGCGCCGGCTCAATCCACGCAAAGCAAAGCTGATCCAAGGCCAAAGCAAGGCGCTGACCAGTGCCGGCAGCAGCAACGCCAGGGTCGGCTGGCGGTTGCCAGTCAAAGCGCTGAGCCACAACTGGACGAGTTGCGCGAGGCCGAAAATCACCAGGATAACCAGACACTGCTGCCACATCGGGAACATTCGCAGGCGCTGTTGCAATGACAACACCAGGAAAGTGATCAACGTGAGGATGAGCGCGTTTTGCCCAAGCAACGTGCCGTAGAGCACGTCTTCAGCCAGCCCCAGACAGAACGCGGTGACCATGCCGACCATATGCGGCATGTACAGCGCCCAGAATGTCAGGAGCAAGGCCAGCCAAAGCGGGCGAAGAATTTCCATGAATTGCGGTAGCGGCGACACGCTGAGCAGCATACCGATGAGAAATGTCAGCCAGACGATCCAGCCGTTTCGCGATGCGGTAGCCCCGACCATTACTCTTGTCTCCCGGTGGTGGCCGGCGCGGCGACAGGCGGTTTGGCCGCTGGCCGGGCAGCAGGTTGGTTCGCAGGTGGTTTTGCAGCGGCGGGCGGTTTGTTCGCAGGTGGTTTCACGGGGGTAGCACCGGCAGCGGCGGCGGGCGTTGCAGGTGTGGCGGCTGGCGTTGCAGCCGCTGCGGGTGCGGTTTTCGGCACAGTCGCCGGCATCATTGGGCCACCGCCCTGCGCATCCAGATCCTCCTGCGCTTGCGCTGCATCGTTGGCGCGCTCTTCGGCGGTGCGATTGTCGCTGAATACCAGCAGCATGTAGCGGCTACGATTGAGCGCTGCCGTCGGCACCGCACGGACGATGGCAAACGGCTGGCCGGAATCGTGAATCACTTCTTTCACGGTTGCGACCGGATAGCCCGCCGGGAAGCGCTGGCCGAGACCGGAACTGACCAGCAGATCGCCTTCCTTGATGTCGGCGGTATCCGCCACATGACGCAGTTCCAGGCGTTCCGGGTTGCCGGTGCCGCTGGCAATCGCCCGCAGACCGTTACGGTTTACCTGCACGGGAATGCTGTGAGTGGTGTCGGTCAACAGCAATACACGGGAGGTGTAAGGCATCAACTCGACCACCTGCCCCATCAGACCACGCGCATCGAGCACCGGCTGACCGAGGACCACACCGTCGCGCTCACCTTTATTGATGATGATGCGATGGGTGAAGGGATTGGGGTCCATGCCGATCAACTCGGCCACTTCGACCTTTTCGTTGACCAGCGCGGAGGAATTGAGCAACTCGCGCAGCCGAACGTTCTGCTCGGTGAGGGCCGCTAGCTTTTGCATGCGACCCTGCAGCAGCAGGTTTTCGGTTTTGAGTTTTTCGTTTTCGGCGACAAGCTCGGTGCGGCTGCCGAACTGGCTGGCGACACCTTCCCACAAGCGACCGGGCAGGTCAGTGATCCAGTAAGCGTCCATCAGCACCAGCGACATCTGGCTGCGTGCAGGCTTGAGCAGACTGAAACGCGCATCGACCACCATCAGTGCGACCGAGAGCACGGCCAGCACCAGCAGGCGAACGCCCAACGAAGGGCCCTTGGCGAAAAGCGGTTTAATAAGCCGCTCCTCCCAGGCAAATGTTCTGTTTATTCATACGGCATCAAACCGGCCTGGATGAAGACTGACAGAAGATAAACGCCAACAGGCAGCACTGCAAAGTGCTGCCTGCGCGCTCACCCACGTATTGCAATCGGCGACTTATTCGCTGGAGAGCAGATCCATGGTGTGCTTATCCATCATTTCCAATGCACGGCCACCGCCGCGAGCAACACAGGTCAGCGGATCTTCGGCAACGATCACCGGCAGACCGGTTTCCTGAGCCAGCAACTTGTCGAGGTCACGCAGCAGCGCGCCACCACCGGTCAGCACCAGGCCGCGCTCGGCGATGTCGGAAGCCAGTTCCGGCGGCGATTGCTCCAGCGCGCTTTTCACGGCCTGAACGATGGTTGCCAGGGACTCTTGCAGAGCTTCCAGCACTTCATTGGAGTTCAGGGTGAATGCGCGTGGAACGCCTTCGGCCAGGTTGCGACCGCGAACATCGACTTCGCGAATTTCGCCACCCGGGTAGGCCGTACCGATTTCCTGCTTGATGCGCTCAGCGGTGGATTCACCGATCAGGCTGCCGTAGTTACGGCGCACGTAGGTGATGATCGCTTCGTCGAAGCGGTCGCCGCCAACGCGCACGGATTCGGCATAGACCACGCCGTTCAGAGAGATCAGTGCGATTTCAGTGGTACCACCACCGATATCCACGACCATCGAGCCGCGAGCCTCTTCTACCGGCAGGCCGGCACCGATCGCAGCAGCCATTGGCTCTTCGATCAGGAACACTTCACGGGCACCGGCGCCAAGGGCCGATTCACGGATGGCGCGACGCTCAACTTGGGTGGATTTGCATGGAACGCAGATCAGTACACGAGGACTAGGCTGCAGAAAGCTGTTTTCGTGAACCTTGTTGATAAAGTATTGCAGCATCTTTTCGCAGACGCTGAAGTCGGCAATTACGCCGTCCTTCATCGGACGAATGGCAGCAATGTTGCCCGGTGTACGGCCGAGCATGCGCTTGGCCTCGGTGCCGACAGCAACGACACTTTTCTGGTTACCGTGTGTCCGAATGGCCACAACCGATGGTTCATTCAGGACGATACCGCGCTCGCGCACGTAAATAAGGGTGTTGGCAGTGCCCAGGTCAATGGAAAGATCGCTGGAAAACATGCCACGCAGTTTCTTGAACATGGGAAAGGGACCCTAGGCAACGCGTGGGTAAAAAAGTGCGGCAAACTCTAACAACGACAGGGATTTTGGGCAAGGCGCCAATATGTTAAATTGGCCGCTTTTCTGTGCACCAAGCCCCACAATCGCGGCCTTATGACCGTAGAAGTGCGGTAGTGTTCCGACAATCTAACACACGGACGCCGTCCGTTCTGTTTTCCACTGGAGAATCCCGATGGCGCTAGAACGCTCCGACGTGGAAAAAATCGCTCATCTGGCCTGTCTTGGCCTTAATGATGCCGATCTTCCGCACATTACTTCCGCCCTCAACAGCATTCTCGGGCTGGTCGACGAAATGCAGGCCGTCAATACCGACGGTATCGAGCCTTTGGCCCACCCGCTGGAAGCCAGTCAGCGCCTGCGCGCCGACGTCGTGACCGAAAGCAATCATCGCGAGGCCTATCAGTCCATCGCACCAGCGGTCGAAAACGGCCTGTATCTGGTTCCGAAAGTCATCGACTAAAGGGAAAGAGCCTGCAATGCATCAAATGACTCTGGCCGAGATCGCCCGCGGTCTCGCCGATAAAAAGTTTTCCTCCGAAGAGCTGACCAAAGTCCTGCTGGCGCGTATCACCCAGCTCGATCCTCAGCTCAACAGTTTCATCAGCCTCACCGAAGAGCTGGCGCTGGAGCAGGCGAAAGCCGCCGATGCCCGCCGTGCCAACGGTGAGAGCGGCGCCCTGCTCGGTGCGCCGATCGCTCACAAAGACCTGTTCTGCACTCAGGGCATTCGCACCAGCTGCGGCTCGAAGATGCTCGACAACTTCAAAGCGCCCTACGACGCCACCGTGGTTGCGAAACTGGCGGCTGCCGGCGCCGTGACCCTGGGCAAGACCAACATGGACGAATTCGCCATGGGTTCGGCCAACGAGTCGAGCTGGTACGGCGCGGTGAAAAACCCGTGGGATCTGGAACACGTGCCGGGCGGTTCGTCCGGTGGTTCGGCGGCGGCAGTTGCCGCTCGTCTGCTGCCTGCGGCCACGGCCACTGACACTGGGGGCTCGATCCGTCAGCCAGCTGCATTCACCAACCTCACCGGCCTGAAACCGACCTACGGTCGTGTTTCGCGCTGGGGCATGATCGCTTACGCTTCCAGCCTCGATCAGGGCGGCCCGTTGGCGCGCACTGCCGAAGACTGCGCTATTTTGTTGCAAGGCATGGCCGGCTTCGATCAGAACGACTCCACCAGCATCGATGAGCCCGTGCCGGATTACTCCGCCAGCCTCAATACGTCGCTGCAAGGCCTGCGCATCGGCGTGCCGAAGGAATACTTCAGCGCCGGTCTCGACCCGCGCATTGCCGAGCTGATCCACAACAGCATCAAAGAGTTGCAGAAGCTCGGTGCCGTGATCAAGGACATCAGCCTGCCGAACATGCAGCACGCGATTCCTGCGTACTACGTGATCGCGCCGGCAGAGGCCTCCTCCAACCTGTCGCGTTTCGACGGCGTGCGTTTCGGCCACCGTTGCGAGCACCCGAAAGACCTGATCGACCTGTACAAGCGCTCCCGTGGCGAAGGTTTCGGTACCGAAGTGCAGCGCCGGATCATGGTCGGTGCCTACGCACTGTCCGCCGGTTACTACGATGCCTACTACCTCAAAGCGCAGAAGATCCGTCGCCTGGTGAAGAACGATTTCATGGCGGCCTTCAACGAGGTCGACATCATCCTCGGCCCGACCACGCCGAACCCGGCCTGGAAACTTGGCGCCAAGAACAGCGACCCGGTCGCGGCTTATCTGGAAGACGTCTACACCATCACCGCCAACCTCGCGGGCTTGCCGGGCCTGTCGATGCCGGCCGGTTTTGTCGACGGTCTGCCAGTGGGCGTGCAGTTGCTCGCGCCGTATTTCCAGGAAGGCCGTTTGCTCAACGTTGCGCACCAGTATCAGTTGAACACCGACTGGCACACTCGCACCCCAACCGGCTTCTGAGGAGACACACATGCAATGGGAAGTCGTGATCGGGCTGGAGATTCACACTCAGCTCACCACCCGGTCGAAAATCTTTTCCGGTAGTTCCACCACGTTTGGCTCCGAGCCGAACACGCAGGCCAGCCTGATCGACCTGGGCATGCCCGGCGTATTGCCGGTGCTGAACCAGGAAGCCGTGCGCATGGCCGTGATGTTTGGTCTGGCGATTGACGCCCAGATCGGTCAACACAACGTGTTCGCCCGTAAAAACTACTTCTACCCTGACCTGCCGAAGGGCTACCAGATCAGCCAGATGGAATTGCCGATCGTCGGCAAGGGCCATCTGGACATCGCGCTGGAAGACGGCACGGTCAAACGTGTCGGCATCACCCGCGCGCACCTGGAAGAAGACGCCGGCAAGAGCCTGCACGAAGAATTCAACGGTGCCACCGGCATCGACCTGAACCGTGCCGGCACGCCGCTGCTGGAAATCGTTTCCGAGCCGGACATGCGCAGCGCCAAGGAAGCCGTGGCTTACGTCAAGGCAATCCACGCGCTGGTCCGTTATCTGGGCATCTGCGACGGCAACATGGCCGAAGGTTCGCTGCGTTGCGACTGCAACGTGTCGATCCGTCCGAAAGGCCAGGTTGAGTTCGGCACACGCTGCGAGATCAAGAACGTCAACTCGTTTCGTTTCATCGAGAAGGCGATCAACTCCGAGATCCAGCGTCAGATCGAGCTGATCGAAGACGGCGGCAAAGTGATCCAGCAGACCCGTCTGTACGATCCGAACAAGGACGAAACCCGTCCGATGCGTTCGAAAGAGGAAGCCAACGACTACCGTTACTTCCCCGATCCGGATCTGTTGCCGGTGGTCATCGAAGAGTCGTTCCTCGGCGAGGTGCGCGCCACCCTGCCGGAACTGCCACCGCAAAAACGCGAGCGCTTCCAGAGCCAGTTCGGTCTGTCGGCCTACGACGCCAACGTGCTGGCCACCAGCCGTGAGCAAGCGGACTACTTCGAGAAAGTTGCAGCCATCGGCGGCGACGCCAAACTGGCGGCGAACTGGGTGATGGTCGAGTTGGGCAGCCTGCTCAACAAACAAGGCCTGGACATCGACGAGTCGCCGGTTTCCGCTGAACTGTTGGGCGGAATGTTGCAGCGCATCAAGGACAACACCATCTCCGGCAAAATCGCCAAGGTAGTGTTCGAAGCGATGGCCAACGGTGAAGGCAGCGCTGACGAGATCATCGAAAAGCGCGGCCTCAAGCAAGTGACCGACAGCGGCGCGATCTCGGCAGTGCTGGACGAAATGCTCGCGGCCAACGCCGAGCAGGTCGAGCAATACCGCGCGGCAGACGAAGCCAAGCGCGGCAAGATGTTCGGCTTCTTCGTCGGCCAGGCCATGAAAGCCTCCAAGGGCAAGGCCAACCCGCAGCAAGTGAACGAACTGCTCAAAAGCAAGCTCGAAGGCTGATGCAAACGGAGCCAGAACGTAGGTCTGGCTCCATCCCCTGTGGGAGCGGGCTTGCTCGCGAAAGCGGTCTGACAGTCAGCAAAGCTGTTGAATGTGACCCCCTCGTCGCACCGCCGCCCCCACATTTGTTTTGTGGAGCCTTTGAATGAAACGTCTGCTCGGCGCCTTCACCCTGCTCTCTATACTGGCCGGTTGCGCCAGCACCGACATCATCGACCCGCACGGTTACGACCAGACCGGCGTCGCCTCCTATTACGGTGCCAGACACCACGGAAAACGGACCGCCAGTGGCGAGCCGTTCAACCAGAATGCCCTGACCGCCGCCCATCGCCAGCTCCCCTTTGGCACCCGGGTGAAGGTCACCAACCTGAAAAACGATGAATCGGTCGTAGTCCGCATCAACGATCGCGGCCCGCATACCCGTGGGCGGTTGATCGATGTGTCTCGCGAGGCAGCCGAACAACTCGGTATGCTGCGCAGCGGCACCGCACGGGTTCGCGTGCAGGCCCTCGACAACTGATGGAGCACCGACCATTTTCGCACTGACCGACCTACCACTGCTCAGCGTGATCGAACTGCTTGCCGGGCTGTGCCTGCTGATCTTCGGCGCCGAACTGATGGTGCGTGCAGCCGTACGCCTGGCCGCGCGACTGAATGTACGGCCACTGATCATCGGTCTGACCCTTGTTGCCCTGGGTAGTAGCGCACCGCAGATGGCGGTGAGTCTGCAAGCCACGCTGGCACACAACTCCGACATTGCCGTCGGTAGTGTGGTCGGCAGCAGCATCTTCAACATCCTCGTGACCCTCGGTTTGTCGGCGCTGATCATTCCGCTGCGCGTGTCGCGACAATTGGTGCGCCTGGACATTCCGCTGATGATCGGCGCCTGCCTGCTGGTGTTTGTTCTGGCCTGGAATGGGGAAATCGGTCGTTTCGACGGCATCCTGCTACTGGGCGCCCTGGCGCTTTACCTGGGTTTACTGCTGCGCCAGTCACGGCATTCGACACGACCGCACTCGGAACACGGCGAAGCAACACAGGCGTCCTGGATCGGCAGTTCGCTGATGATCATCGTCGGACTGGCGATGCTGGTATTCGCCGGACACCTGCTGTTAGGCGCTGCCATTGAGGTGGCGACCGATCTTGGTTTTTCCGAACGCGTCATTGGCCTGACCGTGGTCGCCGTAGGCACCTCGCTGCCGGAACTCGCCACGTCGCTGATCGCGGCATTGCGCGGGCAACGGGACATCGCGGCAGGCAACGTGATCGGCGCCAACCTGTTCAACCTGCTCGGTGTACTCGGCTTCACCGCGCTGATCGCGCCGACGCCGTTGTCGGTCTCGCCCAATGCGCTGGATTTCGACCTGCCGGTGATGCTCGGCGTCGCCGTGCTGAGCCTGCCAGTGTTCTATTCCGGCTACCGGGTGACCCGCGCCGAAGGTCTGTTGCTGCTCGGTTTGTATCTGGCGTACGGGTTGCATGTGGTGTCGTTCACCACCGGCATGCCACTGGCCGGCAAACTCGAGCGGCTGATGCTGTTTTACGTTTTGCCGACGCTGCTGACGTTTTTGCTGTTCACGTCAGTCATCGCTTGGCGACGCCAACACCACAAGAGGGATGTGCCATGACCGATTCGAAGCAATCCGGGGTTGAAATCCGCCGCCAGGTAATGGGCGATGCATTCGTTGATCGCGCGCTGGGCAACGCCACCGAGTTCACCCAGCCGCTGCAGGACTTCGTCAATGAACATGCCTGGGGTGGCGTGTGGAATCGCGAAGGTTTACCGCTCAAAACCCGCAGTTTGATCACCCTTGCCGCGCTGACGGCGTTGAAGTGCCCGCAAGAGTTGAAAGGTCACGTACGCGGCGCGTTGAACAATGGCTGCACGGTCGAAGAGATTCGCGAGGCGTTGCTGCATTGCGCAGTGTATGCCGGCGTGCCGGCGGCGATTGACGCGTTTCGCGCGGCGCAGGAGGTGATCGACAGTTACCGGAAACCTGAGTGACCGGACTGACGTCTTCGCCGGCAAGCCCGCTCCCACAGGGGCAAGCATTGCAAATGTGGGCGATTGCAGGTTGCCCAACGCCCCTTTGAATCTCAGGTCAGATCCACCCACCCCACTGCAAAATGAAGATCCCGAAATTGGTGGTCACCGCTGCCATCAACGTGGTCAGCACGATGATCGCTGCCGCGAGTTCATGATTGCCCTGTGCCGCCCGGGCCATGACAAAACTGGCCGCCGCCGTCGGGCTGCCAAAATAAAGAAACAGAATCCCCAACTCCGGCCCGCGGAACCCCCACAGCCAGGCACCGACCGTTGCCAGCAGCGGCAGACTGATCATCTTCACCAGACTCGAACTCAGCGCCATGCTGCCGCTCTTGCGCAACGCCGCCAGCGATAGCGTGCCGCCAATACAGATCAACGCCAGCGGTAAGGTGGTCTGCGCCAGATACTGACCCGAGGTTTCCAGCCACCCCGGCAGACTGATCTTGAAATAGGCAAACGGCGCTGCCGCAATCACGCTGATGATCAGCGGATTGCTGAACACGCTTTTACAGATGCTCCACGGATCGGACTTGATCACCGGGCTGTACACCGCCAGCACAATGGTCGAGAGCGTGTTGTAAAACAGGATCACCAACGCGGCGAGAATCGCCCCGAGGGAAATCCCGTAGTCGCCATACATACTGGCGGCGAGTGCCAGACCGATGACGCCGTTATTGCCGCGAAATGCGCCTTGGGTATAGATACCGCGATCTTCACGCGGGCATCTGAAAATCGCCCAGCCCCAGGCAATGGCGAAGCAGGCCAGGGTGGCGAGCGAGAAGTAGATCAGCAACGCCGGTTGCAACGCGGCGTGCAGGTCAGCATGCAAAATGCCGAGGAACAGCAACGCCGGCATGGAAACGTTGAACACCAGTGCCGACGCGGTATGGATGAAATTGTCGTTGATCCAGTCGATGCGCTTGAGCAGCACACCGAGAAACAGCATGGCAAATACCGGCGCGGTGATGTTCAGGGTTTCGAGGAAAATAGCCAGCATGCCGCAGAGCCTTGGGTGAGCGTCGTTAGGGGCCTAATGATAAGCCACAAGTTCTCCGGCGTCTGTGAGTCACTCTTCGCGAGCAAGCCCTCTCCCACATTTGAAATGCATTTCCCTGTGGGAGCGGGCTTGCTCGCGAAGAACGATGACGCGGTCTCAGGTAATCGGCGCCGGATTGAACAACGTAATGTCGTTGTGCAGCTTGTGCTTCTCCGCCCACGTCTGCTGCTTGCCACTCGCCACGTCCAGGTAGTAGTGGAACAACTCCCAACCCAACTCCTCGATGGACGCCCGCCCGGTGGCAATCCGCCCGGCATCAATGTCGATCAAGTCAGGCCAGCGCTGCGCCAACTCGGTACGCGTCGAGACCTTCACCACCGGCGCCATCGCCAGCCCATAAGGCGTACCGCGCCCAGTGGTGAACACATGCAGGTTCATCCCTGCCGCCAACTGCAATGTGCCGCAGACAAAATCACTGGCCGGGGTCGCACAGAAAATCAAACCCTTGTGCTTGAAGCGCTCGCCCGGGCCAAGGACGCCATTGATCGCGCTGCTGCCGGATTTGACGATTGAGCCCAAGGACTTCTCGACAATGTTCGACAGCCCGCCCTTCTTGTTGCCCGGCGTGGTATTGGCGCTGCGATCCGCTTCACCCTTGGCCAGATACCGGTCGTACCAGTCCATTTCGCGGACCAGTTCCTCGGCGATCGCCTTGGTCTTGGCCCGGGACGTCAGCAGATAAATCGCATCACGCACTTCGGTGACTTCAGAAAACATCACCGTCGCCCCCGCCCGCAGCAGCAAGTCCGAGGCATACCCCAACGCCGGGTTGGCGGTGATGCCGGAGAACGCATCGCTGCCGCCGCACTGCATGCCGAGGATCAGTTCGGACGCCGGCACGGTTTCCCGGCGGCGCTGATCGAGCTTCTTCAGACGGACTTCGGCCAACGCCATGATCTGCTCGATCATCTCGGTAAAACCGTGACTGGAATCCTGCAAGCGATACAGCCAGGGATCACTGAGATCAACCGAAGCGTCGTCTTCGTGCATGACCTGCCCGGCCTGCAATTTCTCGCAGCCCAGGCTGATCACCAACGCCTCGCCCCCCAGGTTCGGGTTGCGCGCCAGATTGCGCACCGTGCGAATCGGGATGTACGCGTCGGTGGCGGTGATCGCCACGCCGCAGCCGTAACTGTGGGTCAGTGCGACCACGTCATCGACGTGCGGGTACTTGGGCAGCAGCTCATCCTTGATGCGTTTCACCGCGTGATCAAGCACGCCGGTCACGCACTGCACGGTGGTGGTGATCCCGAGAATATTGCGCGTGCCAACAGTGCCGTCAGCGTTGCGATACCCCTCGAAAGTGAAGCCTTCGAGCGGCGCCTGAGCGTCCGGCACCTCGGTGGACAGCGGCAAACTGTCCAGCGGCGGCGCGGTCGGCATGCGCAGTTGATCTTCCTTGACCCAACTGCCACGGGGGATCGGCTGCAATGCGTAGCCAATGATCTGGCCGTAGCGAATCACGTGCCCGCCCTCGGGAATGTCTTGCAGCGTGACCTTGTGGCTCTGCGGCACAAAATCCACCGTCACCAGGCCATCCGGAAACTCAGTACCGGCCGGTACCCCTTGGTCATTGACCACAATCACTACATTGTCCCGCTCGTGCAGGCGGATGTAGCGCGGCGAGTCGGAATGTTCAATCAACTGCATGACGCCGCTCCTCAGGAATGCGCTTGAGACAATTTACCCGTGGTTTCAGAACCACCCTGGGTGGGTGGCTCTTTGAGCACCACACGTTTGATCGGGCCGACGATGACCAGATAGCTGAACACCGCCACCAAGGCGTTGGCACCGACGAACACCAGCGCCCATTTGAACGAACCGGTGGAGCTGATGATGTAGCCGATCACGATCGGCGTGGTGATCGAAGCAATGTTGCCGAAGGTGTTGAACAGCCCACCGCTCAGACCGGCGATCTGTTTTGGCGACGTGTCGGATACCACCGCCCAGCCCAGTGCGCCAACGCCCTTACCGAAGAAGGCCAGCGCCATGAAGCCAACGACCATCCATTCAACATCAACATAGTTGCAAGCGACGATGCTGCTGGACACCAGCAGGCCGGCAATGATTGGCGCCTTGCGGGCGAAGGTCAGCGAGTGGCCCTTGCGCAGCAGGTGATCGGAAATCAACCCGCCCAGCACGCCGCCGATAAAACCACAGATGGCGGGCAACGAGGCAATGAAACCGGCCTTGAGAATGGTCATGCCACGCTCTTGCACCAGATACACCGGGAACCAGGTCAGGAAGAAATAGGTGATGCCGTTGATGCAGTACTGGCCCAGGTACACGCCAAGCATCATGCGATTGGTCAGCAGTTGGCGGATGTAGTCCCACTTCGGGCCGTCAGCCTTTTTGCCTTTGTTCTGATCCATATCGACCATGCCGCCGTTGTCGGCGATGAACGTTACTTCCGCTTCGTTGGCCATCGGGTGTTGGCGCGGGCTGTGGATAACCTTCAGCCAGATCAGCGAGAAGACGATGCCGAACACGCCCATGACAATGAACACATGCTCCCAGCCGTAGGAATAGACAATCCAGCCCATCAGCGGCGCGAACAGCACCGTGGCAAAGTATTGCGCCGAGTTGAAGATCGCCGAAGCAGTGCCGCGTTCAGCGGTCGGAAACCACGCCGCCACAATGCGTGCGTTGCCGGGGAAGGATGGCGCCTCAGCCAGCCCGACCAAAAAGCGCAGCATGAACAGCGCGACGATGGCCGTGGACATGCCGAACTCACCGACAAAGCCTTGCAGCACGGTGAACAGCGACCAGGTGAAAATGCTCAGGGCATAGACTTTTTTCGAGCCGAAGCGATCGAGCAGCCAGCCGCCGGGAATTTGCCCGGCCACGTAGGCCCAACCGAATGCAGAGAAGATGTAACCGAGGGTGACCGCGTCGATACCGAGGTCTTTTTGCAGGCTGGAACCGGCGATAGCGATAGTTGCGCGGTCGGCGTAGTTGATCGTGGTCACCAGAAACAGCATGAGCAGGATCAAATAGCGGACGTGAGTCGGCTTGGACGATTGCATGTAGATGTACTCCCACTGATTATTTTTATGCGCGGGTGAATCTTGTTGGGTCTGTCTTTTGTGGGAGCTGGCCGGCCAGCTCCCATAGATCAGGAACCGATGTAGCTGGTCTTCACGACCGTGTAAAACTCTTGCGCATAGCGGCCTTGCTCACGAGATCCATAGGATGAACCTTTACGCCCGCCGAACGGAACGTGGTAATCCACGCCGGCCGTCGGCAGGTTGACCATCACCATCCCGGCCTGGGAGTGACGCTTGAAGTGGTTGGCGTACTTGAGCGACGTGGTGGCGATACCCGCCGACAGGCCGAATTCAGTGTCATTGGCCATCGCCAGCGCAGCATCGTAATCAGCCACGCGCACGATGTTGGCCACCGGGCCGAAAATCTCTTCACGGCTGATACGCATCGACGCTTCACTGTCGGCAAACAGCGTCGGGGCGAGGAAGTAGCCTTCGGTATCGCACGTCACCAAACCACCGCCGCTGACCAGACGAGCACCCTCGGACTGGCCGATGTCGATGTACTTCATGTCCTGTTCAAGCTGCGCTTGCGAGACGACCGGGCCAATATCGGTGCCGGATTTCAGCGCATGGCCGACCTTGATCGACTTCATGCGCTCGGCCATGGCTTGCACGAACTGGTCGTGAATGCCGGCGGTAACGATCAAGCGGCTCGATGCGGTGCAACGTTGGCCGGTGGAGTAGAACGCGCTCTGCACCGACAACTCGACCGCTTGCTTGAGGTCGGCGTCGTCGAGAATGATCTGCGGGTTCTTGCCGCCCATTTCCAGCTGAACCTTGGCCTGACGCGAGACGCAATTGACCGCAATCTGCCGCCCGACGCCAACCGAACCGGTGAAGCTGATGCCATCGACTTTCGGACTGTTGACCAGGGCTTCGCCCACCACGCGACCGCTGCCCATCACCAGGTTGAACACGCCGGCCGGGAAACCGGCCCGGGAGATGATTTCGGCCAGCGCCCAGGCGCAGCCCGGCACCAGATCCGCCGGTTTCAGCACCACGCAGTTACCGTAGGCCAGGGCCGGGGCGATTTTCCAAGCAGGGATCGCAATCGGGAAGTTCCACGGGGTGATCAGACCGACCACACCCAGCGCTTCGCGGGTGACTTCGACGTTGACGCCCGGGCGCACCGACGGCACGTAGTCGCCGGACAGTCGCAGGCATTCACCGGCGAAGAATTTGAAGATATTACCGGCGCGGGTCACTTCGCCGATGGCTTCGGGCAGGGTTTTGCCCTCTTCCCGGGCCAGCAGGGTGCCGAGTTCTTCGCGGCGGGCGAGAATTTCAGTGCCGACTTTATCCAGCGAATCGTGACGGGCCTGAATCCCCGAGGTCGACCACGCCGCAAACGCTGTGCGAGCGGCGTCGATGGCGGCGTGAACCTGAGTCAGGTCAGCCTTGGCGAAATCGCCGATAGTGTCGTTCAGCTCGGACGGGTTGATGTTGGCCGAGTAGTCGGCACCGGCAACCCATTCACCGTTGATGTAGTTGTCATAGCGTTTTGCATTGGTCACAGCGCAGCCCTCAAAACTTAAAACCTTCACGCAAAAAGCCGCTGATTGCTCAGCGGCCTCGCATTTTTCAGGTGTTATTGCGCACCTTGCTTGTCGATCAGCGCGGCGAGCATTTCGTACTCTTCGCCCGTCAGATCGGTCAGCGGCGCCCGCACCGGGCCTGCGTCATAGCCGGCGATTTTGGCGCCGGCCTTGACGATGCTCACGGCATAACCGGCCTTGCGGTTGCGGATGTCCAGGTACGGCAGGAAGAAGTCGTCAATGATCTTGCCGACGGTGGCGTGATCTTCGCGGGCAATCGCGTGGTAGAAATCCATCGCGGTTTTCGGAATGAAGTTGAACACTGCCGACGAGTAAACCGGCACGCCCAGCGCCTTGTAGGCAGCGGCGTAGACTTCGGCAGTCGGCAGACCACCCAGGTAGCTGAAGCGATCACCGAGACGGCGACGAATCGACACCATCAACTCGATATCACCCAGACCGTCCTTGTAACCGATCAGGTTCGGGCAGCGCTCGGCCAGACGTTCCAGCAACGGCGCGGTCAGGCGGCAGACGTTGCGGTTGTAGACAACCACACCGATGTTGACCGATTTGCACACCGCTTCAACGTGGGCGGCAACCCCGTCCTGGCTCGCTTCGGTCAGGTAGTGCGGCAGCAGCAACAGACCTTTGGCGCCCAGACGCTCGGCTTCTTGAGCATATTCGATGGCCTGACGGGTCGAACCGCCAACGCCAGCGAGAATTGGCACGCTGGTCGCGCAGGTGTCGACGGCCGTCTTGATGATTTCCGAATATTCGCTGGCCGCCAGGGAGAAGAACTCACCGGTGCCGCCGGCGGCGAACAATGCCGAGGCGCCATAAGGGGCCAGCCATTCCAGACGCTTGATATAGCCCGCGCGGTTGAAATCACCCTGCGCGTTGAAATCGGTGACCGGGAAAGACAGCAGACCGGCGGAGAGGATGGACTTCAGTTCTTGTGGATTCATTATTCGAACACCCTGGGTAGCAATATTGTTGTGGTTGAATCGTTCAGCCTTCGCCGAAGTTGTAGGTCATCGTACAACTTAAAAAATAACCGTCAACTGCATTTCATCGCAGGGCACGTTTTTTTGTCGGACAAGATCGATCCTTGACGTAGGAGTTTTCTCGACTAAAGTGAAATTTACTGTATATACATACAGCAAACTAAAACCAGCCGACGACATATCAAGGAGATAGAAATGTCCGGTCTACAAACCAAATCCCAGGAAAAACCCAAACCGGTCATTGCCCGTTTTGATGATCTGTTTACTCAATCCGGCATCGACTTCAGCACCGAAGATCCACATCTGGTGCTGCACATCGCCGATGCCCACAGCGATGTAGAGCCTGCCACCGCCCTCCCCGATCAAGCCTTGAAGGGCAAGCTGCAAGCACGGTTTGAGGGCGCTGAACACACGGCCATCGGCGACAACACACTGCTGCGCTTCGCCGAAGACGCCCAACCGATCCTCGCGCAAAACGTGCCATTGCATCTGCCCAATGGCTTGGCGCTCACCTACGGCCAAGTGCTGGCGCTGGGCGGCGACTTCTACGGCATCGTCGATCAGCCGATCAACGAAGGCGCAACACCGGTCGACCGCCTGCAACGCTTCAACGCGGCGTTCAATTCTCTCGCGGTCACTGCCGCTTCAAGGGCCGAAGCAACACAGATTCTCGCGGTCATGCAAAAAGAGATCGACGCGGTTAAACAGGCAATAAAGGACGGCAAACAACCCCACGAGGCCTATGACGCGTTAGGAGATACGTTGTCCGAGGAGTGGAACAAAATCACCGGTGGCGGCAGTTTTATCTCGGCGCTGTTTCCACTGGGGCGCTATTTGAAACTGGCGGCGAACAATGCTGATCATTTCGGTGAATGGGCAAAACTGGCCTACATCGCCGGCCACACTGCGGCCTTGCAAACCGCCATGGCCGCCCACGCCAATCACGATGAGCAGCAACTGGAACGGGCTTACGCGATGAACGCGTTTGCCGACCACTTCCTCACCGACCTGTTTTCCTCCGGCCACCTGCGTGTGCCACGCAAGGCGTTGGCTGCTGCGGTCACGCCGAGCGATCTGGGTTCATTGATTACGCGTTTCATGCACGACGAGGACAGCAAATTCGGCCTCAGCGTGCGCAACGCTTATGGCGATCAATGGCGTGCGTTCGGCGACAAGCGCTACTTCGAAGCCACCGACGCCGACAACCGCCAGCAGGTCAATCAAGCGGTGCAAGCCTCGGCGGACGAAGTGTTTGCGGCGTATCTCAGCGGAAAAAAGCCCGTACCGTCCGCGTTTTCTGCACTGCAACGGCTGCCGGATCTGACGGCTGTGTTGAACCCGGCAAACAATTTCCCGGCGCTGTTTCGCACACAGGGCAGCAAGGTGCTGCGGCGCAGGGATGTAAACAACCTCAACGACACCGCGACCGTCGACGACTGGTGGGGTTGGAGCACGTACCTGCTGCTCAAGGATTACCACCCCAGCGGCAACACCAATCAAGGAGATTGACCATGACGATCAAACTGAAACTGGAACTGGCCTCGGGCCAATCACTGAAGGGCGCGCCTCTGGAGTTATTGGCCAAAGGCCTGCCAATTACCCGGGCGACGGTGGATGCCCAAGGTTACGCAACCTTTGATGCCAACCCCGCTGCCGGCCTGCTCGCCGTAAGGGTCGACCGATCAATTCTGCCGCGCCACTGACAACATCCGCCCCCCTGTAGGGACTGCCGCAGGGGGGCTTTGAAATGACTGGAAATGAACGGTTTAAAACACCTTCTGGGAGAGTCTTTTACCGTGCAGAACCGCCGTGAATGGATCACGGCGCACTACGCACGGAGAGCCCCCCTCATGACTTTTGTCTCACCCACACTTGTGCAATTTCTGCCTCACTCACCAGAGACGGCAACCGTGAACCTATCGGAACTGAGCGATCACCTGATCGTTGAGGTCCCGGACTCCAGCGACTTTGCGGCCAACTGGAGCGTCTACGCCATTCTCGGCGAAGACCCCGAAGAGCCTGAATGGGCGGGCGAAGAAGTCGACACCGGCACCTGGGATGACGCCGAGGACGAGATGGAAAAACTGACGGGCATCGAATTGCAGATTCCAAAGGAAGTGCTGCAGACGTATGTGAATTGCGAAATCGAACTGCGCTACAAGTTTCAGGATGAATCAAGCATGGAACCGTTTTCGGCCCCGTTGATGCTGCGTATTGAAGCCTGATTTCCTGACGCGCCTCCGATCGGGCGCGCCTTTAGAAGACATCGACCGTTCGTCTGGACTGGTATTTCTTACAGGCGCCAGCCATTGCAGATCTCGGCCTTAATGGCTGAGGAGTTAACGAACCGGCTCCGACAGTGCAATGCCTTATCTGCGCTTATTCAACGGTTTGAAGGGACAGTGAAAAGGAATTTGATCATGACTGCACAAGTAAAAGCATTGGATCCTCCAGTACTCAAGGAGGCACAGGATGGTGTACTTAAGGTGGACACATTGGAAGACTTTGCTCATGGGCAGGTAGTCTTTACCTCAAACCCGGAAAACATAATTCTAGGAGACGTGGTTACTTTCAAAGTCAAGACCAGTAACGCCTGGTCAGGGAACATGAACGTGACAGAAGTACCCGGGGTACTTGAGTTCCTCATTCCCAAAGAAGTATTCGCGAAAGATTTCACTGAGGGTACCACTGCCGAGTTGCACTACACCGTGGCAAGAGCAGGGCAGAATCTCGGGAGCTCCGACATGCTGCGTGTGAAGCTCGAACGCTAAACAGCAATCACCCCTGCGCCTGCGCCTCTTCATGGGCCTGGCGCAGTCTTTCACGGCTGTTGGTCAGGTGCAGACGCATGGCCGCACGGGCCGCGTCGGAATCCTGGCGGGCAATCGCGTCGTAGATTTCTTCGTGCTCGCGGCTCAGGCGATTCATGTAGTGCTGTTGGTCATCATGGGCCAGACGCGCCGAATTCAGCCGCGTGCGCGGGATGATGCTGGTGCCCAGGTGGGTCATGATGTCGGTGAAGTAGCGGTTGCCGGTGGACAGGGCTATTTCGAGGTGGAAGGCAAAGTCCGACGCGACGGCATCACTGGCATGGGACACGCTATCGTTCAGCGCATCGAGGGCAGCGCGCATGGTCGCCAGTTGCTCGGGGCTGCGGCGTTGTGCAGCGAGGCCGGCGGACTCCACTTCAAGGCTGATGCGTAATTCAAGAATCGCCAGCACATCACGCAGGGTGACGACCGTGGCCGGGTCGATACGGAAGCCGCTGGGGCTAGGCGTATCGAGTACAAAAGTGCCGATGCCATGACGGGTTTCCACTTGCCCGGCCGCTTGCAGTCGGGAAATCGCCTCACGCACCACGGTGCGGCTGACGCCATGGGCTTGCATGATCGCCGACTCGGTGGGCAACTTGTCGCCGCGCTTGAGCAGGCCATCACGGATCTGCTCACTCAGCACCGTCACTAATTCCTGTGCGAGGCTGCGGCGCTTGCGCGGAAGGCGCGGGGTGTCGATCAGGTTTTCCATGGTTTGTATCGGGTCTCGAAAATTCGGCTTGGTTGGCATCATAGCTCAAGCGGGTTGTACGATCACTTTCCGTTAACACCACAAATCCTGTGGGAGTTGGCTTGCCAGTTCCCACAGGATTTGTGTCGTGATCATGCCGTTACGGTTTGCTCAACCAAATGGCCGCTGTCGATTCGCACATGCCGTGGGTGGAAGCGCTTCAGACTGCTGCGATGGCCGACGCTGACGATGCTTACCCCCGGCAACTGATCGATCAGTGCCTGATACAGCGTCGCTTCGTCTTCTTCATCCATTGCCGACGTGGCTTCGTCCATGTACAGCCATTGCGGTGCATAGAGCAGCGCGCGGGCGAAGGCCAAGCGCTGTTGCTCGCCCGGCGACAACAGGCGCTGCCAGTGATTGGCTTCATCGACACGGGCTACCAGATGCGGCAACCGACAGGTTTCCAGCACCTGTGCATAACGCTGCGGCGCATAGGTATCACCCGGCTGTGGATAACTCAGCGCTTCGCGCAGGGTGCCGATGGGCAGATAGGGTTTCTGCGGCAGGAACAGATAACGCGCCGCTGGCAGACGAATATTGCCGTGCCCCGCCGGCCACAAATGCCCCATCGCGCGCAGCAGCGTGGACTTGCCACTGCCGGAACGGCCACTGAGCATGACGCGCTCGCCCGGCTCAACGGTCATGTCGGCACGGGTCAACAGATGACGACCGTCGGCCAGATCCAGCCCCAGGTCATGCACCTTCAGCTCACTGCCTTGATTTTGCACATCAATGGCCGGCGGGCGGTCTTCGTTGTCGGTCATTGCCTGCCGGAAACTCAGCAAACGATCACAGGTGGCGCGCCAGGAAGCAAGGCTCTGGTACGCGTTGATAAACCAGCTGAAGCTCTCTTGAACGTTGCCGAAGGCCGAGCTGATCTGCATCAACTCGCCCAGTTCGATCTTGCCGGCGAGGTAACGCGGCGAAGCAACGATGAAGGGGAAGATAATCGCAGCCTGGCTATAACCGGCGGTGAAAAACGTCAGGCGTTTGGACACTTTCATGATGTCCCAGAAGTTATGCCAGACCATGCCGAAACGGTTGCTCAAGTGACGGTTCTCATTCGGTTCGCCGTTGTACAACGCGATACTCTCGGCATTCTCGCGAATCCGCACCATGGAAAAACGCAGGTCAGCTTCAAAGCGTTGTTGCTGGTTGTTCAGACCGATCAAGCGACGGCCGATCAAATGCGTCAGCCAGCTACCCACCACGGCGTAAACCAGCACGCACCAGAACATGTAGCCGGGAATGGTGATGCCATAGAGTTCGATGCTGCCCGATACGCCCCACAAAATGATCGAGAACGACACCAGACTGACGATATTGCGCAACAGCCCGATACCCAGTTCAAGGGTGTTGGACGTGAAACTGTTGAGGTCTTCGGAAATCCGCTGGTCCGGGTTATCGGTGTAACCGCCCTGCTCCAGTTGGTAATAATTCTTGTCGGCGAGCCAGCGTGAGAAATGCTTTTCGGTCAGCCACGCCCGCCAGCGAATCGTCAGCATCTGCGTCAGATATTGTCTGTACACGGCACCGACAATCGCCACGGCCGCGATCACACAGAAGTACAGAATCAGATGCCAGAACGCCGCTTCGTCCTTCTTTTGCAAAGCGTTGTAGAAATCCTTGTACCAGGTGTTGAACCACACCGAGATTCCCACGCTGAGCAGCGAGAGCGCTATCACCGCAATCAGCAGCGTCCAGGCCTTTACCTTCTCTTCACTGCGCCAGTAAGGCGTGATCATCGCCCACACTTTGCGAAAAAACTGGCCGCGCACAGCATCGTTGACCGCGGAATGTTCAGCGTTCGGATTCATGGATAAGGCTCGATATGGAAGAGAACACACACGCACCGATCATAAAGGATCGGTGCGTTTTATCGCGAGGGCTGGCGATAGTCGTTCAGCGCAGGTTCAGCGACGAACCGGGCGCTTCTGCAGTTTGCGCTGCAGGGTGCGGCGGTGCATGCCCAGGGCGCGAGCCGTGGCGGAGATGTTGCCTTCGTGCTCGGTGAGCACGCGCTGGATGTGCTCCCACTGCAGGCGATCAACCGACATCGGGTTTTCCGGCACCAGACTGTCGAGGTCGGCGTGCTCGGAGAGCAGCGCGGCGAGCACGTCGTCGGCGTCGGCCGGCTTGCAGAGGTAGTTGCAGGCGCCGCGCTTGATCGCTTCGACCGCCGTGGCAATGCTCGAATAACCGGTGAGGATCACCACGCGCATTTCCGGGTCCAGCTCCAGCAACTTCGGCAGCAATACCAGCCCGGAGTCGCCGTCCATTTTCAGGTCGAGCGCAGCGTAGTCCGGCAGATCGGCCTGAGCGATGGTCAGGCCTTCCTCGGCGGAACCGGCAGTGCTGACGCGAAAGCCGCGGCGGGCCATGGCGCGCGCCATGACTCGGGTGAAAGTCGCGTCGTCGTCGACCAGCAGCAAATGTGGCAGTTCTTCGCCTTCGACTTGGATTTCGTCACTCATGTTGCTCTCCTCGGGCACCGTGAGGCAGGCGCAGCTCGGTGAGCGTGCCGCCTTCCTCATGACTATAGAGTTTCACTGAGCCGCCGGCGCGTGTCACGCTGGCCTTGCTCAAAAACAGGCCCAGGCCGAAACCTTTGCCCTTGGTGGTAAAAAACGGTTTGCCGATCTGCTCGGCGATGGCCAGCGGCACACCGGCGCCGTGGTCACGAATGCTGATGGTCAAGGTGTCCGCGTCCCAATCCAGCGTCACCTGAAGGTTCTCCGGGCAGGCGTCGGCGGCATTGTTGAGCAGATTCAACAGTGCCTGGGTCAGATCCGGCGGCGGCGCCATGCGCGGCACCGCACCCTGGCCGAGACGCTGGAAGCGATAACTGGCCTCCGGACGCATCAAGTGCCAGCGATTCAACGCTTCGTCGAGCCAGACCGTGACGTCCTGCATCTCGACGGCCAGACGCCGATTGGCCTCCGCGGCGCGCACCAACTGCTGCAGGGTTTCCTTGCAGAGCTTGACCTGATCCTGCAGCACCTTCAGATCGTCTTGCAGCATCGGGTCGGGATGATCCTGCTGCATCTCTTTGAGCAATACGCTCATGGTCGCCAGCGGCGTACCCAATTCGTGAGCAGCGCCGGCGGCCTGGGTGGCAACGGCGAGCAATTGCTGATCGCGCAGACCTTCCTCGCGCCGAATCGCACGCAGTTCCTCCTGACGACGCAGCTCCTCGGCCATGCGCGCAGCAAAGAACGTGATCACCGCCGCCGCGAGCGCGAAGCTCAGCCACATGCCATAGACCTGCAGGTTCTCCCGGGCGATCGGCAAGGTTTCCAGCGGGTAGAACCGCGTCAGCATCAGGGTGTACAGCGCCAGTGCGATACCGGACAGAACCACCGAATAGCGCCAGGGCAGCGTCACCGCAGCAATGGTCAGCGGCACCAGATAATAGGAAACGAACGGGTTGGTCGAACCACCGGAGAAATACAGCAGCGCGCTGTGGATCACCAGATCGCAGGCCAATTGCAGAGCGTATTCAAGCTCAGTCACCGGCCACGAAGTGCGCAAACGCACGGCGGTAAACACGCACAGCAGCGTTGAACAGCCCAACGTCATCGCCAGTTGCACCCACGGCAACGGCAACAGTTGCAGCCAATAGGCCAAGCCTACGGACCCGGCCTGCGCGGCGAGCACCAGCGTGCGGATGAAAGTCAGCCGCCAGAGGTTCTGGCGAGTGGCGGAAGTCAGTTGTACGGGGGCGAGCATGAGCTCTCCTGATGAGCGCTCCAGGCGGATCGCACGGAGTATAACCAAGCCGCGCCCCCGAGAGGCGAAAGTGCGGCAAACGACCACATGGCGAAAAGATTTTCGGCGGCTATAAGAACGCCTGCTCGCGAATGGTTGCGCGGCAGCCCCGGGCATCTGTATAGAAGTTGTAACTGGGCGAACCGGATCATAAAAGCTAGAGTCTGATGGTTTCACGCAGGCCCCCACCCAACACCTGCGCCCCCATCAAGGAGCCTTCATGCACACATTTCGCCGCAGCGCCGCCCTTCTCGCCCTGACCGTCGGCAGCATCGCCAGCCTCCCGGCCCTGGCCGCCGATGAGCTGCACTACAACCAGATTTCCCTGCGCGCCGAAGTCAGCCAGGAAGTGGCCCGCGACCTGATGATCGTGACCCTCTACACGGAAGAGCAAAACACCGACCCGGCCAAACTCGCCGCCGACGTCAGCACCACCATGAACAAGGCTCTGGCCCAGGCCAAGCAAGTCAAAGACATCACCCTGCGCCAGGGCAGCCGCAACAGCTATCCGATCTACGACACCAAGGGCCAGAAAATCACCGGCTGGCGCGAACGCGCCGAACTGCGCCTGGAAAGCGCCGACTTCGCCGCCCTGTCCAAACTCACCGGCGAACTGCTGACCGACCTGAAAATGGGCGGCATGGACTTCGCCATCGCCGACCCGACCCGCAAGGCCAGTGAAGACGCCCTGCTCAAAGAAGCCGTCACCGCCTTCAAGGCCCGCGCCCAACTGGCCACCGACGCACTGGGCGGCAAGGGCTACAAAATCGTCAACCTGAACCTCAACAGCAATGGCTACCCACAACCGTACCTGCGCGGCCCGATGATGATGAAAGCAGCGGGCATGGATTCAGCGCCGGTTACCCCGGAAGTCGAAGCCGGCACCAGCCAGGTCAACATGACCGCGGATGGCTCGATTGAAGTGCTGATGCCGTGATGTGATGTGGGCTGAATGAAAAACCGGCGATCAGAGCATGATCGCCGGTTTTTTTGTGTCCGGGATTTGTGTTGTTTGTTCTGGCGTCATCGCGAGCAGGCTCACTCCTACCGGAAAATCCTATTTTGCAAATGGGAGCCATCACCTGCCGTTTCTCACGCGGCGAAGTGGGTGGCAGCTATGTGCGGGGTGAGAAACCGGAAAATAGGAAAACCGGCCAGACCGAAGTCTGCCCACAAACAGCCGCCATAACGCATTTGCAGACAGCGAGTACGCTGGCGGCAATTATGCTGATACGAGGACTGAATAACTAATTTTTCCCAGGTTCTCACACCCGATCGCTGAACCTTCAGCGACAACCAAAGCCTAGAGATCGCACGTCCGACGGACAACCTGAAAACCTAGTGGGAAGGTTCTGGTGATTTCACACATTTCTAAACAAACCGAAGTAATCGGGTGACTGAAAGGGCCTCTTCGCGAGCAAGCCCGCTCCCACAGTTTGCACCGAGTACACCCGCCAGAAATGGGTCGGCTGTCAGACCGCCATCGCTAGCAGTTCCCACAGCAACAGATCGCAGCCTAAAGCGGAGACAAGTACCCCCCGCACGCGGCCCAGCCCCGCAGGCTTTATCAAAGTGCCGGCCAGTTGGCACAAAACGCCTTGCCCCCGGCGCAATGGTCGTATGACCCGACGATCAAGGACGCCCCCTACGACCCGGCCAAAGCCCGGGCGCTACTTAAGGAAGCCGGGGTTGCGCCCGGTACAACCATCAACCTTTGGGCGATGACAGTGCAACGCGCCTCGAACCCGAACGCGCGAATGTCAGCGCAGATGATCCAGCAGGATTGGGCAGAAATCGGCATCAAGGCCAACATCGTCAGCTATGAATGGGGTGAGTACATCAAGCGTGCCAAGAATGGCGAACACGACGCGATGATCTACGGCTGGACAGGTGACAACGGCGACCCGGACAACTGGCCCGGTGTGCTGTACAGCTGCACGGCGGTGAAAGGCAGTAATTACGCCAAATGGTGCGACCCGGCCTGCGACAAACTCGTGCAGCAAGCCAAGGTGTCCACCGACAAGTCGCAACGGGTAAAACTGTATCAACAGGCCCAGCAAATTCTTAAACAACAGGCACCGATTACACCGATTGCCAACTCGACGGTGTTCCAGCCGCTGCGCAAGGAAGTCACGGACTTGCGTATTAGCCCATTCGGCCTTACACCCTTCTACGGTGTGGGTATAAATAAGTAACACCAAGCCCCAAGGCGGCGCGCACAACGTGACCAGCGCACCATTTTGGGGCCCTGTTTGCACCGAAAAAATCGCCCGCAAACGGTCAAATGCGTCAACTTTTACACATATGCGACATTAAGGTACGTTCGTGCCACGGTTTAAGGCCGACAGTCGCTCTGCATCTTGCAATGGGTATGGCCCCTGCATAAGTATCCGCAGGCACGACTCACGAGGTCGTACCTCACAACTAAAAAATGACAACAAATCATGAGGCCAACATGCTTAAACACGCGGTCATTCCGTTTTTAGTCGGCGCAGGCTTGTTAGCCTCCGCACCTTTCGCATCCGCTGCGACTAACCTGGTGTTCTGCTCCGAAGGGAGCCCGGCCGGATTCGACCCAGGCCAGTACACCACCGGAACCGACTTCGACGCCTCAGCCGAGACCATGTTCAACCGCCTGACCCAGTTCGAGCGCGGCGGCACCGCCGTTATTCCTGGCCTGGCGACCAAGTGGGACATTTCCGATGACGGCCTGACGTACACCTTCCACCTGCGTGAAGGCGTCAAGTTCCACACCACCCCGTATTTCAAGCCGACTCGTGAGTTCAACGCCGACGACGTGCTGTTCACCTTCAATCGCATGATTAACAAGGATGACCCGTTCCGTAAGGCGTACCCGACCGAATTCCCGTACTTCACCGACATGGGGATGGACACCAACATCACCAAGATCGATAAAGTCGACGACCACACCGTCAAGTTCACGTTGAAAGAAGTGGATGCTGCGTTCATCCAGAACATGGCCATGAGCTTCGCCTCGATCCAGTCCGCCGAGTACGCTGCCAAGCTGCTCAAGGAAGGCAGGGCTGCCGACATCAACCAGAAGCCGATCGGCACCGGCCCGTTCGTGTTCAAGAGCTACCAGAAAGACTCCAACATCCGTTACACCGGGAACAAGGACTACTGGAAGCCTGACGATGTGAAGATCGACAACCTGATCTTCGCCATCACCACCGACCCGTCGGTACGCATTCAGAAGCTGAAAAAGAACGAGTGCCAGATCACCCTGTTCCCGCGCCCGGCCGACCTGAAAGCCCTCAAAGAAGACAAGTCGCTGAAAATGCCTGACCAGGCGGGTTTCAACCTGGGCTACATCGCCTACAACGTGATGGACAAGGTCAAAGGCAGCAACGAGCCAAACCCTCTGGCTGACCTGCGTGTGCGCCAGGCGCTGGACATGTCGGTGAACAAGCCGCAGATCATCGACTCGGTTTACCAGGGCGCTGGCCAGTTGGCCGTCAACGCCATGCCACCGACCCAGTGGTCTTACGACACCACCATCAAGGACGCCAAGTACGACCCTGAGAAAGCCAAAGAGCTGCTCAAGGAAGCCGGCGTCAAGGAAGGCACCGAGATCGTGTTGTGGGCAATGCCGGTACAACGCCCGTACAACCCGAACGCCAAACTGATGGCTGAGATGCTGCAGTCGGACTGGAAGAAGATCGGTCTGAACGTCAAGATCCAGAGCTACGAATGGGGCGAGTACATCAAGCGCTCCAAAGGTGGCGAGAACCAGGCCATGATCATTGGCTGGAGCGGTGACAATGGTGATCCGGACAACTGGCTGAACGTGCTGTTCGGTTGCGACTCGCTCAGCGGCAACAACTTCTCCAAGTGGTGCGACAAGAAATTCGACGGCCTCGTCAAGGAAGCCAAGCGCACAACCGACCAGGCCAAGCGCACCGAACTGTACAAAGAGGCGCAACACGTCCTCAAAGATGCAGTCCCAATGACACCTATCGCTCACTCGACGGTGTACCAACCCATGCGCGCCAACGTGCAGGATTTCAAGATCAGCCCATTCGGCTTGAATTCCTTCTACGGCGTCAGCGTCAGCAAATAAGGCATTGCAACGGCGACGTTTTTGACGTCGCCGTTGTTTTACCTGCCGGAAAGTTAGGAAATTGCCTACATCCAATTCCGCTGCGGATTACTGCAACGGCATAGGACGCGTCGACTTTTCCTACGAGGTTTCAGGCATTTACGCATTTACTGCCAGACCCACGGCCCCTACCGTCGGGTTCTGACCAGTGACTGTGTGGGCTAACGGTTTGCTGTCCGCACTGGTTTGAGCTTGATGCAGCCACAACGTCCCCGGATGGGATCGCAGCGCATCGAAAAACACTAAAAAAGAGGGAGCGTCATGCGCCATACCTTGGTTTTTTCCGCTTTGCTGGGCGCCGGCCTGTTGGCCGCCACGTCCGCCAGTTTCGCCGCACCCAAAAGCCTGGTGTTCTGCTCCGAAGGCAGCCCGGCGGGTTTTGATACCGCGCAATACACGACGGCCACCGATAACGATGCCGCCGAGCCGCTGTATAACCGTTTGGTCGAGTTCGAAAAAGGCGCGACCAATGTCGTCCCAGGTCTGGCTACCAAGTGGGATATTTCCGAGGACGGTCTCAAGTACACCTTTCACCTACGTGAAGGTGTGAAATTTCATACAACGCCTTACTTCAAGCCGACCCGCGATTTCAACGCCGACGACGTGTTGTTCACGTTTAATCGCATGCTCGATGCACAACAGCCCTTCCGTAAGGCTTATCCGACCGAGTTCCCGTATTTCAACGGGATGAGCCTGAACAAGAACATTGCCAAGGTCGAAAAGACCGGGCCACTGACCGTGGAGTTCACGCTCAACAGCGTTGACGCCGCGTTCATCCAGAACATCGCCATGAGCTTCGCCGCCATTCTGTCCGCCGAATACGCCGACAAGCTGTTGGCCGAAGGCAAGCCGAGCGACATCAACCAGAAGCCGATCGGCACCGGCCCGTTCGTGTTCAAGAGCTACCAGAAAGACTCGAACATCCGTTACACCGCTAATAAACAATACTGGGACCCGAGCCGGGTAAAGCTCGATAACCTGATTTTCGCGATCAACACCGACGCCTCGGTGCGCGTGCAAAAGCTCAAGGCTGGCGAATGCCAGATCACCCTGCATCCACGCCCGGCTGATGTCGACGCGCTGAAGAGCGATCCAAAACTGCAACTGATCTCCAAGCCGGGTTTCAACCTCGGCTACATCGCCTACAACGTGCGCCACAAACCGTTCGACCAGCTCGAAGTGCGTCAGGCGCTGGACATGGCGGTGAATAAACAGGGGATTCTCAACGCCGTTTACCAAGGCGCCGGCCAACTGGCGGTCAACGCCATGCCACCGACCCAGTGGTCTTACGACGATACGATCAAAGACGCTGCCTACAACCCGGAAAAAGCCAAAGAGTTGCTCAAGGCTGCCGGCGTGAAAGAAGGCACCGAGATCACCCTGTGGGCGATGCCGGTGCAGCGTCCGTACAACCCGAACGCCAAACTGATGGCCGAAATGCTCCAGGCCGACTGGGCGAAAATCGGTCTGAAAGTGAAGATCGTCAGCTATGAATGGGGCGAGTACATCAAGCGCACCAAGAATGGCGAACACGACGTCAGCCTGATCGGCTGGACCGGTGACAACGGTGACCCGGACAACTGGCTCGGCACGCTGTACAGCTGCGATGCCATTGGTGGCAACAACTACTCGATGTGGTGCGATCCGGCTTACGACAAGCTGATCAAAGAGGCCAAGGTCGTCACCGACCGCGACCAGCGCACCGCGCTTTACAAACAGGCGCAGCAGTTGCTCAAGCAGCAAGTGCCGATCACGCCTGTCGCCCACTCGACGGTCAACCAACCGTTAAGCACCCGGGTTGAAGGGTTCAAGGTGAGCCCCTTCGGTCGCAACGTGTTCTCGGGCGTCAGTATCGATTAACCCAACCGATTAGCCGCAATGCTGAGGGGGGCCGTCTATCCCCCTCACGCAAGCGCTTTGCCGAAATTCGCCAATCCGGCCTTTGGCAAACGTTTGCGATGTGTGATTGAGTTCTAAACCAAATAGCCGGACGACCAAAAAAAGACCGGTATAAAAAGAAAGTAAAGGAGCTTCACCCATGAAACTGAGCAGCACCGCGATACTGGCTTTGGCCATCAGCAGCATCACCGCCACGGCGTATGCAGAACCTGTCAGTCAGGAGTTCGTCCCCACTACCCTGGCCGGCAGTAGCGCCCAAAGCGAGGCCAAAGGCTTTATTGATGGACAGAGCCTGGGCGGCACAACCCGTAACTTTTATGCCAATGAACTGAAGCGTCGTGACGACAGTTTCAGCTACGTGAAGAACAGCGACAAGAACACCACGCCACAGGTCAGAACCAAAACCCCGCGTCGTATCAACTGGGTTCAGGGCACCATCGTCAACTACACCTCGGGCTTCACCCAAGGCACCGTTGGCGTGAGCACTGAAGTGGCCGCCTACAACGCCATCGTTCTGGATCGTGACCGTAAGGACATCGCTGGCGGCTCCAACCGCACCCTCGCCGACTCCGACGGCGACGCTGTCGGCCAGTGGAGCAAACTGGGTCTGGCCAACGTCAAGTTCCGCGTATCGAACACCACCCTGACCGCCGGTCGCCAGAACTTCAGCACGCCGATCGTCGATGTCATCGGCAACCGTCCGCTGCCTTCGAGCTTCGAAGGTATCAGCCTGCACAGCGAAGAATTCAGCAACCTGTCGTTTGACCTGGCCGGTTTCGACCGCGTCTCGCCACGTACCGAACAGAGCCTGTCGAAATTCCGTTCCGAGTACTCGGCCACTGGTGTTGAAACCGACAAGGTTTACACAGCCGGTTTGAACTACCAGCCGCTCAAGAGCCTGAAAACCAGCCTGTATGTCGCGAACGTTGAAGACTTCTGGAACCAGTACTACTTCGGCGCCACCCACGAACTGGGTGACAGCCAGGTCCTGAGCCTGACCACCGGTCTGAACTACTACAAGACTGTCGACGAAGGCAAAAAGTTGATGGGCAACATCGACAACGACACCTACTCGCTGTCGCTCGGCCTGACTCACCAGGCCCACAGCCTGACCTTCTCGTACCAGGAAGTGAACGGCAACGAGTACTTCGACTACCTGCACGAAACCAACGGCATCTACCTGGCCAACTCCCTGCTGTCGGACTTCAACGGCCCGAACGAGAAATCCTTCCAGATCGCTTACGGCTTGAACATGGCTGAATACGGCGTACCCGGCCTGAAGTTCAACATCTACCAGGCGCGCGGCTGGGGCATTGACGGCACTCACTACCGTGGCACGGCTTACACCGATCCAGGAGCCAAACGCGGCGACCTGAGCCTGATGAATGGCGAAAGCCACTATGAATACGGCGTCGGTGCTTCTTACGCCGTGCAGAGCGGCCCGCTCAAGGCCACCGCTATTCGTGCGACGTACACCACTCACCGCGCCAGCGAGCACCAGGCTGACGGCAACATCAACGAGTTCCGTCTCGTGACCACCATTCCGTTCAACATCCTGTAAAAACGCTAACCGACGGCTGACTCATGAAGAGTCGGCCGTTCGGTTTTTTGTCTTCAACCGATTGCAGAGGGTTATCGATGAAAATGCTTCCCCTACGTGCGGCCGTCGCTGCCGCGTTGTTGAGCGCCGCCATCGGCGTCTCGGCCAAACCCTTGGTGGTCTGCACCGAAGCCAGTCCGGAAGGCTTCGACATGGTCCAGTACACAACTGCAGTCACAGCCGACGCGGTGGCCGAAACCATCTTCAACCGGCTGGCGGACTTCAAGCCCGGCACCACCGAAGTGATACCGGCGCTGGCCGACTCCTGGGACATCAGCGATGACGGCTTGAGCTACACCTTCCACCTGCGCAAAGGCGTCAAGTTTCACACCACCGATTACTTCAAGCCGACTCGCGACATGAACGCCGACGACGTGGTCTGGAGCTTCCAGCGTCAACTGGACCCGAATCACCCGTGGCACAAACTGTCGAGCGTGGGCTTCCCCTACTTTGAAAGCATGGGCTTCAAGGAACTGCTCAAAAGCGTAGAAAAAGTCGACGACAACACGGTCAAGTTCACCCTGACCCGCCGCGAAGCGCCGTTCCTGGCCGACCTGGCCATGGCGTTCTCCTCGATCTACTCGGCCGAATACGCCGACCAGTTGCTCAAGGCCAACAAGACCGGCGACCTGAACAGCAAGCCGATCGGCACCGGCCCGTTCATCTTCCAGCGTTACGCCAAGGACGCTCAAGTACGGTTCAAGGCCAACCCGGACTATTTCCGTGGCAAGCCACCGGCCGATGCGCTGATTCTGGCGATTGCCACCGACAACAACGTGCGCCTGCAAAAACTCAAGGCCAACGAGTGCCAGATTGCGCTGTATCCGAAGCCGGATGACATCCCGAGCATCAAGAAAGACAGCAACCTGAAAGTCGCCGAACTCGACGCGATGACCGTGTCGTATGTCGCCATGAACACCCAGCACAAATACATGAGCGACGTGCGGGTGCGCAAAGCGATCGACATCGCCTTCGACAAGGAAGCCTACGTAAACGCGCTGTTTGGCAAAGGTAACGCCACCGTCGCAGTCAACCCGTACCCACCGACGCTGCTGGGCTACAACCATGACTTGAAGAACCCGCCTCGCGATCTCGACAAGGCTCGCGCCCTGCTCAAGGAAGCCGGTGTTCCAGAAGGCACCACGTTTACCCTGTTTACCCGCAACGGCGGCGGCCCGACCAACCCCAACCCGATGCTCGGCGCGCAGATGATGCAGGCTGACCTGGCGAAAGTCGGGATCAAGATCGACATCCGCGTGATGGAATGGGGCGAAATGCTCAAACGCGCCAAGGCCGGTGAGCACGACATGGTCTCGGCCGGATGGGCGGGCGACAATGGCGATCCGGACAACTTCCTGACGCCTATGCTCAGTTGCGAGGCGGCCAAGAATGGCGAGAACTACGCGCGCTGGTGCAACGAGAAATTCCAGGCTCTGCTGGATGAAGCACGGGCTAAAGTAGATCCGGCCGAACGCGCGAAACTCTACGAGCAAGCCCAGGTCCTGTTTAATCAGGACCAACCGTGGATCAGCATGGCCCACACCCGGATGTTCACTGCAATGCGCAATAACGTAGAGGGCTACCACATCAGCCCTCTGACAACTAATAACTTCGCCACCACCCAGGTGAAGTAGATAAGAAACGCCCGGCCTCCCTGACCCCAGGGAAGCCGGGTACGCCTAACCGGCTGATGAGGTACCACACAAGATGTTTAGTTTTATTGCCCGCCGACTGGGGTTGTTGATCCCCACGTTTTTCGGCATCACCTTGCTGACTTTCGCGTTGATTCGCATGATTCCGGGCGACCCCGTGGAAGTGATGATGGGCGAACGTCGGGTCGATCCCGAAATGCACGCTCAGGCAATGGAACGCCTAGGTCTGAACAAACCGCTGTATGCCCAGTATCTGGACTACATCGGCAAACTGGCTCACGGCGATCTCGGCGAATCCCTGCGTACGCGCACCAGCGTCTGGACCGAGTTCACCTCCCTTTTCCCGGCGACCCTGGAACTGTCCATGGCCGCCCTGCTGTTCGCCGGCATTCTGGGCCTTCTGGCCGGGGTGATTGCGGCACTCAAGCGAGGATCCCTGTTCGACCATGGGGTGATGGGCATCTCCCTGGCGGGGTATTCGATGCCGATCTTCTGGTGGGGCCTGATCCTGATCATGTTCTTCTCGGTGAGCCTGGGCTGGACCCCGGTGTCCGGGCGGATCGACCTGCTCTACGACATCGAGCCGCGCACCGGTTTCATGTTGATCGACACGCTGCTGGCCGATGACGTCGGCGCATTCTTCGACGCATTGCATCACTTGATCCTGCCGGCCATCGTGCTGGGGACCATCCCGCTGGCGGTGATCGCGCGGATGACCCGCTCCTCGATGCTCGAAGTCCTGCGTGAAGACTACATCCGCACTGCCAGGGCCAAAGGCCTGTCGCCGGCACGCGTGGTGTTCGTCCACGGTTTGCGTAACGCGCTGATTCCGGTCCTGACCGTGGTCGGCCTGCAAGTCGGCACGCTGCTGGCCGGTGCGGTTCTGACCGAAACCATCTTCTCCTGGCCCGGCATCGGTAAATGGCTGATCGAAGCCATCGGCGCCCGGGACTACCC
Source organism: Pseudomonas sp. RA_15y_Pfl2_54 (assembly GCF_963971015.1). Lineage (NCBI taxonomy): Bacteria > Pseudomonadati > Pseudomonadota > Gammaproteobacteria > Pseudomonadales > Pseudomonadaceae > Pseudomonas > Pseudomonas sp. RA_15y_Pfl2_54. Next base: position 75,798 of record NZ_CAXAPN010000035.1, read on the forward strand.
GGTTGTGCAAAACGGCATCCTGTTAATCGCCTGCCTGGTGATTCTGGTCAACTTCGTAGTGGACATCCTCTACGGCTTTGCCAACCCACGCATCCGTCATCAGCGCTGAGGTCAATTACCCATGAGCACTCCAACTTCCTCAGCAGCCACCGCCGCGTCCGACGTGGATCAAAGCCTGCTGTATCCGTCACCGTACAAAGAATTCTGGCAAGCCTTCTCCAAGAACAAGGGCGCAGTTGCCGGTTTGCTGTTCATGCTGCTGATCGTCTTCTGCGCGCTGTTCGCGCCGTGGGTCGCACCGCATAACCCGAGCGAGCAATACCGTGACTTCCTGCTGACGCCGCCGTCGTGGCTCGAAGGCGGGCAGATTCAGTTCCTGCTCGGCACCGATGAACTGGGTCGCGACTTGCTGTCGCGTCTGATCCAGGGTTCGCGCCTGTCGCTGCTGATCGGTTTGTCTTCGGTCGTGATGTCGTTGATCCCGGGCATCCTGCTGGGTCTGTTCGCCGGTTTCTTCCCCAAAGTCCTCGGCCCGACCATCATGCGTTTGATGGACATCATGCTGGCCCTGCCGTCCTTGCTGCTGGCGGTGGCGATTGTCGCCATCCTCGGCCCTGGCCTGATCAACACCGTGATTGCGATTGCTGTGGTATCGCTGCCGTCCTACGTGCGTCTGACCCGTGCCGCCGTCATGGGCGAACTGAACCGCGACTACGTGACCGCCGCGCGCCTGGCCGGTGCCGGGCTGCCACGCCTGATGTTCATCACCGTGCTGCCCAACTGCATGGCACCGCTGATCGTACAAGCGACCCTGAGCTTCTCCTCGGCGATTCTCGATGCCGCCGCCCTGGGCTTCCTCGGCCTTGGCGTACAACCGCCAACCCCTGAGTGGGGCACCATGCTGGCCTCGGCCCGCGACTACATCGAACGCGCCTGGTGGGTGGTGAGCCTGCCTGGTTTGACCATTTTGCTCAGCGTGCTGGCAATCAACCTGATGGGCGACGGTCTGCGCGATGCGCTGGACCCGAAACTCAAGAACGCCGCCTGAGGAGATTCCCATGTCACTGCTAGAAATCAAGAATCTCAACGTTCGCTTCGGCGACAAAACCGCCGTGCCGGTGGTCGATGGCCTCGACCTCAAAGTCGACAAGGGCGAAGTACTGGCGATCGTGGGCGAGTCCGGTTCGGGCAAATCCGTGACCATGATGGCCCTGATGGGCCTGATCGAGCACCCGGGGATCGTCACGGCCGACGCCCTGAATTTCGACGGCAAGAACATGCTCACCCTGAGCAACCGCCAGCGCCGGCAGATCGTCGGCAAAGACCTGGCAATGGTGTTCCAGGACCCGATGACCGCACTGAACCCGAGCTACACCGTCGGTTTCCAGATCGAAGAAGTGCTGCGCCTGCACCTGAAAATGTCCGGCAAGCAAGCGCGTAAACGTGCCATCGAACTGCTGGAAAAAGTGGAAATCCCGGGCGCCGCCAGCCGTATGGACGCCTACCCGCATCAACTGTCCGGCGGTATGAGCCAGCGCGTCGCCATCGCCATGGCGATTGCCGGCGAGCCAAAACTGCTGATCGCCGACGAACCGACCACTGCACTGGACGTAACGATTCAGGCGCAGATCATGGATCTGCTGCTGGCGTTACAGAAAGAACAGGACATGGGCCTGGTGCTGATCACCCACGACCTCGCGGTCGTGGCTGAAACCGCCCAGCGCGTGTGCGTGATGTATGCCGGCCAAGCCGTTGAAGTCGGTCAGGTGCCACAACTGTTCGACATCCCGGCGCACCCGTACAGCGAAGCGCTGCTCAAGGCGATTCCGGAGCACAGCCAGGGCGCCGAGCGTCTGGCGACGCTGCCGGGCATCGTCCCGGGCCGTTACGACCGTCCGCAGGGCTGCCTGCTGTCGCCGCGCTGCCCGTACGTGCAGGACAGCTGCCGCGCGCAACGTCCGACCCTTGACCCGAAAAGCCACAGCCTCGCCCGCTGCTTCTACCCGCTGAACCAGGAGGTGGCGTAATGGCCGTCGTACTTACCGCCCGCGACCTGACCCGTCACTACGAAGTCTCCCGTGGCCTGTTCAAGGGCCACGCCACCGTGCGCGCGCTGAACGGCGTGTCGTTCGAACTGGAAGCCGGCAAGACCCTCGCGGTTGTCGGCGAGTCGGGCTGTGGCAAATCGACCCTCGCCCGCGCCCTGACCCTGATTGAAGAGCCGTCGTCCGGCTCCTTGAAAATCGCCGGCCAGGAAGTGGCCGGTGCCGACAAGGCCCAGCGCAAGCAACTGCGCAAAGACGTGCAGATGGTGTTCCAGAGCCCGTACGCGTCGTTGAACCCACGGCAGAAAGTCGGTGATCAGCTCGGCGAGCCGCTGCTGATCAACACCAACCTGTCCGCCGCCGAACGTCGCGAGAAAGTCCAGGCGATGATGAAGCAGGTCGGCTTGCGTCCCGAGCACTACCAGCGCTATCCGCACATGTTTTCCGGTGGTCAGCGCCAGCGGATCGCCCTGGCCCGGGCAATGATGCTGCAACCCAAAGTGCTGGTGGCGGACGAACCGACTTCGGCGCTGGACGTGTCGATTCAGGCGCAGGTGCTTAACCTGTTCATGGATCTGCAGCAGGAGTTCAACACCGCCTACGTGTTCATCTCGCACAACCTGGCGGTGGTGCAACACGTGGCCGATGACGTGATGGTGATGTACCTCGGTCGCCCGGTGGAAATGGGTCCGAAAAACGCCATCTATGATCGTCCTCTGCACCCTTACACCCAGGCGCTGCTGTCGGCGACCCCGACGATTCACCCGGATCCGGACAAGCCGAAAATCAAGATCGTCGGCGAATTGCCCAACCCGCTCAACCCGCCCGCAGGCTGCGCGTTCCACAAGCGTTGCCCGTATGCGACCGAGCGTTGCAGCACTCAAGAGCCAGCCCTGCGCGAGCTCGACAACCGGCAGGTGGCGTGCCACTACGCCGAGCAGTTCCTCGACGGCGCGGCGTAAGCAAATCCCGAGGCAAATGCAAGCCCGCTCCCACAGAGATTGTGTTGGACTTAGAGTCAAAGTGTTAACCAAACCCCTTCCGCTTCGATTGCGCATCAGTCGAGGTAGAAGGGGTTTTCTTTTGTCTGCCATTTACGTCTGGCTGTCGCCTTCGTCACTGTCGTCGGTGGCCGGCTCGTCGGTGGTCGAATCATCATCGCCTTCGCTGCCGCCCTGGCCTTTATCACCGCCCTCAGAATCAGACTTGGCCAGCATCAGCCCGCTGTGCCCCACCTGCCCGCTGAAGGCCTGGGCATCGTGATCCTCGCACTCGGCCCAAGCCGTCGCGGTGCCGAGGGAGAACATCACCATCACTTTCAACAGCAGCAAAACGCGTAGCAATCTGTTTTTCATGATCGATTCCATCCTCTGCGGGTGAGACAAACATGCCGATCCGGCGATGAATGAAATCTAGTTCCGATCCGCCGGGTTCACCAGACAAGACACTCAGCAGCCGGCAGAAATACCCTCGGCACAAAGACTGGTTTCGAATAACGCCAATAGCCGGAGCCGCTAAAGGACGCCGGCCTGCCCTTAAGGCCCGTCCGAGACGCGTGTGTGAGTGGCCTGATAAATCAGCGGGATGGCCAACAGCGCCAGCGTCGCACTAACCAGCCAGACACTGTGCCCGCCAAAGTATCCGTACATTTGACCGCTCAGCACCGGTGATACCAGTGCGCTCGCACTCCAGCTCATGAAAAACAGACCGAAGTACTGCCCGCCTTTGCCACTCTGTGCATGCTGCATGACCAACACATTGAGCGGCGGCATGAACAGCGCTTCGCCCAGTGTCCAGACCACCGTCGACAGGCAGACGAAAAACAGTCCGGTGCCCAACGGCAACATGCCCAGCCCGATAGCCAGCAACAGACTGCCGGCCACCAGTTGCCGCCGCATGCCCCACCGTTCGCCCCAATGGGACAGCGGAATCTGCAGGGCCACAATCAGTATCGCGTTGAGCGCGAACTGCCAACCGATGGCTTCTGTGCTCAAGTGGTAGTAGTCACGCAGATAGTTGCCCAGCGTGCTGTAGACGGTGTCGAACGCCATGCCGAGCAAGACCGCCGCTGCCAGCAACCAGAGAAACGCCTTGTCGCGATACGCAGAGGATGCGCCGGAGCCCGCATCGGCTGACGCCTCAACGATCAGCACCGGTCGACGCCAGGTCGTGCGGACAAACCAGAGCAACGCCAGTAGCGTCATCGCCGCACTGGCGAAAAACACCGAGCGAAAATCCGTCTGCGCCAACGCCCCGCCAGCCACCCCGGCAGCGGCCATCCCGAGATTTCTCGCAACCCGGCTCAAAGCTTGCGCACGCGAACGCTGCGCAACCTCGCAATACTCCATGATCAACCGTTGATGCAGGGTGCGGATCGCCCCGTCGAGCACACCGCTCAACAGCAATAACGCCGCAAGCCACGGCACGTCGGTGACCAACCCCAACAGGATCAGGGTCCATACCGACAGGAAAAACAGCGCCGCCGTGAGCCGCGCCGTGGGAAAGCGATCACTGAGCAACCCACCGACCATCGAACCGATCAACAGCCCCGCGCCGTAACCGGACAGCAGCCAGCCCACGGTTTCAATCGCCAGCCCCAGCTCCTGACGCAGATACAACGCCATGAACAGCTTGACCATACTGCTGAGGCGATTGATGAACAGCAGCGCCGCGAGCACCCAGGCCATTACGCCGAAATAGCCATTGAGTCGCAGCAGGTAAGTCAGCCGACTTGTCATTCCTTTGACCTCTCAAAGCGACTTTCGCAAACCTGAGACACTAACGGTCAGCTCTCGGATTGTCGCGCTCAAGTATGTCGAGATCACAAAAAACGGAGTCGCCCTACAGCCCCATGCAGGTGCAACCTTCGGCAGATCAGGCAGATTGAAGGCACTCAGTCAGAAAATGGTCGGCCGTCAGGCCGCCTTCGCGAGCAGGCTCGCACACAAAAAAGCATGAGCAGAACGCGTATCCCCTCTGCTCCTCACCACTCAACAGGATGAGCGTTAGCTCGGCTGAAGCTCTTGATCTTGATCCACGGGCGACGTCGGAAGGCTGAGTGGAGGGATTGATCCGGGGATGGGAGCGCAGCGACCGTTTGGCGAAGCCAAACACATCGAGAGGAGGTGCAGCGCAGCAAACCGGAGGCGATGCCCCCCGGATCAATCCCGCAGCGAAGGAACCCCGAGCCCCAGCGAGCGGGCCGCACGTAGGAGCAAGCGTTTTTTTGCTTACTTTTTTTAGGCGTTTGTAAAAAAAGTGAGTCGCCGTAAGGGCGAAACCGTCAGCCGCAACACCCGCAGAAACGGATATACACCCAAACCAACCAAGCAAAAAAAGCCCCCTAGGCATACACCTAGGGGGCTTTGGACAAAACAATTCAGCGCTTAGTGATGCTCACGCGTCGCACGGAATTTCACATCCGGCCAGCGCTCTTCCATCAACGCCAGGTTAACCCGCGTCGGAGCGAGGTAAGTCAGGTGCCCACCGCCATCGACTGCCAGGTTTTCCACAGCCTTGTTGGAGAATTCCTCAAGCTTCTTCTTGTCGTCGCATTCAATCCAACGCGCCGAGTAAACAGTGATCGGCTCATACGAGCACTCGACCTTGTATTCCTCTTTCAAGCGACTGGCGACCACGTCGAACTGCAGCACACCGACGGCACCGAGAATGATGTCGTTGCTGCGCTCCGGGAAGAACACCTGGGTCGCGCCTTCTTCAGCCAACTGCTGCAGCCCCTGGCGCAGTTGCTTGGATTTCAGCGGGTCACGCAGACGCACGCGACGGAACAGTTCCGGGGCGAAGTGCGGAATACCGGTGAAACCAAGCGCTTCACCTTCGCTGAAGGTGTCGCCGATCTGAATGGTGCCGTGGTTGTGCAGGCCGATGATATCGCCGGCAAACGCCTCTTCCAGTTGCTCACGCTCGGAGGAGAAGAACGTCAGGGCGTCGCCGATGCGCACGTCCTTGCCGGTACGCACATGACGCATCTTCATGCCTTTTTCGTACTTGCCGGAGCAGATACGCATGAAGGCGATGCGGTCACGGTGTTTGGGGTCCATGTTCGCCTGGATCTTGAAGATGAAGCCCGAGAACTTCTCTTCGACCGGTTCCACGGTGCGCTCGTTGGCCACGCGTGCCAGCGGGCGCGGCGCCCAGTCAACGACGGCGTCGAGCACGTGGTCGACACCGAAGTTGCCCAGTGCGGTACCGAAGAACACCGGGGTCAGTTGGCCGTCGAGGAACTCTTGCTGGTTGAACTCGTGGCAGGCGCCCTGTACCAGTTCCAGTTGCTCGATGAAGCGGTCGTACTCGTCGCCCAGATGCGCGCGGGCTTCGTCGGAGTCGAGCTTCTCGATGATCTTGGTTTCGGTGCGTTCGTGACCGTGACCGGCGGTGTAGACAATGATGTAGTCGTCGGCCAGGTGGTACACGCCTTTGAAGTCGCGGTAGCAACCGATCGGCCAGGTGATCGGCGCCGCCTTGATCTTCAGAACGGCTTCGATTTCGTCGAGCAGTTCGATCGGGTCGCGGATGTCACGGTCGAGTTTGTTGATGAAGCTGACGATCGGCGTGTCTCGCAGACGGCAAACGTCCATCAGCGCGATGGTCCGTGGCTCAACACCCTTACCGCCGTCGAGGACCATCAAGGCCGAGTCCACTGCCGTCAGAGTGCGGTAGGTGTCTTCGGAGAAGTCTTCGTGGCCCGGGGTGTCGAGCAGGTTGACCATGTGATCGCGATACGGGAACTGCATGACCGACGTGGTAATGGAAATACCCCGTTGTTTCTCCATCTCCATCCAGTCGGATGTCGCATGGCGGTCGGATTTACGGGATTTCACCGTACCGGCCACCGCAATCGCCTTGCCCATCAACAGGAGCTTTTCGGTGATCGTGGTTTTACCGGCATCGGGGTGGGAAATAATGGCGAAAGTGCGGCGTTTCGCGACTTCGGCGGCCTGGTTGGTCATGGGAAATCGCCTGGCGGTGATTCAAAAAAGGGCCGCGATTATAGCCCAAGTCCAGACAATAACCGAACCGTTGAGCACATCAGGGGTGGCCAAATGCTGTCTCGGATGGGAACCTTTTAAAGCACGGAGACGTCCATCCCCTGTTACGACGTTTCGTCAGGGGCTGAAAAATCAGCAAGTTAGCCTGACGAGGCTGCGCTCATGGCTCGCTTTCAGACCGCTTTTTGCCGGTGCTGAGGGAGCTGCTTCTCGCGAACGTTTTTTCCCGGCAGCCAAGGTTTGGCCTGCCACGCAGGATGGCGTTCGCCGACTAAAAAAAGGAGTCCGCCTGTGGCTATCCGCTATGGCAAAGGGCTGATGGGAGGTGCGGTGGTGATCGCGCTCCTGGCCCTGCTGGTCCACTGGATCGGCATCAACACGATCGAACACTACCGCGACGATTTGTTGTTTTACCTGCAAGCTCATCTGGTTCTCGTCCTCGCTTCAATGCTCGCTGCCCTCGTCGTGGGCATCCCCGCCGGCATCTTCCTCAGTCGCCCAGGCATGGTCGGGCGCGCCGAACGCTTCATGCAGATCTTCAACATCGGCAACACCGTGCCGCCGTTGGCCGTACTCGCAATTGCCCTGGGGATTCTGGGCATCGGCAGCGGCCCGGCGATCTTCGCGCTGTTCCTCGCGTCACTGTTGCCAATTGTGCGCAACACCTACGAAGGCCTGAAAAACGTTCAGGGTTCACTCAAAGAAGCCGCCGTCGGCATCGGCATGACCCCGCGTCAGGTGCTGTGGAAAGTCGAGTTGCCCAATGCCGTGCCGATCATCGTCGGTGGTGTGCGTGTGGCGCTGGCGATCAATGTCGGGACAGCGCCGCTGGCGTTTCTGATCGGCGCCAACAGCCTTGGCAGCCTGATCTTCCCGGGTATCGCGCTGAACAATCAGCCGCAACTGCTGCTCGGCGCCGCGTGTACCGCCTTACTGGCGCTGCTGCTCGATGGCGCTGTCACCCTGGGCAGTCGACTCTGGCTCGAACGCGGCTTGCGCCCGTCTTAAGCCCCGGCAAAGGAATCTTCATGAAACGACTTAGCTTGATTTTAGGCTGCGCCCTGCTGTTCGCAGGAATCGCCCAAGCCGCCGACAAACCGGTTATCCGCATTGGCGCCCGGGTGTTCACCGAACAAACCCTGCTGGCGCAAATCACCTCGCAGTACCTGCGCAGCAAAGGCTACGACGCGCAAATCACCGGTGGGCTGGGTAGCAATCTGGCGCGCAGCGCTCAGGAGAGTGGCCAACTGGACATGCTCTGGGAGTACACCGGTGTGTCGCTGGTGTCCTACAACCATGTCACCGAAAAACTCGACAGCGAACAGTCCTACGCTCGGGTGAAAGAACTCGATGCCAAAAAAGGCCTGACCTGGCTCGCACCGTCGAAATTCAGCAACACCTATGCACTGGCCCTGCCGAAAAAAATCGCCGACCAGTACCCGCAGATCAACAGCATCAGCGAACTGAACACCGTGCTGCGGGATGAGGCCGAGGCCAATCATCTGGTGGCTCTGGACACTGAGTTCGCCAACCGCTCCGACGGCCTGGACGGCATGGTCAAGCTCTATGACATGAACCTGACACGCGAGAACACCCGCCAGATGGACGCCGGTCTGGTCTACACCGCCCTGCGCAATGGCCAAGTGTTCGCCGGCCTGGTGTACACCACGGACGGTCGCCTGAGCGCCTTCAATCTGAAATTGCTGGCGGACGACAAGCATTACTTCCCGGACTACACCGCCGCGCCCGTGGTGCGCCAGGCCTATCTGGACGCCCACCCGAAACTGGCCGGGCAACTCAAGCCGCTGGCCGAACTGTTTGATGACGAAACCATGCGCCGGCTCAACGCGCGGGTCGATGTCGATCATGAAAGCCCATCCGCTGTGGCCGCTGATTTCCTGCGCCAACATCCATTGAATTGAAGGGAGGAAACGTCATGGAATTCTTGAACGCCTTTTCCCATCTTGACTGGCAGCAGGTGCTGCACCTGACCTTGCAGCACATTTCTCTGGTGGGGATCGCCGTCAGTCTGGCGATTGTCGCCGGTGTGCCGCTGGGCATTCTGATGACCCGCTTTCCGAGCCTCGCCGGCCCTTTACAGGCCAGCGCCACCGTGCTGCTGACCGTGCCGTCGATTGCCCTGTTCGGCCTGCTGTTGCCGTTCTACTCCAAGTTCGGCCAAGGCCTGGGCCCGATGCCGGCGATCACGGCGGTGTTCCTTTATTCACTGCTGCCGATCATGCGCAACACCTACCTGGCCCTGACCGGCGTCGAACCGGGCATCCGTGAAGCCGCACGCGGCATCGGCATGACCTTCGGCCAGCGCCTGCGCATGGTCGAGTTGCCGATTGCGGTACCGGTGATCCTCGCCGGTGTGCGCACTGCCGTGGTGATGAACATCGGCGTGATGACCATCGCCGCCACCGTCGGCGCCGGCGGTCTCGGTGTGTTGATCCTCGCCTCCATCAGCCGCAGTGACATGTCGATGCTCATCGTCGGCGCGCTGCTGGTCAGTCTTCTGGCGATCTTCGCCGACCTCCTCCTGCAGTGGCTGCAACGCGCGCTGACTCCAAAAGGACTCCTCAAATGATCGAACTTCAAAACCTCAGCAAGACCTTCCAAAGCAACGGCAAAGACATCAAAGCCGTGGACTCGGTGAGCCTGACCGTCAATGAAGGCGAAATCTGTGTGTTCCTCGGGCCATCGGGTTGCGGCAAAAGCACCACGCTGAAGATGATCAACCGCCTGATCAAACCGACTTCGGGCAAGATCCTGATCAACGGTGAAGACACCACCGACCTGGACGAAGTGACCCTGCGCCGCAACATCGGCTACGTGATCCAGCAGATCGGTCTGTTCCCGAACATGACCATCGAAGAGAACATTGTGGTGGTGCCGAAGTTGCTCGGCTGGGACAAACAGAAATGCCACGACCGCGCCCGTGAACTGATGAGCATGATCAAGCTTGAGCCCAAGCAGTATCTGCATCGTTATCCGCGTGAATTGTCCGGTGGCCAGCAACAGCGCATCGGCGTGATTCGTGCGCTGGCGGCGGACGCACCGCTGTTGCTGATGGATGAGCCGTTCGGTGCGGTCGACCCGATCAACCGAGAGATGATCCAGAACGAGTTCTTCGAGATGCAGCGCGCGCTGAACAAGACCGTGATCATGGTCAGCCACGACATCGACGAGGCGATCAAACTCGGCGACAAGATTGCGATCTTCCGCGCCGGCAAACTGCTGCAGATCGATCACCCGGACACCCTGCTCGCACACCCGGCGGACGACTTTGTCAGCAACTTCGTCGGCCAGGACAGCACCCTCAAGCGCCTGCTGCTGGTCAAGGCAGAAGACGCGGCGGACAACGCGCCGTCGGTGAGCCCGGAAACCCCGGTGGCCGATGCGCTGGAATTAATGGACGAACATGACCGCCGCTACGTCGTGGTCACCTGTGCCGAGAACAAGGCGCTGGGTTATGTGCGTCGCCGCGACCTGCACCGCCAGACCGGCACCTGCGCGCAGTTCCTGCGTGAGTTCAACGCCACGGCGGCGTATGACGAGCATTTGCGCATCCTGCTGTCGCGCATGTACGAGTTCAATCGTTCGTGGTTGCCGGTGTTGGACGCCGAGCGGGTGTTCCTGGGCGAGGTCACGCAGGAGTCGATTGCCGAGTATCTGAGTTCCGGCAAATCCCGCGGTGGCAAGACCAGCATCATCTCCCCCGCCGAGACAGCGCTGGCCTGATAGAGCGCTGATGTGCCGTGCCCCTCTGGCAGGGCACGGCACAATTGAATGGATCAGGAAGAGATGGCCTGGTCACCGGCAATGAACTCGAACCGCACATCAGCCGATGGCGTCTGGGGCAGCGTGATCCTGATTGCCGGAATCCAGATACCTGTCTGGTTCTTGAAATCCTGCTGGTCATACTGCGCACCGGCCTTGCCGGCGTCACCGATGTAGAACACCGCCTCGATTGGCAACGTCGTGCCCAGATTCTGCCCCCACTTGGCCAGCCGGAACTCGTTCTGCGTATTGAAGGCGAACGTGCCGCCCATCCCCTGGGCCTTGATTGCCTCATTGAAAGCGGTGGTGGCTGCCTGATTCAAATCGTCGCTCACATCAAAGCCGCACAGATGCCCGTATTTGTTCGTTTGCTGATTGTAATGCGCGATGTATTGCGCGGCCGTATTGATCCCTTGTGACTGGCAGGGTCGACTGGAAACTATTCCCGGACTTTGACCGCAGCCCTGATCTGCGCGCGGGGTCGTTGCACCGTCCACCGGAAAGAAACAAAGTATCTCTGGTTCTATTTTACCCACGGGTTTGAAAAAGTACGGATACAAGATAAATCCGTTGTGATAACCGAAGACCAACTTGCTGAACTTCGCATCCGCCCGCAAATAGGAAAAAGACACGCCGGTAGACGTTGGATTAGGGTTCCAGAAATGAAACTGTGTGGAGTGTTGAGTGGCTCTCAACATGACCCCGGAACACAGGAATGCCGGGGCTGAAGGGTTATTTCGGCACATGTTCAGCTTGTTGTGGTAGGCCTCCGTGAGATAGGCGGCAATCTGTGGCCCGGTGCCGGCGCCCATCACCCCAGTCGATGCGGTCCCGAGCACTTCCTCTCGCGATACGGGAACAGACGGCTGAACCACTTCGTGAGTGGCACAACCTGACAGAGTCAATACAACTAGCCACAGTAATATTCTGTTCATCCTTGTTACCCCAGCATCCGCTTGAATTGATAGACATGCGCACTCCCCCGGCGTTTTTCAAGGTTGTTGTCGCGTCGCCGTCTAACTATGCCGCTCTTTTCTTGGTCTGCTGCTGCCGATCCGGGTTCAACATCACAGTGCCCATCGGCTCCCAGTTTCTTGTCTGGCCAGACCA